>JABDGE010000064.1:0-22367 GCA_013286235.1 Bacteroidota bacterium
CCGTCCTCATAAACCAAGCCGGTAAGCATCACCATGCCCTGCAGCGTCCGGGTCCTCAGCTTCGGGTCCGGGTTGTTAACGTCATGTTTGGGATTACCGTGCTCATCCAGCACAGAGTTGCCCCAAACCAGCCTGCCCGTATAAGTATTGCCCGTGCGGAAGATCTCAATTTTCCCGTCTTTCTCTTCCGTCAACCAAAGGCCTTTTATCCGGTCTTCCGGCCTCACCTGTGCAGTAGCGGCCAGGCTTAAGAACATTAATACGATAATTGCCGGCAGCAGCGTCTTTCCACTATTCATTTATCACTATTTTAGGAGGCTTTCAACAACAGCTAATTTACGAAATTAAAAAAACCGATGATCGACATAACCCGTTTCCACTGGTTTATTATTTGCTGGATAGCGATAGGCATCATCGCCTGGCTATACCTGTTGCGCAGGGAAGCGCCTTACGGCCGGTTTAGCATTACCACCTGGGGACCGATGGTGAGTAACCGGCTGGGCTGGCTAATCATGGAACTAACAGTTATGGTGGTTTTTGCCTTGTGGATGCCATTCAGGCAGTTTAACTGGCACACGCCCGCGACTGTTATGATGGCGTTGTTTTTTATTCATTATATCCACCGGAGTTTGGTGTACCCGTTTGCCATCCGCACCACCGGAAAAAAAATGCCTCTTGTTATTATGCTTTCCGCTGTGCTGTTTAACACGGTTAACGGCTCCTTGCTGGGCATTTGGTTTGGCCGCTTTGCTCATTACCCCGACGATTGGCTCACTTCACCGGCGTTTATCAGCGGGAGTATATTGTTTATCGGTGGAATGCTGTTAAATTGGAAATCGGACTATTACCTCATCAGCCTCCGCAAGCCAGGCGAAACCGGTTATAGGCTGCCGCAGGCCGGGCTGTTTAAGCTGGTCGCCTCGCCTAACCTGCTTGGCGAATTGATCGAATGGGGTGGCTTTGCCTTATTGACCCGGAGCCTTCCGGCACTCGCATTTTTTATCTGGAGCTGCGCCAACCTTATTCCCCGGGCCATCGCAAACCGCCGCTGGTACCGCAAACAATTTCCTGAATATCCAGCCGACAGAAAGCGGCTGATACCTTATTTGTGGTGAAGATGTTTTGTTAAATTGCCGTTCGATAAATGCAACCCAAAACTATGCAAACCGAAAAAGAAAAGATGCTTTCGGGCGAGTACTACCTCGCTGGCGATGGGCAACTTGTTGCCGAAAGGATCAGGTGCAAAACGCTATTGAAACAACTGAATGTGGACGAGTATGTCTTTGGTGATCGTGTGAAACAGCTATTAGCAGAGCTGCTGCCCAATGCGCACTCCAGCATTTATATTGAACCGCCTTTTCATTGCGACTACGGCTACAACATTATTGCGGGCGAAAATGTCTATTTTAACGTGAACTGCGTGGTGCTGGATGTAATGACAGTAACGCTCGGCAATAATGTATTCTGCGCGCCCGGCGTTCAGATATATACCGCTACGCATCCGCTTGATGCCATTGCCCGGCGGACGCGGGAGAACGCCAAACCCATCACCATCGGCGATGATTGCTGGATAGGCGGTGGCGCCATCATTTGCCCCGGCGTAAGCATCGGAAACCGCTGCGTCATCGGCGCCGGCGCGGTGGTTACCAAAAACATCCCGGATGACTCTTTGGCTGTTGGCAATCCGGCGGTGGTGATCAGGAAGTTGGGGTAGGGGACCAAAACTTACTAAACTTTATCCGTCATCTCAGGGTCCTCCTCGAGCTAAAGTTAACCCACAATATAGTTTGCGGTATATATAAATTCCATAGTTCCTGTAACCTCGGCTCGAAAAGCAGTCGGGAATTGCTTACGGCGGGGTGGTTCTGACCGCATTTTACACATTGATTTGCAAGTGTAGAGGTTGCTTCGTCCCTCGCAACGACGGTTAACTTATTGATTTTTAATAATTTAAACAAGAAGATATCAGTACTAAAGTTAATATCTGCTTGCGATTTTGTGGGTTAACTTAAAGCTGCGCGAGACCCTGAGAGACGGTAGGATGATTTTATTGGCCGTAGGGAACCCGGCGGTGGTGATCAGGAAATTGGGGTAGGGGACCGAAACTTACGAAGTCTTTGAGACTTCGTAAGTTTTCTGCCGGATGAATGGATTACTTTCAGCCCTTCTTCACCAAAAACCGCTTCGTTAGCCAGGCCCTAACCGGTTCATCATAAAATTTCAGGCTGGCCCATGCAATGCCAATAGCCACGATCACCAACAGCAGCCCGCCCAACAGGCCTTCGCCCATGGGCACTTTATTGCTGGAAACCCATGCAATATGCAGGTAGATAAGCGGATAATGCGTAATGTAAAGCGGGTAGGATATCCCTCCCAGGAACTTGCACACCTTAATGCCCGATTTGCTCAGGATGTTGCCCCCTGCGCCAATAGACACGATTAGCGGGAATACGAGGATTACAACAACCGATTCATACACCCCGTTCATCCAAAGGTGGTCGGCTCCCCCGATCCGCGGGATGGAAAATACCACGAGCAGGAGCACGCTGCACACGAGAAAGGCACCCTTAACATGAATAAGTTTTCCCATGCGGCACAGCAATACGCCGGCAAAAAATGGGTATAGTAAACGCGTAAAGCCAATATTGAGCTGCGTTTTATCAACGCTCCAGCCGCCGATCAGGTCGCCTGTTGGGCCCATCACCAGGTAGTGAATAAGCAGGCAGGCCGAAAGGACAACGAGTATGGTCAACGCCATTTTCGAAAACCTGCGGACAATCACCGCATACAGGATATTTGCGATGTACTCAAAAAACAAGGACCAGGCCGGTCCGTTCAGCGGGTGCATTTCCTGCCAGCCGCGGATGTCCATCGAGGGAAGCAGGGGCACCAGCGTACAGCCTACCAGCATTACTATCAGCATTTCCCACACCGGCGTGTGGGCGATCAGCGGGAACGCGCCGGAACTCTGGAAATAGAACAGCGCCGCGCCGATCACTGAACCCAGGATCACCATCGGCTGCAAACGGATCAGCCTGCGTTTGTAAAAATCCCATTGGGTCATTTTCCCCCAGCGGTCGTCATAAGCGTAGGCCACCACAAAGCCCGACAATACAAAAAAGAAATCCACCGCGAGGTAGCCGTGATTCATAATTTGGTGAAAACGATCGACGGAGTAAGTTTCAAACACGTGAAAGATCACCACTAAAATAGCGGCAACGCCACGCAATCCGTCCAGGATTTCGTAGTGGCTTTTAGATTCGAGGTAGGCTGGTGTTTTGGCCATTGAAGGTTTAATAACAAATAATTGGACTAAGATAATTGGGTTGATGATCGTGCCGGCTATCCGGCAGCAGCGCAAGGGTAAATATGCTTTTAATTGTTGAGAAAGCGAAAAACAAATTCAGAAAATCGGTGTCGTCGAAATAAGCCATCACCCATTGATCAGCCATTCACCGGCAGCGTAATTGTAAATTCGGTAAACTCACCCTCTTTGCTATCCACGTTGATCGTCCCGCCATGCCCCTTCACCACCATATCATAAGTTAAAGACAAGCCCAGCCCCGTGCCGTCTCCGGTTGGTTTAGTTGTGAAAAACGGCTGCATAATTTTGTCTTTGATTGCCTCGGGAATGCCGATGCCATTGTCGGTTACGGTAATTTTGACATGACCGTTTTGGGTTGACGTCTTTACCGAAACTTCCGGTTTGTAATCCGGTCCGGATGTCTTCATCTTTTGATTTACCGCATAAAAAGCGTTATTGAACAAGTTGAGGAAAACCCGACCGATGTCCTGCGGGATTACGTTTATTTGGGGGAGATTTTCATCAAATTGCTTTACCATTTCAGCATTAAAGTTCTTGTCTTTAGAACGCAACCCATGGTAGGCGAGCCGCAAATATTCATCCGCCAGCGAATTGATATTCATAGGCTCCTTTGCACCGCTGCCCGATTGGCTGTGCTGCAACATCCCTTTCACAATGGCGTCGGCGCGTTTGCCATGGTGGTTTATTTTTCGCTCGTTTTCTTTAATATCCGCTGCCAAAGCCATTGCCTCATCAACGTTCCCCGTCTTCAACTCATCCTCCAACTCGCCAATCATCTCCGTATTTACCTCCGAAAAATTGTTGACGAAGTTCAGTGGGTTTTGTATTTCATGGGCGATGCCGGCGGTGAGTTCACCCAGGGAAGCCATTTTTTCGGACTGGATGAGCTGGGTTTGCGTTGATTTGAGATCTGAAAGC
Organism: Bacteroidota bacterium; assembly: GCA_013286235.1. Lineage (GTDB taxonomy): Bacteria > Bacteroidota > Bacteroidia > Sphingobacteriales > Sphingobacteriaceae > Mucilaginibacter. Next base: position 4,244 of record JABDGE010000064.1, read on the forward strand.
GTTTTTGATAATATGGCGTTGGCTTTTTGCCTTTGCCTGCTGTTGCGCCAGAATATTAGCGCCAGTAACAGCAATACGCCCAAACCGCCTGATAAAATATAAGTGCGCAACTTGTTTTGCGCTTCGGCCTGTGCTTCTTTTTGCGCAACCTGCAATTCCTGCTGTCTTTCTTTTTCATCAAAATCAATTGATAGTAATTGCTTTACCTTATCCTGGCTGTACAGGCTGTCTTTTGCGGCGGTGGTAATTTTAAAATATTTATAGGCCTGCGGCAGGTTATGGTCCTCATCATAAAACGTGTACAGTGCTTTCCCGGCATTTAAAACGTCCTGTTCAAATTTTCCGGCCGCGGCCGTTTCAAGCGCTTTTTGCGCATAATATTCTGCCGAATCCTGCTGTTTGTATTTATGGTGCAGGTTAGCCTTCCCCAGGTAAGCAACACTCACAGTTTCACCATCATCAACTGCTTTTGCACTTAAAACAGACTGCCCGTAAAATTGAAGAGCCGCTGATTTATTTCCCTTTTCAGCCTGTAGATCGCCAAGGCCGTCCTGAATCCCGCCTATGATATCGGTAAGATTTAATTTTTTGCAATCCTCAAAACAGATGTTAAGATAATATGCCGCCGAATCTAATTGGTGCATACCCAGGTAACAGCTACCTGTGTTTTCATAGATGAGCGCCCTAATGTATTTATGGCGAAAAAGAAGTTTATGGGATAAAGCAAAGGTGTTAAATTGTTTTTGGGCCAGGCGCAAATAGGGAAGAGCTTTGTTGTAGTCCTGTCGCAAAATATAGGAATTGCCTATATTGCCGTTCACAACTGACATCATGTAGAGATCATTTAACTCCCCGGCTATTTTGAGGGCTTTAAAAAAAAATTGTATGCTTTTAAAATAATCGCCTAAACTGCCATAGGCATTTGCCATGTTGTTAAGGCATTTTTCCTGGTTGAGCGCCCAGTTGTTTTTTATAGCTAACAAATAACCCTGTTGCGCGAATATGATGGAAGAATCCGGGTCGGCAAACTGGTATGTTATGCTCAAATTGTGTAAAGCTTCATACCGCACCGTATCCGTTTTGGCTTTGCTTAATGCCAGCCTTAGCGTGTCAATTCGTTTTTTTTGCGCGGCGGCAAAAAATACGGTGATCAGCAATAATAACAGCAGGGGTAGTTTTTTCATCGTTTAAATTATTGGGTTAACGGGAGGTTTATCGTAAGCCCCCCAACCCCCGCCAACTGGCGGGGGAGTAAAAAAGTTTTGACGGATACCGTGTTTATCTTCATAATGGAAGTGTTATCGTGAACTCGGTAAACTCGCCTTCTTTGCTATTTACTTCTATATTACCCCCATGCCCCTTTACCACCATATACCCCCCCGACCCCTGAAGGGGGAGTAAAAATTTTTTTTCGGATATAATATTTATCTTCATAATGGAAGTGTTATTGTGAACTCGGTAAACTCGCCTTCTTTGCTATTTACTTCGATTTTACCGCCATGCCTCTTTGCCATCATATCATAAGTTAAAGATAGGCCTAATCCCGTGCCTTCGCCGGTGGGTTTGGTGGTTAGCCCCCCGGCCCCCGCCAGCTGGCGGGGGAGTAAAAAAGTTTTGACGGATACAGTGTTTATCTTCATAATGGAAGTGTTATCGTGAACTCGGTAAACTCGCCTTCTTTGCTATTTACTTCTACATTACCCCCATGCCCCTTTACCACCATATCATAAGTTAAAGATAAGCCCAATCCGGTCCCCTCGCCTGTAGGCTTGGTGGTAAAAAAGGGCTGCATGATCTTATCTTTGATTTCGTCCGGAATGCCCACTCCATTATCCTTCACACAGACGACCGCCTGCCCGTTTTCGAGTGAGGTTGTTACCGATACTTCGGGGTTATAATTCGGTCCTGCTGTTTTTGACTTTTGATTTACTGCATAAAAGGCATTGTTGAACAGGTTAAGCATCACCCTGCTCATGTCCTGGGGTATCACGTTTATTTTCGGAAGGTTCTCGCCGAAAACCGTAACCAGTGCTGCATTAAAGGAATTGTCCTTCGCAACAAGCCCATGATACGCCAAACGCATGCATTCATCAGCCAGGGCATTGATATTGGTTGGTTCTTTTGTACCGGTGCCTGATTGGCTGTGCTGCAGCATGCCTTTTACGATGGCATCGGCACGTTTGCCGTGGTGGCGTATTTTTTGCAGGTTTTGCTTCAGGTCTGCGCCTATTGCTTTGGCCTCTTCAATGTCGCCTTTGTCCAGTTCTTCATCCAATTCATCAACCAGTTCGGCGCTTACTTCCGAGAAATTATTCACGAAATTTAAGGGGTTTTGTATCTCGTGGGCAATGCCTGCGGTTAACTCGCCAAGCGAGGCCATTTTTTCCGACTGGATAAGCTGGTTTTGCGTGGCTTTTAAATGGGTTAGGGATTGGTTGAGCTCGGCGGTGCGCTCGGTTACCTGTTTCTCTAACTGCACGTTTTGCGAGGATAGAATTTGTTGCTTTTCCTGTTCCTGGGCGATGGTTTTCTCGGAGAGTTGTTCAACCTCAACTACACGGGCCTGCAATGCATGCCCTGTTTTTGCATACCCGCTCGCGAGAAAAATCGACAAGCCTATTGGAACGATTACCAGTGCCAGCGTAACCGCGAAATCGGCCCGCTGATATTGACCCGCGGCTAATTCAACGATAAATAATACGGTGAGCAAAACAGCAAAGGCATAGGTCGTGAATAATATCAGTGCACCCTGGACCTTCCTTCGGATTGCGGTCAGCAGCAATCGTAATACCACAAAATAGTTCAATACAAAAAACGAAAAACAGATTAGAGCACTCCATTTATAAAGAAATAAGAGCGCCGGGAGGGAAAATATCGCATAAAAAATCAGTGCATACCAAGCCGCCCCTTTTCGTTTTTCGCACCATAGATGGACAAAATGAAGCAAAACTACGACACTGGTAACTTCAAAAATATAGGAACAAAAGCTTAGCGCTGAAACCAACAAGACGGTTTCGGAACTGAGTGTGATATCTATGATCGCAAAAACAATTGAGCCGGCGGCGAAGATGCAGATAATGCCTAAATACAAGTAGGCTATTTGAATCCGAAAGGAAAAATACAGGAACAAGCTCATTACGCCCAAAAGCAAATAAAGGGTAGTGATGATAGACAACTCTATAAAATTGGCTTCATGATCAGCTTCATAGCGCGCAAATGCTTTATTTGTATTATTCAATGTAAGGCGAAGGCAGAGATTTGGCGCCAGGTAGTTAATGAAGATGTTTTTGCTGTTAAATGAATACCGCACGGCAATAACCTGCGTTGGCTGGCGATCAAACCTGATGCTGATTGGCTTGTTATCAGTAACCTGGGTTTGCTCAATCTCATAGTCTTTTGCTACTGTGCCGAAACGATAAATAAGGCGGCCATTAAGGTAAATCTCTGAGGCACCCACCTGGGAAATATTTAAGGCCAATGACTGATTAACCAGGGAAGGATCCAGGTGCAATTTGAGCCGGAACCACCCGAGTTCTGCCTTTCTTACTTGTGGCAGGTAATAAATGTCGGCGGTAGGGTCAATGGCAGCCCAATTGCTGTCATTGATACCAAGTTTCGCCCATTCGGGATTGTCGCCCGGATGAAAGGTCCACCCTTTATCCAATAAAAAACCATTAGTTGGGATTTTACCAACATAAACTGCCGTATCGGTTTCTGCGGCAGCAAAAGCAATCAGCGGGATCAAAAAGACGATAGTCAGCAATATTTTTTTCATTGCGAATTGGTATTACCTGGTAACTGAACAATCGACGGATTGAAATCCGTCGCCAAAAAATATTTCGAGGCTACGCCTCTTGCAATCCGGATTAATTTAAAGGTAACGTAATAATAAACTCCGAACCTGCGCCCTCCACACTATTTACCTGTATGCTGCCGCCATGTCCTTTCACCACCATATCATAAGTTAATGACAGACCCAATCCCGTTCCCTCGCCCGTTGGCTTGGTGGTGAAAAATGGCTGCATGATCTTTTCTTTTATGGCATCGGGTATACCAATGCCATTATCTTTTACTTTGATAATTACCTGCCCGTTTTCGGTGGACGTGATTACTGATACTATTGGCTGATAATTGGGACCTGCCGCTTTCGCTTTTTGATTGACCGCATAGAACGCGTTGTTAAAGAGGTTTAGCATTACCCGGCCGATATCCTGTGGGATGACATTTATGAGCGGAATTTTTTCATCAAAATACGTTACCATCTCCGCGTTGAAACTCTTGTCTTTCGAACGCAAACCATGGTAGGAAAGGCGCAAATATTCATCCGCCAGGGCGTTGATACTGGTTGGTTCTTTCACCCCGCTGCCCGATTGGCTGTGCTGTAGCATGCCTTTTACAATGGCATCGGCACGTTTACCATGGTGACGTATCTTTTCGAGATTTTGCTTCAGATCGATGCCTATAGCTTTAGCTTCTTCAATATCACCTTTCGCTAGTTCCTCATCCATTTCATCTACCAACTCCGCGCTTACTTCCGAAAAATTGTTCACGAAATTCAACGGGTTCTGAATCTCGTGGGCAATGCCTGCGGTGAGCTCACCCAGTGAAGCCATCTTTTCCGCCTGGATAAGCTGGCTTTGGGTGGCTCTTATTTTAACGAGCGCTTTTTCAAGGTCATTTCGCTGCGATTCCAGGTTATCGCGCTGTGCCGCTATTTCTTCCTTTTGCTGTATTATTTCTTCGGTGGCCAGGCTCACCTTGTGTTCAAGTTCGCGTTTTTCTTTTGTCAGTTGAAGCGCGCGATAATACACAAAGCCCCATACAGCGGATGCAAATATCACCACATACACGATGTAAGCCCACCAGGTTTTCCCCCACGGCGGATCAATTGTAAAACTGAAACTTGCCGGCCGGCTCCAGGTATTATCCGGGTTGGTGGCAATCACTTCAAAGGAATAACTGCCGGGCGGCAAATTCATATAATTCACGGTAGCCGTATCGCTTGTCGCGTCGCTCCAATCTTTGTCAAATCCATTCAGTATATACCGGTAACGCGTTGTATCATGCGGCGCCAGATTTAAGTTGCTGTAATGAAAATGAAGAAAGTTTTGGTTGTATGGGATTTGCAGGTTGACGGGCATATTACCCGGGCCTGCAACAGTATCCCACCTGAAACCGCTTCGAAATGCGGAGCTTGTATTTACCGGCGTTGCATCCGCCTGTAACCGGGTTTCTCCATTCGGTTGCCAAAGCGTATCCGAAGGTGATGGGTTAAAACGGGCTTTATCAAAAAAATATAAAGGGCGGTCGAATACGCTAATGCCTTTAATATATGGCGTTGATCGGGCAGAATCGTTCCGGGTAAGTGTTAGCGCGGTCATCCCGACATCCCCCGACCAATAAGTCCCATCGCGTGTTACCAGGTCGGCGTTGTAATTATTGTGCGTTTGTTTGATGTGCGAATAGGAAACGGCCTGCCAGTTTTTTGTTGTGCTTATATTTCCGGCAGGCGGGGTTATTACGGTTATACCCAGATCGGTGCCGGCATAAACGCTCTTGCCATGTTGCACCATCGAGGTTACCTTGTTTGCGATAAGCCCTTGCGCGGTTGAAAAATAAACTATCTTTTGATTTTTAATATCAGCTATGTAAATCCCCTTGCCGGTGCCCATCCACAGGTTACCCTGGTCGTCGGTTAAAAAGTGCACCGAGGCATCCTTTTTTTCATGCTGTATGTTTGCAACGTATTGGAGAGTCCCGGCATCAGGGTCGATAACGGCTACTTCTCCGCGGCCATTGCTGACCCAAATACGGCCTCGCGCGTCAAGACTCAGGAAAAAAATAGAAGCGTTAAACTGCAGCGTAGCGCCGCTAAAGTGTTTGAGCGTTTGATCTTTGGGGTCATATATATTTATTCCGGATTCATCGTCATCCAAAAAGTATATCCGGCCCGCCTTGTCGAATAAAATATTGCTGTAATTACTTTTAAAATGGGTTATCGTTTTCCTTGCCGTGTCTAATATATCCATGGTGGCAGCTGTAGAAATAAAAACGGCGTCGTTTTTTTCTTCTACAAAGTAAACGGTATCGCTGGCAAGGCCCTGTTTAAGACCCAGGTGCCTGCTGATGTGTTTTTTACGATCCAGGATATCTATTCCATGTAAAGTGGCCTGCCAGATCAGGCCGTGCCTGTCTTCCATCAGGTTCATCACCTGGTCGCGACCGATATGCTTCTGTACAGCCGTTTCATTGGGTATCATGTTTAATCCCGAATCCGTTGCTAACCATACCTGTCCACTGTTGTCATTTCTGACGTCGTTAACAACACTTGAAGCCAATCCGTTGCCCTTATTAAAATACCTGATCAAGTTTTTTTCCAGGTCTATCGCGACTGCGCCGTTCGCAGTCGTACCGACCCACATTCGACCATCATGATCCTCTGATAAAGAAGTCACAAAAGCAGCCCCTTTGGCCGATTGCGCGTCGCTGATGGTTTGAACAGACTTTTTTTGCATATCGATAACCTGTATCCAGCCGCCAAACAGGCCTATCCAGAGCCGCCCGCTATGATCGAAAGCGATATTGTTTACCCGGTTTGATTGTAAACCCTGCGCCTGGTCCAGGTATTTAATTTCTTTATTCGCCAGATTTACTATATCAATTCCGCCGCCGCCGGTGCTTATCCAAATTTTTCCGCTTTTGTCCTTTGCGAGTCCGGCGGTCCGGTTTGCTTTGGAAAGCCCGTTTTTGTTATCAAGTATTTTAACGGTTTGCGTTTTGGTATCGATAATTTTTATTTCGTCTGATTGCGTAGTTGCCCAAACCCGCTGCTGATCATCGAGCATCAAATGCTGAAGACCGCTGACCTCCTGGTTCGGCAGCGCTTTTTTTAATATCCCGGCCCGAGGTTCCAATATCATCAAAGGGCCGCGCGGATCAGGCAGCCAGATATCACCCTGGCTATCCTGTATCATGCCGTAATCTTGCTGTTCATCCTGGTAGGAAAAAACCAACCAAAGATTTTCCCCGTCAAAGCGATAGAGGCCCTCGGCGCAGGATATCCATAAAAAACCGTTCCTGTCGCGCAGCAAACGCGTTATTGCTACTGCCGCCCCGGTTTGCTCGCTGCCAACCGCTAAAAGGTATAAATGGCCGTTTTTCATTTGGGGCCTTATCCCTTTTACGAGTTTCGGCTGCGGCAACAAATACGTTTTAAACTTTAATGGGTGCGACAGGAGCTTATCAATATCAAAAGCTTTACCTGGCAAGCCGTTGTAACTGAATCTGGCCTCCTGCACCGGGTATTTAAACGGCCTGAACCCGGTTGTATCGTCGGGCTGCTCGGGAAGTTTATCCCAGGACAGCTTGGTTACAACGGGCCGTGCCGGCACGGCTTTAACATCCGCCCAGGCTATTTTTTTAGGTTTGCTAAGCCTGAGTGGCTGTATAAGGGGCGGTGCATTAGTCGCGACAGGCGGTGGAACATCTTTATTAAACACACCATTACAGGATGCAAAAAGAATCCCTGTCGCGATTGCGATTGATGCGTAAAAGCATCCTTTAGTGACAAGCGTATGCTTTACCATGGCTTTTTAAATCGGTAACGAAATAATAAACTCCGAGCCCTCCCCTTCAATGCTGTTAACCTGTATACTCCCCCCATGCCCCTTTACCACCATATCATAGGTTAAGGACAATCCCAATCCAGTTCCCTCGCCAGTAGGTTTGGTAGTAAAAAACGGCTGCATAATTTTCTCCTTCACCTGCTCCGGCATACCAATTCCATTGTCCCTAACAATTATAATTATGTTCTTCGCTCCTCCGCTGGCCAGCGGAGGTTGGGGGGCGATGGAGGTGCTTACCGAAACTTCCGGGTTGTATCCCGCAATACCTGCCTTCTTCTTTAGGTTGACAGCATAGAAAGCGTTGTTAAACAGGTTGAGGAATACCCTGCCGATGTCCTGCCCAACGGCTTGTATCCTTGGCAGGTCAGGGTCGAAATGCATGATCATTTCGGCATTAAAGCTTTTGTCCTTTGCCCTTAAGCCGTGGTACGACAGGCGCATGTATTCCTCGGCCACGGAATTCATATTGGTGGGCAGCTTTTCGCCGCCTGCCGTGCGCGAGTGCTGCAGCATGCCTTTCACAATGCCATCCGCGCGCTTGCCGTGGTGGTTTATCTTTTCTTCGTTTTTGATCAGGCCATTTATCAGTTCAATTTCCAACTGTTCATCTCTTTCTGCTTTTGGCTTTTCGCTTTCAGCTTTCAGCTCCTCCAGCATTTCTTTGTTCACCTCCGAAAAATTATTCACAAAGTTGAGCGGATTTTGTATCTCGTGGGCAATGCCGGCGGTGAGCTCACCCAGCGATGCCATTTTTTCCGACTGGATCAGCCGGGTTTGAGCGGTCCGCAAATCGGTTAACGTCCGTTCCACCTCTTGTTTGGCGGTTTCCAGCCTGTTGAAATCTTCGTAGCGGGCATAGGCGGTTGAGAAGGCATCGGCCAGGGATTGCACCAGGTCCTTTTCGTCATCGCTGAGCGGCGCCGTATTGCCGGCATACAGCATACCCTGTAAAAATGGAAAGAAATGCAGGTCGAGGCCGGTAGGCAGATGCCCGGTAAGGTAATTTTCCTCTGATGTTATTTCTCCCTGTTCAACCAGGCTATGCGAGAAGGTTCTGAATTCTTCTTCCGTCCAATGCAGGGTAACCGCTTGTTTTTCACGCCAGCCGCGCAAAGCCGTTCCGTTGACCCTGTTGCCGCTATCAGAGCTGAAAGGCAGCTGAAACGCAGCGATCGCCTTGCCGTCCGGCGTTGAAAGATAAGTATGGATCAGTTGCTGCTGTTCGTCCATGATAAACACCCCGCAGCGAATAAAAGGCACGCCCAAAGTGGTGAGCTCATTCCATATCAATGGCGTAATCCGGTCAAGGTCGCTGATGCTGCGCATCGATGCAATTTCGGCGCGGACACGGTCGAGCGAGGCCTGCCTTACGGCTTCGCGGGCCTGCATTTCCGAATTTTGCAGCTCAATGTAGCGCCTGATTGTAAGCTCCATAACATTTTTGAACCGCTCCAATATCCTGATTTCCGCATCCGTATATTCTTTATCCGACCAGGCATACAAAAACCCTTCAGAGAACATGAACCAATGCCCGTATTCTTTTTGGTTCTTTTTAACCGTGATGCCCAGGTTGGCATTTAAACCTGCGGAAAGGATTTTATAGTATGAGGCAAGCTCCTTCCCCTCAAGGGCGACAAAATAATTTTCCCCTTTCAGCCATGATTGATATTGCTGCTCGAAAACGGGATGGCCGTTTAACGTTACCTCTCCCATCAGGGAAAGGTCGACCACGTTTTGCGATGACGTGGCGGAATAAACCTTTGCGTTGTGGAAATCTTTAGCTACCAGGCCGACACCTGACCGTATTTGGTTAATACCCAGGTTGTGCAATTCAGTAAACACCATACTTGCGGCTGCCAAAAGGTCATTAGAGTCGCGCATGCTCATGGCTTTGCTGCGCACACGCTCCAGCGAGGCTTCTATTTGTGCCTCACGCGCCTGAGCTTCCGCTTTTTGCAGATCCAGGAAACGGCTGAATGTAAGGTTTAACACAGACGCGAATCTTCTCATTATCGACTTCGCATCATCCGGGAACGGGCTTTCCCTAAAGGCATACAAGTTACCCGTTTTAAAGGTGGGCGTGTAGTAATACTGTCTAGCTCCGTGGCTTTCGTCCGTTAGCGAATGCGATTCAGGCAGTGTAAAATTGGTTCCAGCAACTGCCCGGTAATAGGCCGCCAGGTCGTCGCCCTTTAGCTCGTACAAAAAATCATTTTGTTTCAACCATGCATCGTATGTTCCCTGCATTAGCGGATGTATGTTCATGGGCTCTTTTCCTGACACCTGTATCGACGATTTCCCATCCAGTCGTACTGTTGTCCATATATCCCCTACCTGGTTTTCCTTATCGATAATACCAATGCCGCACCTTAAAATCTCCAGGTCCAGCTTTTCCAATTCCTCAAAAACTGTAAGCACGGAGTTGTTAATATCCTGGCTTTGGTGCATCGACATTGCCCTGGCGCGCACCCTTTCCAATGCCGCTTCTATTTGGGCCTCGCGGGCCTGTGCCTCCGCTTTTTGCAAGTCGAGGAAGCGGGTATAGGTTTGCTCGAACACTTTACCAAAACGCATCACTACCGCTTGCTCTGCATCGGTGTAAACATAGCCTTCGTAATTAGCTATCGACAACGTAACGGGTTTCATTATTGCCCCAAAAGTGAAATACCCTGGTCTGTTATACACACTGTCGAGCACAGCGCGTGGTAAATCGGGGAGGGGGACCGCATTTTTGAAATAGTGGTCGAACCATACGTTCTTTTCCTCGAAAGTTAGTTTTGTTTCATAATGATCTGCGCCGCGGGCTAATGCCGCAATTGGATTATTAAAGATGACGTGGTCAAAGTAAGGGACAAAAATTATAACGGGAACGTTTTGATTGCGCGATGCCAGCAAAATGCTCATGCCATCATCCGGCCGGAAATCCATGACAAAATTGGCATTGTCAATATTGAAATCTAACAAAACAAATTGTTCAAAGATCAGCTGAATAACTTTTGTTAGTTCGACACTTTTTTGCATGGCCATGGTGCGGGCGCGGACGCGCTCCAATGCAGTTTCTATCTGTGCTTCGCGTGCCTGTGTTTCTGCTTTTTGAAGGTCTAAAAAACGGGTGTAGGTTTGTTCGAATACCTGGCCAAACCGCATGAGTGTGGCATTCTCGGCATCTGAATAAGGTATATTGGAAAGATTATTTGCATAAAGGGCTGTGTTCTGCATCCATACTGTGGTGAGTGCATACCCAGGGGCGCTATAGCCAAATGCTTTTACTTCCTCCGGGACGCCGGGAATATACTTCAAAAGATGATCCAGCCACTTGTTTTTTTCATCGAAAGTCATGCTGATGGTGAGCAAATCCAACCCCTTTGTTTTTGCATCCTTCACTTCCTTAAATAAACGATGATCAAAATACGGGATATGTACTTTAGTGGGATACTCCGTGAAGGCATCGGCCATCCAAAGGCTCAAATCCTCACTTGCCCTATAGTCCATTGCAAACCCGGCATTGCCAATATTGAAACCTAAATGGATCAGTTGTTGATACACCACCTGGATCACCTCCGCCAGTTCCTCACTTTTTTGCATGGCCATGGTACGTGCACGCACACGCTCCAATGCCAGCTGAATTTGTGATTCCCTTGCCTGTTCTTCTGCCTTTTCCAGATCAAGGAAACGAATGTAAGCCTGTTCGAACGCCCTGCTAAAGCGTTTTATTAAGTCTGCATCCCGTTCCGAAAATAATACCCCGGCAAAATTATTAACTGCAATGGCCGAGTTTTTTGCCCAGGCCGCAGCAAACGTATACCCCTGGCTTTCGAGAATCATTTTCTTCCGCTCCCCCGGCAGGTTTTTAAACGCGGTGTGTTTAAAGTTATAATTCCACAAACTGTTCTTTTCGTCTACCGTGTACGCTTTGGCATAAAACTCCAAGCCGGATTCTTTTGCCTTAAAAAAATCTGCCGGTACTGGATGATCAAAATAGGGGAAATATATCGGGGCGGAATATAGATCATCATTAACTGCAGTCCAAAAAATAATGTCCTTTGTTCCTTCAATAAAAGTGCAGATGCTGACGCCATCGATACTTATGCCCAGCTCGCGAAGTTGTTTAAACACCACCGTCACCACTTCCTGCAGTTCGTCGCTTTTATGCATCGCTAAAGAGCGGGACCGTACTTTCTCAAGCGCTGACTCTATCTGCGCCTCCCTTGCCTGGGCCTCTGCCTTTTTGAGATCGAGGAACCGTGTATAGGATTGTTGAAAGACCGCCCCAAACCGTTTAAATACATCATGATACCCCGGCAGCGCTTCCTTGGTGATAATGAACAGGCATCCCTGCGAAAAGAACATCACGTGGTTAAATATTTCCTTTGCCTGCTGCGGTAAAACCACATCGCGGGTGGGCACATTGGTGTCCTTTGCCAGGTAGCCCAAATGTTCCTTCAGCTTTTCGCCCCCCAGGTGTATCACCATAAACTCCTCGCCATGCTTCCATCCATTATAAATGGCTTTGTAGGCCGGCGCTTCGTTATAGGGTACCATGAAGGATTTCGGGATGATCTCGCCGTTGGTTTCGGTGATCCATTGTTCACCTATTGGCTCATTATCAGCAAAAGTGACGATACCGCAGGTGCGTATTTGTTCTGTCCGAATACCCAGGGCCAGCAGTTGCTTAAACAGCAGCGAAACCGTTTCGGCCAGTTCCTCGCTTTTTTGCATAGCCATCGTACGGGCGCGTACGCGCTCCAGCGCCAATTGAATTTGCGACTCTCTGGCCTGTTCCTCAGCTTTTTGCAGGTCGAGGAAACGGGTATAGGTCTGCTGGAACACTTTTCCAAAACGCATCAGCACGGCGTTCTCTTCATCGGTATAAGGTGTGCCCGAAAAGTTTTCGATATATAAAGCCACGTCCTCCATCAGAACGGTCGAAGCGGCCAAACCGGGTTTGCCGAAAATGTTGTCGCGGTATTCCTGCGGCATCTCCGGGAAATGCTCGAACATATCCCGGTAAAACTTATTTTTTTGATCGAAATCCAGTTTGGTGGTAAAAAAATCGATGCCCTTCTTTTTTGCTTCATTAAAATCTTTGCCCCATACCGATTCGAAATAGCCCACCGTCAATTTATTCGGCGACCCGATGGGATCGGCTATCCAGAAATGCCAGTCGGTACCCGGTTTGTAATCTACCACAAAGCCGGTATGGTCAATGCCGATATTTAGGCGGACAAACTGGTCGAACACAACCTGGATCACCTCTTTAAGCTCCTCGCTTTTTTGCATTCCCATTGAGCGGCTTCGCACACGTTCAAGAGCCGCCTCAATGCGGGCTTCCCGTGCCTGTGCTTCGGCCCGTTTTACATCGGCGAAACGGGTGTAGCCCAGCTCAAACACCTTTTTAAAACGCTTTAGCAAGTCGATCTGCTCCTGTGGGATAATTTCATACGTCGAAATGCCAATATGCCCGTCGCCGAACGAAAACAGGTAGAAGCACAGGGAAACAGCGTCGCGTTCCCTTGGGTTGGTTAACGGCGCCAGGGACTCGCGCCAGCGGCGCCACTCTTCAATACTTTCGCCGCTAAATTCACGTTCGTAAAAAGTTTCGCGCGATTGCCCCAACTCGTCGTAAAGCGCTTTGGTAATGGGCGCGTTGTAGGAGGCAGCGAGTTGGGAGATCGATCCTTCCGGCGAGTAAGCGGATAACAGGTAAGCCTGCATGCTTTCGTTTTTTTCCGCGATCTGCGCATTGCGGATCGTGCCTATGCCCAGCGAAAGCAATTCGTTGTACATCACCTCGCATATCGCAACGGCCTCGTCGGTTTTTTTCATGGCCATTACCGCGGCGCGCACCCGTTCCAGCGCCGTTTGGATACGTGCTTCGTGCGCCTGCGCCAGGGCGTTGGAGATATCGACATACCTTTGATAAGCAAGGTCGAAAACGTTTCGAAAACGTTTTACGATTTCCAATTCCCCCGGTGGGATAGGGTGGAAGGTGGAAATGCCGATAGCAGCACCGCCAACCGAATAAAAATAATAATAAAGTGAGGAAGTGTGATATAGCCGCTCGTCGGGTGTCTCATTGTTGGAATCCCTGAATTTTATCCATCTCTCCATGTCATCGCCGGTGATTGCTATTTCTGAAAAAGCGTCTTTCGACCGTCTGATCTCGTTCAAAAATTTGTCGACGATCGAGTTTTGGTTATAAGGTATGCTGTTGATGTGGCCACCTGCGAAATCGGAATAATCGTAGTCGTCGAAATACCGCTTTTCATCAAAATAAGTTTGAATCATCGCATTTCTCATCTCGCTGAATTGAAGCGCTGAAAGCTCGGCAAACAACGCCCTGCTGATGTTCAGCATATCTTCCGGCTTATTCATGCTCATGGCTACGGTGCGCACCCGCTCCAGCGCGGCTTCAATTTCCAGCTCCGCGTTTTTACTTTCCAGCTCGTCGCGCTGGCTTGATATCTCCTCCTTTTGTTCGCTTAGCAAGAAGTTGGTGCGCTTTTGCTTTTTGTTGGTACGCCACAGGATGATACCGATGATGAGCAAAATGATCGCTACGCCTATCACTACGTATAAGCGTATGCGGGTATTGAACCTTTCCTGTGCAACTTTTAAATCCTGTACCCGCTGCTTTTCTTTGTCGTTGATCAATTGAAACTCCCTCGAACTGTTTAAGGCGTTAACACTGTCTCCCGCAGCCATTTGCGCTCTCAGGTAGTAAAGGCTTTTTTTATCATCCAGGTCCTGGTATGCCTCAGCAAGGGTACCGGCCGCCGCTGATATAAACTCCCATATCCTTGTTTTTGAGGCCTGCGCATAGGATTCGGAAGCATATTTAATAGCAGAATCGCGTTTCCCCAATTGAAGAAATACCCGGGCCAGGTTGGTCTTGGTGTAGGGGTCAATATCCGGTTGCGGGTGCAACTGTTCGATCGCGTAAGCGCGGCGGAAATAAAATAACGCAGAATCCGGCATCCCCTTTTTCATCATTACTTCGCCCATGTCGGATAGTGCCGAACCCATTTGCATGGAATGCCGGCTAAAGTAAAAGGACGTAACCGATGCCAGCTCCATGCGGGCGTAATACGTTGCCGAATCGAGGTCTTTGCGATATATGTAGAGCGTTTCCAGGTTAGAGTAACCCCGCAACAGGATGTAGCGATCATGCAGGGGTACTCCCAGGTGCACCGATGCTAAAAAACAGGCGACGGAATTCCGATAGTCCTGCTGAAAAAGATAGGCAATGCCGGCCGCGTGATAAAAGTGGGCCAGGTAAAAACGATCGGAAATCCGGCGACTGATGCGGATCCCGCTTAAGGCCGCGTTGAGCAGTTGGGGGGCATCGTGCAGCAGGTAGTTTGCGCGGCAGATATTGTAAAGCAATCGCTCCGTATTTTTCGGCGCCGCTACGGCGGAAGTGCTATCTTTCAGTTGGCTGGTCGTCCTGTGCAGCAAATCGATAACCCCGTTAGGCAATCTATTGGCTAAATCAAAAAGCGAATCAATTTTGTCGTCGTCAGTGGTTTGGTCTATCCGGTTTAATAAAGAATCTATCCGGCCCTGCTGCGCAAACGCAGCAGAACAGGTAACAAAAAAAACGACTATGGCAATTATTTTCCTCATCAGTTAATTGGCATAAGTATTTAGTTCACAGGCAATATAATCATAAACTCTGAACCAGAGGCCCCCCAACCCCCTAAAGGGGGAGTAATAAAGTTTTGAGGCATGGCGTTTTTATTGTCATAATGGAAGTGTAATTGTGAACTCTGTGTATTCACCTTCATTTGTGTTTACCTCGATTTTACCGCCATGCCCTTTCACCACAATATCATAGCTCAATGACAACCCTAATCCTGTCCCTTCGCCGGTTGGTTTGGTGGTAAAGAAGGGTTGCATGATCTTATCTTTAATCGCGTCGGGGATGCCGGAGCCATTGTCGCGAACGCTGATTACCATTTGGTCGTCAGCAACTGAAGTGCTCACTTCTACGGTGGGCTTGTAGCCTGGCCCGGAAGTTTTCGCTTTCTGATTCACCGCGTAAAACGCATTATTGAACAAGTTGAGCATCACCCTGCCCATATCCTGCTGCGAAACGCTGATTGGCGGCAATGCAGGATCGAAATGTGTAATCATATCAGCATTGAATGATTTATCACGGGCGCGCAGGCCGTGGTACGACAGCTTCAAAAACTCCTCGCAAAGCACGTTCAAATTTGTCAGTATTTTTTCGCCGGAACCGGTGCGGCTATGCTCCAGCATGCCTTTTACGATGAAGTCGGCACGCTTGCCGTGGTGGTGTATCTTTTGCTCGTTTTTCCTGATGTCGGCGGCTATGGCTTTGGCTTCTTCAATATCGCCTTTATTCAACTCTTCTTCCAGCTCGACCAGCATTTCCTGGTTTACATCCGAAAAGTTGTTTACAAAATTCAGCGGGTTTTGTATCTCGTGGGCAATGCCTGCGGTCAGCTCACCCAGCGAAGCCATTTTTTCGCGCTGAACCAATTGCGTTTGGGTGGCTTTCAACTCATGCAATGCCTGCTGCACCTGTTCCTTTTGTTTGTGCAGCGCAGCGTTTGCCCGTTTGCTTGTCCGGTTATTTCGCCAAAAAATAAAAGCCAGCAGCAACAGGAACGTGATAATTACCGCAAAAACATATAATCTTAGATTAGCCTGGTACGCGGCGTGTTGCGCTTCGAGGTCGTGGCGGTGTTGTTCGTCGTCAAAGGCTACAGCCTGGGCACGCTCAAACTGGCTGATATTTTGAAGGCTATCCTTTATGTTATCATATTCAACCCGGTATTTTAAGATACTGTCAGCCGCAGTTTTTTTAAAACTGTTTGACAACAGGAGGGTAGTACTGAGCTTTGTTGACAAGGCCGAATTCCGCGTTGCATTATAAGCTTTTCGGGCATAAAATAATGCCGAGTCTAAATTGTGATGCTCCTGATAGTATTGCCCTATAGCAAGGACAGCATTGGGGAAGCCGGCATTTTGATGGAGTTCGATGTTTTCAGCAAGCCTGAAGTATTTAAGGCGGGCATTTTCATCCTGCAGCTGCCCATAAGCTACTAAGTCCCTTGCAATAACAAAATTGATATGGTGCTTGACTACCCAATCTAAACTTTTCAGGCTGTAATATCTTGCCGAATCGGTTTGGTGGAGTACTCCGAAGATATCCCTTAAATTTGACAACTCATATCCAACAAGCAATTTCTCGCCACCCTCCTTCGAGTAAATCAGGGCTTTCTCAATATAGAATTTAAAAAGCTCGATACTACTTTTTTGCGCATAACATATCGCCAAATTTTGATAGCCGATACCGATCAATCGCTTATTGCCCGTTTTTTCTGCCAGCTTAAGGGCCGTGAAGCAGGTTTTTACACCGTTTACCAGGTCACCGTTTAAAGCCATGATCGGCCCGATCTCGGCGGTAACCACCACCTCGGCGGTTGTGTCGTTGTTCTTCTGTGCCCAACGGAGTACTTTATAGTGATAAGCGATCCCCGACATAGACGTTGTCCGGCCGTAATCAATTATTTGGTAAACGAGGTCAATTTTCGCTCCCTGTTCCCTGGTTTGAGGAAGCAGCCTGAAAAGGCTGTCTTTATTATGGATATCCGGGTAATTACTTTTCCCGGTATAGGCCAGCGCAGCCCGCACAATCTTGTCCACATCTTTCGTTTGCGCCAAAAGGGGACCAGCCATTAAACAAAGGGAAAGGATTAACAGGATTTTTTTCATAAACATCAGCTTAGTGGCAGGGTAATTTGCCGCCCAGTCTTCGCCAACTGGCGGAGGAGCAAAAGAGTTTTGCAGGGTAGCGTTTTTATCATCATAAGGGAAGTGTAATTGTGAACTCGGTGAACTCGTTTTCTTTTGTGTTTACTTCTATTTTGCCACCATGCCCCTTTACCACCATATCATAGGTTAAAGATAAGCCCAGACCTGTACCCTCACCCGTAGGTTTGGTGGTAAAAAACGGCTGCATGATCTTTTCTTTAATGGCATCGGGAATGCCGATGCCGTTGTCTTTTACAATAAACCCCCAGCCCCCTGAAGGGGGAGCAAAAGTGGTTAGTTCAACAGTAGGTTTGTAATCCGGCCCGGCTTTTTTCGTTTTTTGGTTCACCGCATAAAAGGCATTGTTGAACAGGTTTAGCATCACCCTGCCCATGTCCTGGGGTATTACATTTATTTTCGGCAGTGATTCATCGAAATTGGTGATGATCTCTGCGTTAAACGACTTGTCCTTAGACCGTAAGCCATGGTAAGCCAGCCGCACGTACTCATCGGCGAGGGCATTGAGGTTGGTGGGTTCTTTTGATCCGCTGCCTGCCTGGCTGTGCTGCAGCATGCCTTTTACAATGGCGTCGGCACGCTTGCCATGATGACGGATCTTTTCGAGATTTTCAGTATGTATGATGCTAACCTTGCTGTTTTGGCTTCTGTTTTTCCAAAACCGGTCCGAGCGTAACCTTTGGATTATCGCGGTATGT
>JABDGE010000064.1:22377-22558 GCA_013286235.1 Bacteroidota bacterium
TGTATTTCGTGGGCGATGCCTGCGGTGAGTTCACCCAGCGAGGCCATTTTTTCGGATTGGATGAGCTGGGTTTGGGTTGCTTTCAAATTTTCAAAGGCTGTTCTCAATTCGGCTGTTTGCCTGGCCACTTCTTCTTCCAGCACTTTTTGCTGTTTTTCAGCCTGCTCACGTTTTTCTTCCG
>JABDGE010000065.1 GCA_013286235.1 Bacteroidota bacterium
GACAAATAGATCCGGCGATTATGTGCCAGTTTACCGGTAAGAAAGCCTCTCGCCAGCAATTCACTGAGCAACTTATCGATCTGATATCTTTTGCTGTAATTTTCATAAACCGCCTTAATACCTGGTTTTTTCAGCATTTGCGGGAGTAACTCCTTTTTTCGGGCGCCGGTCATCCTGGTTAGAATAAAATCCTTCGTCGTGCCAACCAATTCCTTATTGCCAATAATGCTTTTAATACTTAAAAAAGCCCTTAACAAATCAATCTCGTAAGCTGTTTTTGTTTTCCTGTAAAACTCAAACATCATGGTAATACTCATCATGACCGTTACATCCCGGCCACCCTTTTTCTCCCAGTCATCGATGGCCTTTTGGGTCTTTAATGCTGAAGCCCGCATCGTATCAATACTACCACCGCTTAAGCCTAAAATCTTCATCGCCTGCTGCATTTCCCAATAATCCACGCAGGCCTGCCGGAAGTCTTCATCCGCTTCCCCTGCCTGTGTAAATTCATCAATGCCGGATTCCGGGGTGAATTCCTGTCCATCACCCGTAAACCCATTATAATCATCGTCCGGAATAAAAGATTCTTCTTCAGCCAGGAAATTGATCTTCTTGAGTAGCGATGCGGGAAGACTGCCGCGATAGTAAGCATAAAGGACCTGGCGGTACACGGTAGGAAGTTCGTGTTTGATCATTTTCGAGAACTTACAGATGCCGTAATCAAATACCTCATCAAGGTTACCGGGAAGCCCTGAAATCAGGAATAATGGGAAGGGAATATACTTTGCGTCTTTAGCCATAAACCGAACAACCATCAAAAACAGCGCGGGCAAACTGGCAAACAGTTAACCGGATCAGACGGATATGCTAAAATACTAAATTCCGACCGTAGATTTAGTAATCCCCAACAGAATTGCAAACCATACAGTTGGCCTCAAAACGTCTTGCATCGCCGGGATGCCTGCCACGTAAATCATTTGATGATCTCCGGTTGGTGAGCAAGTACCCATTTTTCAAAATAAACCAAATCCGCACGCCCCATTGTTGTGTAAAAGAGCCAATCCTGCTCAAAATTCTCAAACAAAATATCTGCTGTTGAACTAATTGTCAGCAAGTGCTTTTTAAGTTCAAGGATGACTTTTTCCCTGTTGCTGAACAGTTTTAAATCAGCTAACATTTTCGATACTGCCGCATTATCGGTATCAATTACTAAATTATTGTCCAGCTGTACTTTTTGAATAGTTTGTATAACGAGTGAGGTTCTTAAAGTGTGGGCAATGAAGGCGAGCCAGTTCATAAATGCGGAATCGCCGGATTCTTTTTTTAACTCAGACAGCATCCTGATGAGCAAGGACGCTGCTGAATAATCTAATATCGGGAGGTAGGTTGCTGTTACCGAAAAAGCACCTGCCTGGAAAAAAGCGTCTGAAAGAAGTTTGACGTAACCATAATTAGGCTGTGTTCTGCAGGCAGAGATAAAGACCAGCGGTGCGAAGATTTCATGTTCGATAATGTCCTTCCCGGTCAACTCGACACCATTATCAAAATCTAATGTAAGAAAACTGGACAGACCCTTCTCCTCAAAATCCCCATGGCAATCGAAAATAAGCAGGTCAGGATTGAATTTTTTTACAGCAATACTCACTTCTTCAACCGTGACGCATCGTACGCTGTTAAAACCCAGCGAACCCTGGCAGTCGTCAATTAAATCGAAGACCTCCTGCATATCATCGTCGTTTTTTCCGGCACAATGAACGATGAGCGTTTTCTTTACAATGTCCGGTTTAATCCGAAAAACCATCCGCTGGTTTTTAATGTAAATATTGATCACGCTACTCAGGTTAAACTCAGGTATCCGGCACACATCGTGCGTCAGACTTAAAGGGTAGCTCCCCAGCTTCAGCCATTCGATGGGTAAGTCGGTCATACAAACCAATTGCCCGTCCCTTTCCTCCAGGATGCTTTTTACGTTTTCATGAATCAATAGCTTGCTCATCAATTCACCTAATACGTGTATTTTATCGACTGCCTTGTTCTTACCTTTGTCGTCAACATATTCTGACAATTCACCGATAAACGCCGAAAGCTGGACGTCTATAGATCTGCCAACTGCGGGCAGCCTGAGCACCGGCGAATTGTTTAACAAGGCATGCAGGTACGCAAGGTGATCCAAATTCTTTAAATGTTTCTCCTCAATTTCCAGCAAGGTGGATACTGCCACCTGGCTCAGGCTGGAAAACATTTCGGGGGTGATGATAAAATCATAATTATGCTTTTGCTCGGAATGGGTCGCCCTGACCAGCATTTTCCCGGTTTCATCAAGCGTGTACTCACCATACAGCATCTCAGTACGGGGGAAATGATACGGCGCTACAATAATTAACGAAGGATTAACAGGTGCTATTGGAGATACGTGCGAATCATCATGGTTTCCTAAATGCATCCCGTCAATTTTTTGTATTTGATCTAACTGGATTCCCATTCCTTTATTTCTAAAGAAGTAGACCCGGTCCGCAGTTGGCGGCTTGGGCCTGTTGAACCAAAAATTGGCCAGAGACTGGTTCGCGATAAAATAATTAGTTTCTGCAATAGCATTCGCGTGAAAAGGGTTGAGTTCGTTTGCATGCTGATTACTGAATAACTTAAAATCACTGATCAATACGTTGCCGCCGCTTTCCTGAATAGCCGCATCGATTGCAGGGAGATCATTTTTGATCAGTGAGATCAATTCGTGGCCATTGGAAAATCGCTTCCATTGATCATAATTGTTCAGAATTTCATCGCCAGGGGCACCGGTAATATGAAAATAGCTGAACGGTATAAGTTTTAGAAATTCACCAACCCGCTGGTGGTGATCAATCTTAGCATCAATAATAAAAACCCTTACGAGATCCTTATTATAAAATTTGGACAGGTCTTCAAATAGGACTAACGCCTCATGAGCCGAATTTGAAAAAAAGATATCCTGGAATGTATAAAGATTGATCCCCCTTCTTAAAACCCATCGGTAACAAAAATTGAAAAAATGCCAGGAGTCCTTAAGCTGCAACAGGCTTTTGGGGAATTCCCTCAGCAAGCTGAAAGCGGAGTCGAAAAAATCACCTGGCATGTAGGTAATTTCCTTCGAAATCAGGGTATATTGTATTTCAGAAATTGAACTTACTAAATCACCTTTTAGATAAACAACAGACTCCTTCGCCATAGCTGATTGTGAATTGGGTTTAAATTGCAAATTAGTTATTCTAATCACCCGGAAAACAGTGAATAGAAAGATATTAGCTGAGGTCTTCCTCATCGATTTTCTTCCTGACACTTTCGACATGACGGGTAAGCAAATCTTTAGAAATAGCGTGACACGCGCCGATCATCTTATTAAAAATATTATCCTTCACTTTATCGCTCGCAAAGATCAGTTCGTATTCATCCGGAAGAAAATAATTCGCGAAAACCGGCAGCGTCCTTTTGTTATAAGCTTCAATATTGCCAAGGTCACTATCGACAATGATACCAATTTTACGGGGATCGGTACATTGACAGCTGCTCCTCAATAATTCAATAACCCGTACCCAGTTCTCGTTTTCAGGTTTTTCGCAATTTGGCGTAGTAAGGAAAGGCCTGTTAATCGGGTCCAGTTGGACCTTATTTGCGTCATAGTTCAAAACGAGCCCAATTCCTAAGCTGATTTTTATATCTCTATGGAAACGGGTGCTGAAAAACGAGATCGTATTGGTATCAATGGCGACCAGGTGTTTGTATTTTTCAATCTTAGATTGCAAATCATAAGAATTATCGCCGGGGACGCCAGGAATATACGTTGTTGGCCGCCATTTATTTTCACCCTGGTATCCTAAAACCAAGCCCTTATTTTCAATTTCCTGTCCGGTGGCTGCATTGATTGCTCTTGAAGTCCCGTTTATCATATTGAACTCAAAGTTGAGCTCAATCATACCGGAGGCCGGGTTTATATCCTTTTCGCCCAGGTCGACCGACAATGCTTCAAATCTTGTCTTTTTCGGCGGTTGTTTATTTTTTGCCATTTTAATTATTTTGGTTACCAGCCGCCATCGCAGCCCCATGGGCGTTAGTTTTTGTTGAGGTGGTCCCAATAAACCTCGTTGAAAAAAGAATCTGCCTCCAGCATATTTCTAAGCCCCAGCATTTCGCAGATTTCATTAACCAACTCGCAATATTCCTGATAATCCTTTCCATTATAACTATTCCGGTGTTTTTTAATTTTTACATGGGCCTGGTTGATCAATACGTCTATTGGATTGGCATTAAGGTTGGCGAATCTGTGATAATTATAGGTCATCATAATCTCCGTCACTGTATTGACGCCTGAACCAACAATCCGATCCGCTAATACTTTGGCTGAACTAAATACTGCTGAGGGCGGGTCGCCTTTGTTTTTTCTTACATACCTGACCAGCGACTGAAATTCGGGGGCATGATCGAAAACTGTTTTTTTCTTTCTGTAAATGCTGCCGGAATGCCATAAAGCTTTTATTCCCGCGCCCCCGACCAATTGTTCCAGCAAAGGGATGAATTTTGTTTTTGTCAATTTCGGGGAATCAGCGATCTCGTCCAGGATTTTTTTTGCGGCTGCATATTCCTGCATCCTTTCATTAAATGTCATATCAATGTCCTGCATTTTTTTATAATTATTGTACAAGACCAGCAGGTTCTCGTAATTAAAGTGCAGCTCCCGGTATCCCTTGTCAGGTTTAGCTTTGATGTTTTTCCTTAGTTTCTGCTGATCTTCGTAAAAACTTTCATAGTTTTTGATCTGTAGCAAGGTTGCTCTTGTACTTAAATGTTCGTCTTTTAGCGATTGAAAGTAAGAAAAGAAGTCATGGTATATTTTGCTGGTCAGGCTTTCTTCTATCAGCAGTGAACATTCATAGTTGCTTTCCAAGCCACCGGACGTTAAGTTTGCTGAACCGGTCATAATAGTAGCCCGATTTCCCTGTCTCATTATATACAATTTAGGATGAAAGATGGTCCTTGTGTCGGAATGAGACGCCAGATATAAAGCGATGTTTTTATATTTTGAACCCAGCTCCCAGATCATTTTAAGCGCTGAAGGTCTGTTTGCGCAAAGTCAAGGCCGCAGATGATCTGAATGTCACTGCCTTTTTTTGCCGCAACCGTTAAACTATCCAGAATCAGGTTCAAACCGGAAACTTTCAGAAACGCAACAGCAATATAAATTGGATCACTGCGGGGAATGTATTTATTCAGCGCAGATTTATGTTGTGCGTAATTAGCAATTAATTCCATAGACGGCTAATTGGGTATTGATTTTCAAAAAAATCATATGTGTACCTATATGTAACCAAAAACAATTGATTCATTGATAGTTATGATGGTTCGCTTTATGTGGAAGATGTTAAAGTAAAATTACCTAGCCTGAGCAAGGAAGTTAGGATCAAAAACATGGTTCCTGCGGAATAATTGTATGTTATGGAGATGTTGACCACCCTGTTCCGGGCCAAATTGACCACTGGGTTAGCTGACTTTTGGGTTGCAGCAAATGCTGTAAAAGCACGTACAAAAATAGTTATTTAAAAGGTAATTTCATTAGAGGCTGTTTTCCGGTTCTACACCACGTTTTCTTCTCATAGATTCCCCCTTTAGTTCGATGCGGTGCGCATCATGAACGATCCGGTCCAGGATAGCATCAGCAATCGTTTTTTCACCAATCACCTCAAACCATTTATTGACCGGCAGCTGTGAGGTAATGATCAGCGAGGTCTTACCGTGCCGGTCCTCAATG
This sequence comes from Bacteroidota bacterium, assembly GCA_013286235.1. GTDB lineage: Bacteria > Bacteroidota > Bacteroidia > Sphingobacteriales > Sphingobacteriaceae > Mucilaginibacter. The sequence goes on from JABDGE010000065.1 coordinate 5,777, forward strand.
ATCTCCATTAGTGCCGCCCTGCTTTGCGCATCAAAAGGCTGGATACCAAAGTCATCCATGATCAGTAGTTGCTGCCGTTCGAGTTTGGCGATCTCCTTGATATAGGAGCCGTCCGCTTTGGCCATCTTCAGTTTGGCGAATAGCTTGGGAGTGCTGGTATATAATACCCGGTAACCCAATATGCAGGCCTGGTGGCCTATAGCAGAAGCCACATAGCTTTTACCAATACCGGTACTGCCGGTGATCAGCAGGTTCTCAAAGCGGTCTATAAACGTACAGTCCGCCAGGCGCATAACTTGATTACGGTCGATTGTTCGATCAGCATGATAATGAACGTCCTCTATAGCAGCTTTATAGCGGAATTTGGCATAAAGGATCGTGCGCTCTATACGGCGGTTCTGCCGGTCATCCCATTCGGCTTCTACCAGGTGGGCCAGCAGTTCGTCCGCTGTGTAATCATTCGTTTTACCGGTTTCCATGCTGCTTTTAAAGGCATGGAACATGCCGAAGAACTTCATCTTCCGCAGTTTGTCTAATGTACTTGTGTTCATGTTGTTATTGGTTTATTTGTTGTGTATTATCCTTACTTATAATTGCCCCTGATGTTCTTGTGTTCGGGCATAGGCAGCTCATCGGCGAATAAGCTTTCCTCGTAGTTGTCCATCTTGTTTTCCAGTATGGTTTGTATCGTTTTATAGTTATAGACGCCATAGCTTAATGCCCGCTGGCAGGCCACTGTCAGCCTTTCGTTCCCTGCTTTTTTGGCAAAGCCAAGTACACCCAGGCAGGATTTATAAGCCTGTTCCGGGTGTTGTTTGCGCTCCAGTATCTGGAGAATATACAGCCTTACATCCTCGTGAATGGAGGCCGCCCAATCCAGGAACATATCTGGTGTCCAGTCACTTTTAAAGCGGTGGGTACTGGCCATGTGTTCTTTATCGGTGGTATAGCCATAGGGGTTTTTATTGCGCTTATGCAGGGCGATACGCTCATAATTGTAGTAGATCTCTACCGTAGTGCGGGAGTATAACAGCTTGACGTGCTTGCCTATAAAGCGGTAAGGCACGCTGTAATAGTGCTTATCCGGGCCGAGGTTAACGTGGCCGTTCTTGATCACCCTGGCCTGGAACTGCTTTTTAAACTGATAACGCAGGACAGGCAGCGGTGCCAGGGTTTGGCGCTCGATCTCTTCAAACTGTAGTATTCTGCTATAGTTGCGGCCCTTGAGTAACTGGCTGTTATGGACTTCCAGGGCCTGCCAGATCGCTGCATTGAGTTCTGTTAAAGAATGGTAGACATGCTTGTTTAAAGGAGCATAGATCTTGGTATAAATGATCTTTACCGCACCCTCCACCAATGCTTTATCGCGAGGGCGGTACGCCCGAGCTGGTAGAATGGTTGTACCATAATGGTCGGCAAAGTCTTCAAACGTTTCGTTCAGGGTAGGTTCATAGCGGCTGCTTTTGGTTACGGCAGCTTTCAGGTTATCAGGCACAATGGCGGCAGGAACGCCGCCGATAAAGTGAAGTGTATTCTCGCAGGCTGCTATAAAGTCTTCCTTTTGCTGGCTCATAACGGCCTCTACATAGGTTAACTGGCTGGCGCCCAGGATAGCTACAAAAACCTCTACAGGCGTGATCTCCCCGGTGTCCTTATCCGTTAGGCTCATCTTTTCACCGGCAAAATCGACGTATAGCTTGTCCCCGGCCTTGTGATCCATGTGCATCGTCGGGTTGACCCTGGCCTTCCATTGGTTATAATAAAAGCAAAACTGGCTGTATTGGTAGCCGTCGGGGAATTCTTTGTAGTAGGCTTCCCATAGCATCTGCCGGTTAACACCCGTTCGTTTGAGTTCTTTATCGACGTGTGGAAAGCAGCGCAGCATGGACTGCATACGCGCATTTGGTGGGTGTTCTCTGGACTTTCCGAACAAATCTTCCAGCTCTTTGTCGTTCAGCGCGTTAACCTCATCAAAGGTAAAACCGCTGGCTTTAAATGCTGTTATGTACTTTTTTACTGTGTTTCTCGATGCATCGGCCTGGGCAGCTATCGTCAATAATGGCCGCTGCTGGCTGTGCATCTTTAGTATCTTTCTTATCTTACTCATGCTGATTGTTAAGTTGGCCATGCTTTACGAAGGTGTCTTTGCCCTCAAAAGATGGTTACTTCTACAGCATTTGCTACGCGTTTGGGGTGGTCAGTTTCCCCCGGAATGCCCTGGTCAATTTCCCCCGGAATGGGTGGTCAGCTTGCGCCGGAATGTGGTGGTCACGTTCATCAGAATCTCCACGCTTGTAGGCTTTAATATGCGTTTATTGGATGATAGCAGGATGTACTGGAAAGCATTTGATGCCGGCCAGGTTTCTGAAACCGGTGCAGATGTGGGGCCTGTGACTTTACCCAGTTCAAACCAATACCTGGTAAAATCAAGAGGGGATGGTCCACTTGTTGTAGCCGTAGAATTTACGCCAGCGAACTGATACTAAACCGTCAAGAGCACTTTTAAAAGACTCCGTAGGAGTTTAGAAGATTATAGAAAAACGACTTTCAACAAGTAGGCGAAAATAGTTAGCGATAAATTTTAATCTGTATATAAAACGGTTACAAATGCCGACTTTTTTAATCTATGATCGGCTTAAAGCAATTTAGTTAATGAAGATTTGGTGTCACATGGGGGAACAACCCCGGTTCAAATGCTTCGTTCATTTTATTTATTCGTTCACATAAACGTGAACACGAAAATTTAGTGAACATAAAAACCAAACTTAGGGCAAATTGACTCCTACTATTGCGCCACTTTTTTTGTTTTTTTGGCGCGATACTAAAAAAATCGCGCCATTTTTTATTTATATTTGGCGTAATACTTTAGTATCGCGCCAAAATGAAAAAGCAATTAAACCCCGTAGCTGAGGAAATATTAAGGATTTTAGCCAGGTTCCCGGATGGAGCAAGCATTGAGGATATCAGGTTAAACAATTCCGATATACCACTAAGAACGCTGCAAAGATGGTTAGCAAATTTATCGGAGCAAGGCGCCATCATTGTTTCCGGAAAGGCGCGGGCAACGATTTATAAGCTTGCCATTGGTGAAGCAACGTCCGAACGAGCAGTGATCGAAGGCCAAGCACTCATTCCGCTTTCGGCAGCGGGTGAGCGTGTACGAGGCTTAGTTAACGCACCTATACAAAAAAGAACGCCTGTGGGATATAACAGAGCGTTTCTGGAATCTTACCGTCCCAATGTCGACAGCTATCTAACACAGGAAGATTTGGCGAAGCTGGCAGCACTTGGCGATACCGGAATAGAGCAGCCGGCCGGTACCTATGCGCAACAGGTCCTCAATCGCCTGTTAATCGATCTTTCCTGGAATTCCAGCAGATTGGAAGGTAATACTTATAGTTTGTTGGATACCGAACGGCTGATTGAGCAAGGGGAAGCAGACGATACAAAAACAGCAAAGGAAGCGCAGATGATCCTTAACCATAAGGATGCGATTGAGTTTATTGTTCAGGCAGCCGAAGAAATAGGCTTTAATCGTTATACCATATTAAATCTTCATGCCATGCTGGCGAACAACTTGCTGGCTGATCCGCAAGCGCCAGGAAGGCTTCGTGCTATGGCGGTAGGTATTTCCGGGTCAACCTTTACGCCGTTGGCTATTCCACAACTGATCAGTGAGTTATTTGATCTTATTTTAGAAAAGGCGGCACAAATTGAAAATCCTTTTGAACAGTCATTTTTCATCATGGTACATTTGCCCTATCTTCAGCCATTCGATGACGTTAATAAAAGGGTTTCGCGGATTTCGGCCAACATTCCCTTTGTTAAGCGCAATTTTTCGCCCTTGTCTTTCATCGATGTGCCGGAGGATCTATACAGCCAGGGAATGCTGGGTGTCTATGAACAGAATGATGTCAGCCTGTTAAAAGATGTCTTTTTGTGGGCCTATGAGCGTTCGGCATCACGCTACGCTGTGATTCGCCAGTCACTTGGTGAGCCTGATCCTTTCAAATTAAAATACCGTACCCAGATACGTGAACTGATCAGTGGTATTATCGTTGAGTCTTTAAACCCGAAAGATGCCGACAAAGTAATCAAACGCAACGCACAACGGTTGCCCGAAGCTGACCAGGAACAGTTCATTGAAGCCGTGGAAACAGAGGTGCTTGCCTTACATGAAGGGAACTTTGCCAGGTATAGAGTAAGCCCGAAAGAATTTGAGCGATGGAAAGCAGGATGGCAAGGTTGACCGCTTTTACGGGAGTTTAAGCCTTCCTGATTTTAACTGCCGACAGATCAAAGGGCTCGTAAACAAAATCGTCCAAATAATCCCTGATCGACTCAGCATCGTACAAAATGATTTTTTTTTCAGGTTGTGTAAAACGAATACGCCCCTCATCCCGCATTTTTTGCAGCGTTGTCTTGCTTTTGATGCGCAGCATCCTCATAGCTTCGGCTCCGGATATCCATTTGTCGGATGATTGGCTTTCGTTGCTTTTAAAGTGGCGAAGTACCTCCTCAAGTAACTTGTAGAAGGCTTCACTTTCGATACAGATTATTTCTAATTTTTGCATAGGCTACCCTAATAATTTCAATAATTAAAATGAGTTGAACGGGCTTTTGCTTTTATGGCGACTTTCACGACGAGAGGCTGAAGTAAGAGAATTCTTCAGTCGTAGCAATAGAGAGCCTCAAAAGGCTTGCGGCAACAAAAATAGTTTTTTTTCAGACAGGAAACGCCGCAGTAGTAGTACCAAAATCAACATTTCGCCGGAGGCAAATATAGAATTGAAAATCAGCGCCTGAAATTGCGCATCTGCCAGCGCATGAAGTCTTGAAATTGCTGCTCCCGCTGGCGGCGTTTGGCTTGCTTTTTCATGCGCCTGGACAGGCCCCAAAGGAACCAGGCCCACGCTCCAAAACCCACGACATAAAGCACAAACGGGTGTTTCCCATTCAGCGCGGCCAGGAATGCGCCTGTGGAGATAAAGCAAGTAAATAAGAGGTAAATGAATGTTTTCATAGCTAAATATACTAAAAAAGTTAGTAATAACAAAGCTTTTTAATCGGAAAAATTCAATTGATTTCATAAATTCTGTTATGCTGCCGGGCTTCCTGTACATGCTCCCTGATGATATCCACGAGATTAGACACAGGTATCCCCCGCAGCCAGATCACCGGGTTCTCCGGGTCTGTGCTGCGCAATTCCAAATCCATTAACCGGAATATTTGGAGCAAAAATGATTGGGTCAGGACATAATCTTTAATCCTGTATAATTCGACCTGGTCGATCCGCTTAAAAAAGATACCACGCCGGATTCGAATAATTTCAGGGGTGACCAAGTAACGTATTTTTCGGATATAGGTAAACCGGTAACAGGCCATCGCCAAAGCGACCAGGCTAAACCAGATCAATGCCGGCAATATCCACCAGGCCAAATACAGAAAGCCGATAGTAAGGATCAGCAATGGGAAGATTTTCATAAAAGCAAAAATTGCCGCAGGGCGGATTTCCAAACCCTGCGGTTCATTGGATTGGTGTAATTCCATAAACTTAAGATTAAAAAGTAAAGCCGGCATTCGCTTTCAGCTCGTCAAAAAAGCTGTCGAAGCCTTTAGGTTTATAGGCAGTGATGTGAAACCGGTAACCGGCTGCCTTTTCAAAGGAATTCAGGCTGAATTTTTCCTGGTTAAAAACAAAAATCCGTGAACGGAAGCTGACGACAATGTTATCACCCTCATGATAAATCTCCAGCGGCCAGCCCCGGAGTCCAGCAGCCGTTTTCACGTCGGCGATCCGTCCCAGCATATCCCTGCCGAATACCATGTAAAATTCCTTCCCAGGCAAATGCACCTTGATCCAAAGAATATGTTTGGTTTGAACACCAGCCCCTGTGGCCAGGAATAGCAGGTTATCGGTAATTGGAAAGGAATGGTAATTTTTGTTCAGCCAGGAAATAGCCTCCATTGCAGAGGAACAAATGATCACCTGCCTGACCTGTGAATAGTTGGTGTTCCCCGCAATCCACAGGTGTTCCGAAGCCGGAACCTTATGAAAGGCAAAGCCGAAATGCTCGAAAGGTTCCCCATAGGGGAAAACCAAATTACCCAACCGATCCACAGTATAATTCGGCTTGAAAAATTCCTGCACTTCCGGCCTCACCTGTAAACGCGAAAAATAGGGATGCATTAGCGTGATAAGCCGCCATCGTATTCTTCTCCCTCGGCAGCCTCGGAGTGTATATCGCTTTTAAAACCTTTAGCTTGTTCTTGTTGCTCCATTTTGTCCCATGCCTTGAAATAGCCATCGCTCATTTTACCTGCTTTGCGCTGGTCACGGGGTTTATTAAAGAGCGCGTTCAAGCCCTTATAGAGCAAAAACGACAAACCGCCGTCAATCAGCACCGAAGCGATAAAGGCCAGCTTATTAGAACGTACACCTTGTTTCTCGGTCCCGGAATATTGAACGGTTGTGCCGTCGCCGATCTCCACTTCTTTTCCCTTCCTGTAGCGCTCCTTTTGCTCTGGCGTAAGCGGAATATCATTAATGCTATCCGGGGCCAATATTTTTTCTGTATCGGTGACGATAAACTCGTTGGTCTCGTTATCGAATTCGATCAATACTTCCTTCTTACGACCCTGGTCGTCAACAACAGTCTTTTGAAGGTTAACTGCATCACCCCTTGCCAACATATCTGCTTCTGTACGGGTTAGGTACTTTGATGCTTTCGGCTCCTTGTTGATCGGATGGAACAATAAATCAAGAGACCCAGACTCATTTCTTTGCAAGGACAATTTCGCATCCAATGCATCGATCACCATGCCATCGAATTCTAATTTCTCCAACCGGAGCATGTCGGTTCGTCTTCCCGATAAGAGGGACTTTAAATCGTCCTGGTCGAGTATTAAAACGCCATCATGGACCAGGCCGGCCTTTTGCAGGGCCTCCATGGGAAGGTCCTGCTTTGTGTAAACTTGCTTTATCATTATTTAATTTGTGTTATAGGGCCATACTAAAGGTTATTGCATCTTCTTCGCGGTCGAGGTGAAGTTCATCTTCTTCCGCTTCGCGATTCATCACTATTTCCTGCGAATTATTCTTTGCCTCCAGTAATTGATTATATAGCGCGTCTTTAGAACTCATTTTAAATTTGCGGCCATCACTCGTATCCTGCATCTGGTAAACTTTGTTTTTGAGTTCCGCCAATACTTTAAACTCGGTGCCATTGTGGGGGATGATTTCTCCTTTAGTTAGTTTTTCAGGATTGTATTTTATGTCCGGCGCAATTACGGGGTCAGGCTGCTGCCCAGCACCTGTTTCATTTTGCAGTCCTGTTTCCTGTGAGGCTTCGGCCCCGGCTTCCTGTTTTCGCTCTGCTTTTTTCTCAAACCCAAGGACTTTGTCGACAATCTTTTGGGCATCGTCTACAGCGTCAAAAAGTTCAAGCGGCTCGTCCTTTAACAACAGCGACCAGCTATTCATGTAGCCCACATGATAGTTAAGATCAAAAGGCAGGTTAAGTTCTTTAGCCAAAAAAAGCGAAGCAAGGTTTGTCCGCAATTCTTCACGGATGTTGCTTAATTGATCGATGCTCGCCTTTTGCGGGCGGTTCAGCCTGTCTTCCGCCGATGTCCAGTGCGCCAGTTGGTGCAGGGCTTCGGCATAGTATTGTTCCGGAGTGGCAAACTGTTGTTTTTCCGGTAGCAGGATGGTGTCGATGCGGGTATCATAAAGCATGTCATCACCGCCATGCTCGATCACCGCACCGCTGTTTTTAAGGATCAGCTCTGAGCGTTCTGCCGGGGACAGGCTATTTGTTTCCTTTTCCCACTTAGGCAGTTTACGCAACTGTTCGCCGTTGAAAAGCCTTGCCTGGACAATTTCCGGCTCGTCCAGCTTTACCCGTTCGGTGCGCTGCTTACCGTTTTCCTTTAATACCGGGCCATTTTCGTTTTCCATCTTCCTGATGGCGTACATGGAAGGGAAGGCGATGGTGGTCCCTACCATGCCTTTCATGACAGCGGTATGGTTGCGGTTAGCCTGGTTCGATGTTGCCCATCGCGGGTCGTCTCTTTTCTGCATCAGTAACGCCAGGGCCGAAGGCCCGGTGTACCTCTTGCCGCTTTCGATATTAAAGGGCAAGGCCGAATTGTAGTTGATGTCCGGCCTTTGGAAAATTGAAACCCCGGTTTTCATGTCTGCAATCATCTTATTAGCGATGCGTTCAGCAAATTGTTCGAATGGTGTACTCATTTATTGATCTCCTATATTAATTTTTGATTATGTAAGATTTCTTTACTAATCCGTTCCCGGCACGAGGTGATGAAATCGGTGGATTTGGTTTTCAATACAAAGGCATGTTCGTTCTTTTCCATACCAATGAAACGACGACTTTCCCTGATAGCAGCGACAAGGAACGATCCGCTGCCACAAGCATTGTCGAGCACAATGTCACCCGGATTGGAAAAGGTTCTGATCAGGTAACGCCCCAGCTCAACGGGCTTTTGAGACGGATGTACCGTTTTACCTTCATTTTCTGCTGTCCGGCAATAAATCCAGTCCGGTGGTTCTTCCTCGAAAAATATAACATCGTAGGGATAGCGATCCCCATTGCTCAGGCATTGAACGGGCTTGTACTTGCCATAACAACCGCTAAGGTTTGGTTTTCTCAAACCTTTGTCATAGGGTTTACCATTGATCATCTGCGGGTGATAAACCGGCTGTTCCTTATAAAAAACACAGATGTCCTCGTGCTTCTTCATCGGCTGACGGTTCGCCTGCAGGAAATTCGGCGCTTTCGATTTAATCCAGATGATTTTGTAGCGAAACCATCCCGAGTTGCTTAAAATCAGTTTCGCGGTAAACAAGCCATGTGCGGTCAGTAAAATTGCCCCGTTTGGTTTAATGATACGTTTATATTCCTTCCATAGCGGCCCAAAATCAATCAGTTTATCCCAGGGGTTTTGTGTTGATCCGTAAGGAAGGTCGCAAAGAATGAGGTCGATTGCCCCATTTGGAATATCCTTCATGAGTTCAAGCAATCACCTTGTACCGCTTGGTTGAGCAGGTGGGCTGGTATCTGAATTTGCATAAGTCCGTTGAAGCTTTATGATTTGGCACAGAAATAATAATGGATCGATATAACGACCGTGAAACTTAATTGCGAAGTGCAAATGCTCGCCGGTTACCCTACCCGTAGCACCTGATATTCCCAGGGCATTACCAGCCGCAACACTGTCGCCTGGCAAAACAAAAAGTTGTGAGAGATGCCCGTAGGTGCTTCGAAAATAGCCGTTGTCAAGCCGGATGAATATTCCAAGTAAAGGATCGTAACCTGTTTGCTGAACAACGCCATTCAAAACAGCATATATTGTATCCCTGTGGGCGCGAAGGTCGATGCCTTCGTGAAAGCTGTATAACCCGGTGACCGGATGAACCCTGAAATATGTAGAGTCTTACGAAATGGAGAGTGACCGACAAAAACGAGCATTCTGACCAACCCATGTCGGGAACACTCTCCATAATTATAATAAGCTTTGTTAAAAAACGCTTATTATGAAAGAAAAATTAGAGATCCATGAACTCATGGACAGGGCTATAGCAGTCCTAAAAAAAGAGGGGTATGCCGATTATTCTGTTCGCCACTACCGTACTTGTTACAATCATTTGCTAAAATTTATCGATGGTAAGAATATAACGTACTATTCCGATGAACTGGCCATTGATTTTATGAAGCAAAAGTATGGTGCTACCATAGTTGGTTTTTATATAGATAGCTTTTATAAGCAATCTCCTCGCAATTCACGGTCTTCGATCCGGGCGTTCCGGCTGCTTTCAGATTACTGTAAAGATGGTGAGGTTGTAAAAAAGAAAAAAATGGCTCATAGGTCGTTTGAATGTCCTGATGAATTCATCAAAGCTTACGAGGCTTTTAAGCTTGACCGTCAATCGAGACATTACGCACCCAGCGGCGAGGCCAGATTATTTTACACACTGCATCATTTTCTAATATTTATGAAGGATGAGCGTCTTGCCTCTTCCGCTGAAATATCCAGTATTCATATACTGAAATATCTGACCTACTACCAGCATTATGGCGCAGATTATGTTTCAAAACTAATCCTCATGCTTCGCTGTTATCTTCCGTTTCTTTACAAAGAAAACTATACTGAACAAGACTTGTCTAAATGTCTGCCAAGCTTGAGAAACAATAAATATCCCTTTATACCATCTGTTTGGGATCGTAGCGATGTAAAAAAGGTACTGGAAGCCATTGACCGCCAAAATGCCCAAGGAAAACGTGATTATGCGATCATATTACTGGTAGCCCGGCTTGGGTTGCGCGTAAGCGATGTTCGCGCATTAAAATTATCCAACCTAAACTGGGACCGTAGGCAAATATCCATAACCATGCAAAAGACAAAGCAGCTTTTGGAGCTGCCCTTGCTTGAAGATGTGGGATGGGCGATCATTGACTATTTGAAAAATGGACGTCCGCAGCAAACACAATCGGACTTTGTATTTATCCGACATATCGCACCATTTGAAGCATTCAACCAGTTTAATAATCTGCACCAAATGTTAAGCAGGTACATGGATTTTGCAAAAATTGAAAAGACCGATCAAAAAAGAGGACTTCATAGTTTGAGAAGTACCCTGGCTCTTGCATTGCTCGATAGTGGAACGCCGCTACCCACTATCTCCGAAGCCCTTGGCCATAATAGTATTCAATCGACCAGGTTTTACCTAAAGATAGACATGAACGGCCTTCGCAACTGTGTAATAGATCCAGAGGAGGTGTGCCATGAATAATTATGTATGGAAAAGCAACCTTGCAAGTCATATGCAGCAGTTCTTAATGTTGAAGCAGATGGCCGGCTTTAAATATGAGCGACAAGAAAGAAGGATGGAAAGGTTCGATCAATATTGTTATGATATTGGCTTTACCGGTGATCGATTAAACATGGAACTGGTCAATGAATATTGTTACAGTTTTCCTTATGAGCGAGCATGTACACGCTACGAAAAGGAAAAACTGTTAAGTGAACTGGCAGAGCATTTATGTACTATCGGATATCCTTCTTATATCTGTGGTAAAAAGTTTGCGCGAAAGAAGATCCCGTATATGCCTTATATCTTTTCGGAGGAAGAGCTCGGCAAATTGTTTCGGGCCATCGATACTCACCCCTCAGACCGGGCAAGTAGCCGACATATAGTTGACGGCGTGTTATTTAGAATGATATACGGATGCGGTTTACGATTATCTGAAGCCTTGAATCTTAAGCTAAAACATGTTGACCTTAACGAAGGCACACTCACTATTCTACAATCTAAAAATAACAAGGATCGAAAAATCCCAATGGCTAAAAGCCTGGTGGATAGGTGCAAAAAGTACAACAAAGAAATGCATTCTTTCAGTGGTCAGGATGCCTATTACTTCATGACCTCATTTAAAAATCGCATCGACAACAATACGGCCTATGAACGATTCCGTAATTACCTTTGGTATGCCCGTATCCCTCATGGTGGTCGTGGTTCCGGACCCAGAATACATGATCTTCGCCACGTATTTTGTATACATTGCCTTAAACGGTGGGTTTTAGCAGGCAAAGACCTTACTAACCTGTTTCCTTATCTAAGTGTTTATATGGGGCATGCTGATTTTAGAGGGACGCAATATTATCTTCGTTTAACCGCAGACCTATATCCGGACATCATAAAAAAGATGGAGGTTGCATTGGGATATGTAATTCCGGAAGGAGGCGGGCATGAAAAAAGTTAATGACTTTGCCTGGTATCTATCTCGCTTTCTGACCGTTTATCTATCCGGAGAAAAAAACCTGAGTACTAATACGATTGCTGCCTATAGGGACACCTTCAGGCTCTTTCTTCTGTTTTGTGAACAAAAACGGAAAGTTACACCCGGCCGGGTAACGATCTCTTTACTCACAAAGGAGCTTATTATTGATTACCTGGATTGGCTGGAAACGGAACGCAGATGCACCACAACCACGAGGAACCAACGTTTATCATCAATACATGGTTTCTTAAAATATGTTCAAATGGAGATGCCTGAGAACTTGTTTGAACTTCGCCGTATATTGGGGATTTCACCTAAGAGAACTGCCAAAACCATTGTACCCTATCTTACAGAAAATGAGCTTAAAATTCTGTTTGAACAGCCCGATGTAAGAACCAGGCAGGGAAAACGGGACCTTGTGCTGCTGGTGCTTATGTACGATAGCGCCGCCAGGGTGCAGGAACTTGCCGATCTCCGGGTCAAAAATATCAGGTTGGAATCGCCCGCAATAATCGCTTTGCATGGCAAAGGTAATAAAACAAGGCATGTGCCTATTCTTGGAAAAACAAAAGAGTTGTTGATCGGCTATCTGGAAGACCATAAAAAATATAGCTGGGGAATTCCGATCACGGATAGGCCGGTGTTCTTTAACCAACAACAACAACAGTTAACCCGCTGGGGAATTTCATATATCTTAAATACCTACGTTAACAGGGCGAGAAAACACGACGACTTCAATATTGCTTTTGCGGTCACTCCACATGTATTGCGCCATTCCAAAGCTATGGGAATGTTAAAATCCGGTATTAACCTGGTCTATATCAGAGACTTTCTGGGCCATATCAATGTAACCACGACTGAGGTATACGCCAGGGCAGATAGTGAAATGAAGCGTAAAGCATTGGAAGGATCATATCGTGAACTTTACACAGAACAGCTGCCTTTGTGGGAAAGCGATATAGGTTTAATGCAATGGCTTCAAGACTTGTGCAAGTAACTAAATATCAATATTATGGAGAGTGTTCCCGACATGGGTTGGTCAGAATGCTTGTTTTTGTCGGTCACTCTCCATTTCGTAAGACTCTACATATTACCGCATATGGTGAGCTCACCATATCCTGAAACCAAATGGAGATGTTAGGGAAAGATGGCGCAACGGTAAGCTTACTATTATGAGTGAATATAACAATTGCTTCATCTGCCCATCCCATTATGCCGATTCAAGCCGAGTTCATAGTCCAGTCGATCCATCGCGTATTCAAGCACCATTGGATTTTCCATCGCTATCCTAATCGCCTCCCTATGCAGTGATAATTCGGCAAGCGTACACGCTTCCATTATGTCGTAAAAGTCCGGATAAGGCATAAGCGTTTCATCAAGAAGTGCGGCATGCCGGATGTCGTCTGGTTCTCTCAATATGAACAGGGCGTTCGAAGAAAATAGCGCCACGCCTTCGTCTCCGAAGCTGACCAAGACATTATCATTTTCTAAGTCAGCTGATATAATAATGCCTATTTGGTTCTTTTTATTCGCCGGATCAGTTAATAAGTTAGGATGTACCAATACAACTGTGCCGGGCAATTCGCCTGACTTGTTCATAGAGGGTTTAATTAAAAACGGGAAATAACATTCAATATTCAGGATAGCGCTTCCTGTTGCCTTTGGGGGGACATTGCCTGAGCGCGTATTTCAGGATAAAACCCAGCTCATCGCCGGACGTTTTGGTTTTGTTCCATAGCTATCTTGTGTTCAAGCGTTTCCAGGCACCATGGCTGAATGGCCGGGTTACTTTGGGCCAGGCGCATTGCTACCATGTGCTGTTCAACTGAGCCATAGTGCAGGAGCAGTTCGATTTGGGTGAGGACCTTAAGGTTCGTTGCAGCAAGGTGAGGCCCAACTTCCGTTAAAAACCCCTGGATTTGACCAACAGGTTTAAGAACCAATAAAGCATCAGTTGCATATAGACCCTGTCCGCCGTCCGGGAACTGGATGAAAATATCATCGTTGGCCAAGTCTGTATAACTTACCAGACCAACTTCATTTTGCCGCTGTGCGGGATCGTTCCCTAATTCCGGGTGAACAAGCACCGGTATCCCGCGAAGTTCGTCATTCATCGTCAATTGCTCTTTTGCTTATTTTTACTGGCAGGTGCTTTCATGCTGCCTTTGGGCAACACCTGCACCTGGGCAGGGACCTTACGGAAAGTGGCAACCACTTCTTCTACTTCTTTATTGATCCGCATGAAGTTTTCGCGCAGGATTTCATCCTTCTTTCCCCCGAAGTCATAGTAGACCGGAAGGTCGCGGTAGCCCGCTTCTTCGGCCATAAGCTCATTCTTCGGCAGGCTCACTTTGCAATTAATTGCCGAAGTCTCAAACTGCCCGGTATATTTCTCCTGTACATCGGCAGCGATCAAGCCTACTAGTTCCCCGGTATTTAGGGAGGCCATTTTACCCGCAGGGATCAAAGGCTCCAGCTTTTCCTGTAAAGAGGTAGAGGTTTTATTGCGGTCGATAGAAAGGCTTTCACCGATTTGTTTGTTCTTACCGAAGCCTGCCAATACGTTGCCCACAACCGAAGTGATTGTGGCAGCAGTATCTTTGCCATAATGCAAATTGAACTGCGGCAATTCTTGCAGCCCCATCAAAATAGCAACCTTATTCGAGCGAGCCACAGCAAGCAAATTCTCAATCTTATAAGTATATAAAGTAGGAATCTCGTCGATAATCAAGGCTGACGGCAGATTGCCCTTACTGTTGATCAGCTTGGTAAGCCTATTCATCACTACTGAATAACAGGCGGAATTAATATTCTGTGTGTTGGGGTCGTTCGCCAGCACCACCATGCCGGGTGAATTCACATCAGAGATTTTCAAGTTAAAATCATCCCCGGAGAAGACCCAAAAGGTTTCGACGGTAGCCAGCCTGGATATGAATATCTTGAGTGTACCAATCTGCCCCTCCAATTGCGGGAAGGCCTTGGTCACGTAAGCGCTTTTAAAAGGCGATAACAGGGATACCAGTTCCGGCTCGGAAAACAACGTATTAAAAACATCCTCATAGGAATGGTTCAAAAAAGACAAGACATGCGGAAAGCTGGAATATTTACCCTTCTTGTACTTAGAAAAAAAGTAAATACAGGCAGCCAAAAAGTTAATAGCTGATTGCGTAAAGAATTGGTCGCTACCATTTGACTTATCCCCTTTTTTCATAGCCTCAACCAAACCTTCGGCACCCTCCGAAGCATCCGCCAGCGTACGCAAATAATCGCTCCGCCAGGGGTTGGTCCGCCGGCTTCGTTCTACATCATTTAGATTAATGACATGAAACCCAAAATTCCTGCACTTGCCATCCTGCTTCGCCAGCAAATAATGATAATAGGCGATCTTGCCTAAATCCGGATACTTATAATCATACACGCAACAGCAAAACTCCTTGGCGATCAATTGCCGGATAAAAGGATTGACGATACCAAAAGACTTACCTGAACCCGGCGTACCGATCAATATGGTTCCCCTGAAAGGATTAACAATATTGATCCAACCATCTCTTACCTTCCCCTTGTAATAAAACTGCATGGGAATGTTGACGGAGTAAGGTGTATTAACCCGCACTACTTGCTGCATGAAGCTTTCACCTTCGACATTCCAGATGTCTTTACCCAATCCAGAGCGGATCAACTTGGAAATATTGTCCATGCCGACGCTGACCATCAGTGCGCCGACCAGTGAACAGACCATATACAGTAGGTTGAACCAACTGGTATAAGCAAAGGCCAATGAAGAATCCCGGCCCCGGTAAACGATGCTGCCAAAAAACAACAGCAGGCCGATGGCCAGCGGGTAAACAATTTGTTTCTTCGGATCAAGGTCCTGCTTCTTTTTTGCTAAGGTGCCGATGCTGACCAGGCAGATCAGCAGGAAAGTCGATAGCTTGCTATAGATCAGCTGCTCATAAATGGCGATGTGGCTGATCTTGTCGATGGGTTTATTAAAAAAGCCCCAGAACGGGGCGTCTTTGTATACAAAAATGACGGCTTCGAGCGCAATAGATAAGTAAATAGCGCATTGCAAAAAGCCGTGCAACTTGTGCTGCTCGTGCGTTTCTTCCATGGTATGAAAACTAAAAAACCTCCGAAGGGAGGTTTGTATTTGAAAATTCCGTAAAAATTGCTGGAGCGAAAGCTTACGCGTCCATTAAGCCGTCAAGCATGGCCGCCCATAAGGCGGTCGGCCTTTTTTGAAGTATCGTGATCATCCTGGCCTTTAACGCGGGCGCCCCAGCTAATATTTCTTTGATTTTACGTCCTACAACGCGCGCGCAGACCAGGGGAATATATGCGCGTTCTTTGGTATCGTAAAGCGACATCGTATCAAAATGTTCGTTGTAAATCACATCGCTAAAAAGATCGAAATAAACCTTCAACATATGTTCGATGTCTTCAATATCGTGGGTACGTTGTGGCCGGTCGTCATTCGCGATCAGTTTTAGCAAAATAATCCCTTCCAGCGTACATATTTTCAGATCAAGTTCGTCGCTGAGGCCGATGTTTAGGGCATAAGGATATAGCTCGGCAAAGCCTGGCATGTTAATGACAAAGAGCGATGGTTCTGTAAACGTGATCACGCGGTCTTCACCCTCGATGCCTCCAAAAGGCAACAGGTCAATTTCGATGGCCTGCTCATAAATAACGGTAATGGCCTCCATGGGGTGCGGGGCGGCCCTGTTAACCGGCTTTCTAAGCCCGGAAAAATTCACGATCTATACGAATCAACATCGCACGGAAGTCATGCAGCGATTACGCCTGCTGCCTGATGATCAGGGGCCGGTAGAGATCCTTCAGCAATTTTGGCGGGACGACCTTCCGGGCCACGCCGATCATCCGGTGGGGACTGCGCCACCCTTACTCATTTATGCCGATCTGATCACGACCTTGGACAGCCGTAACCAGGAGGCCGCAAAACGAATTAAAGCAGA
>JABDGE010000066.1 GCA_013286235.1 Bacteroidota bacterium
CACCGTAACCGGCGACAAAAACCCCGGCGCGGGCGGTTTTTTCCGGTCCGACCATTTTAGTTTTGCCAGGGTTGGCGTGCCTGCTCTTGATATCAATAACGGCGCTAGCAGCACCGCACATGGCGAAGCCTGGGGCAAAGCCAAACAAAAGGAATATGGCAGTTTACACTATCACCAGCCATCCGATAATTATTCACCCAATATGAATGCAGATGGAATGGCGCAGGTAGCCAATTTGCTGTTTAAAGTGGGCTACCAACTGGCGGGCGAGTCTACCTTCCCGGGATGGAAAAACGGATCGGAGTTTAAGGCGGTGCGGGATAAGTCAATGGGGAAATAGCTGAAAGCGAAAAGACCAAAGCTGGGCGTGGAGATTAGAGGTTAGTTGATTAGAGATTAGGCGAAAACGATACGGTAAGCGATAATTTGACTTGGCTGCCAGTCGCTTTTCACTATAAATAAAAAATCCATCCGATTAACAGGATGGATTTTTCGTAGTATATGATAGAGTTTACTGAATTTTCCTATTGAGGTTTAATCCTTCATCAATTATTCACCTTCGCGATATGGTAGCATTCATAAGCCAGGTGGCGGTTATAATCGTTGGCGATGGTTTTATAAGTAAGCAGGTCGACCAGGGTGGCGATACCGAAAAAGCCGCCTGTTACCAGGTAAAGAAAGCCAAGCACATATTGTTTGGTCATGAACCGCTGAACGCCGGCAAGCCCTAAAAAGCCCAATAAAGTAGCCAATAAAATATCGTTCGGATTTTTACGGCGACTGTTGTAAACCAGCATAAAAGTTTGCGTTTGATTTTGGTTGAGCCCAGCAGATGCGTGGTGCAAAAAGCTGTATTCGTCCATTGTCATTCCTGAGAATCCGTCGTATGTGTTTTGGTAAGCGTCCATTTTAATCCGTTTTTAAATCCTTCTTGTTAAATGCTGATGTAAAATTAATACGGATATAAAAAACGGCAATCGTAAATAGGCTAAGGGGCGAATGAAGTCGGTAAAAATGGTTTTTTCAGCGGTGAAAAAATCTGTGACACCTGAACTTTAGCAATCGGGATGATCCGAAAAGGAACGCTGATCCTTTAGTATCGCCTTGCCCCCAGCTCCATGGTGGAAAGGAGGCCCAAAAGGAAGTGCCACCCGATGCGACCAGATAATGTCAAAGAACGGTATTGAAAACGGGTCCCCCCGCTTCTGGTTATTCTCCCCGACAGGGTCAGATCCAGAAGGTTATCTTATTGAACCTGTTGTTGTGGGTGAAAAATGAATTTTAAACATACTTTCCGGTGCTTTTTCGCGATTTGGAATGCGTTATTAAAAAAAATCTATTCCGAACAAATTATTCAATATGTCAAAGCGCTAAGTATCAATTATTTAATTGGGTATTTTGTAGAAAAACGAGTCATTTTTGATGGTGGTTGATGGTGATTTGCTTGTGGTTAATAGTGGTTTGATGGTGGTTGATGGTGGATTGCTTGTGATTGATGGTGGCTCCCTCGTCCTGAAAATTGGTTTGCCTTTTGTTAGCAGCCTTTGCTACCTCCTCCGCTAAAGCTATGGCGGTCGAGGTTAGCTACGGCCCCCTAAGAATAATCCTGTTTTTTGTTCCCGGCCATTCCTGCTGTCCGGCTAAACCGATGCATATCACCGGCGCACCTCAAATGCCCCAACGGGCGCAAAGGTCGGAGACGCCCCGATCTATCGGGGCGTCTCTACGGCCATTTGGTGACGCCAAAACAGATTTTTAATAAGTCAAAGAACTAATTATCAGTTATCGACAGCTAATTTGCCGAAAATCCTGAGACGACAGCCGTGTACTTTACGGGTACTTTTGATGTACTTTCCGTGTACTTTCCATGTACTTTCCATGTACTTTCCATGTACTTTCCGTGTACTTTCCGTGTACTTTCCGTGTACTTTCGCAAGCTTTTGGTGTACTTTTAGACAGTTGCAGCGTTACCTGGTCACTTTGTTTAAGCCATTGATTATAAAACTTTAATCCTTGTTTTTTAAAATTGTCGGCTGCAAACATATTCCCCAACGCAGCATTATATATCTTAACTTTTTAAGTTCCACGATAACGGAGCATTTTTCATTTTTAGATCGGCTGGATTAGAAAATGCGCTCCTGAATTTGCTAACAAATTTAGCATTTTTATAATAGACTGTCAAGAGTAAGTTTTCAACATTTTTGAGCGTGGTGTCAAAACCCGTAATCCAGCTCCACCTTGAAAATTTTCAACTTATATCCCTCATACAATTTTTCCCGATCTGTTCTTTGGGCAAAAGATGCCGTTCTTTGGCTTTCGTTTGAGTGGATTTATCGTTATATTTGTTTTACAAAATGATCCATGGAAGAATTGTTGATTAAAGTAAAGGACGAAAAGGAATCTTCCTTTATAAAAGATTTGCTTAAGAAACTAAAAATTCAGTTTGAGACTGTGAGCAAAAACAGTGCTCCAACGGATCAGGAGATTAAGCAGTCCGTTTTAGAGGGGCAATCGGCCTACAAAAACGGTAAAGTTGATCAATTTGTAAAAATTGACAGCAAAGATTTATGGAAGTAGTTTATCAGCTCGTTTTTTATAAAGATGCGCTCAAAGACATTGACCACTGGAAAAGATCGGGCGATAAGCAAGCAATCAAAAAAATCGCCAAATTATAGAGGCTTTAGAGAATGATCCTTACAGCCCTACTCCGGGTGAACCGGAAATGTTAAAATACGCAGCCGGTTATTCAAGGCGAATAAACAAAAAAGACAGGATCACCTACGCTATAAATGATGAGGCGAAAGAAGTTATAATCTATCGAATGCGTGGCCACTATGATGATAAATAACATCAAAACCCGTAATCCCGCTCCACCTTACAAATCCGTACCTTATAGTGCTCGTACCATTGATCCCGGCCGGTTTTTTGGGCGATGAGGTGACGGGTATTGGCTTTCCAGTTTTTGATGTCATCCAGCGAGCGCCAGTAGGACACCGTGATACCTAATCCGTCTCTTGCCGATTCAATGCCCAGGTAGCCGGGCTGCAGTTTGGCCAGCTCGTTCATTTCATCGGCCATGGCGCCGTAGCCATTGTCTCCTTCGGTGCGCAGCGAGGTGAAGATCACTGCATAATAGGGTGGGTTGGGGGTTTCAGCAATCATATTTGGTGTGCAAATGTGTCCCGCACGTGCCTTTAAATTAGCATATATTGAAGAAAATCCTCGGAAAACCCGCAGGACACACCCCTGGCCCCTCTCAAGAGGGGAACCAGAAGCTTGGTCCATTATTTAGACCTCTTTTCCCAGTCTCATGTTCCATATTCCGGAGTCGTCACTTCGCTTTCTTCAAACTCATAATCCGTCAACGGCGGACATGAACAAATAAGCGTCCTATCGCCGTAAGTATCGTTCACACGCCCAACGGATGGCCAGAATTTATAGGCGGCTACGTAAGGCAGTGGGAAGGCCGCCTTTTGGCGGCTGTAGGGATGCTCCCACTCATTGGCGGTAATCACGGCAGCGGTGTGCGGCGCATTTTTAAGCGGGTTATCAGTTTTGTCGGATAGTCCTTTTTCCACATTATCGATCTCGTGGCGAATGGCGATCATCGCATCGCAAAAGCGGTCGAGTTCCTGTTTGGGCTCCGATTCTGTCGGTTCAACCATTACGGTACCGGCAACTGGGAAGGAAACCGTTGGCGCGTGGAAGCCGTAGTCCATCAGGCGTTTCGCAATGTCGGTAACCTCGATGCCAAAGTTTTTGAAGGCGCGGCAATCCAGTATCATCTCGTGTGCGCAACGGCCGTGGACGCCGGTATATAAAACCGGGTAATGGTGCTGCAAGCGTACTTTAATATAGTTTGCGTTCAGGATGGCATAACGGGTGGCATCCGTAAGCCCCTGGCTGCCCATCATCGCGATGTAAGCGTGCGAAATGATGAGGATAGAAGCGGAACCCCATGGCGCGGACGAAACAGCGTGGATGGATTTGCCTTTATCGATATCAACCACCACATGCCCTGGCAGGTAAGGCACGAGGTGTTTCGCCACGCCGATCGGGCCCATACCGGGACCGCCGCCGCCGTGAGGGATACAGAATGTTTTGTGCAAATTTAAGTGGCACACGTCAGCGCCAATATTGGCGGGACTGGTCAAGCCAACCTGTGCATTCATGTTGGCGCCGTCCATATAAACCTGGCCGCCGTTTTGGTGAATGATGTCGCAAATTTCGATGATCGACTCTTCAAAAACGCCATGGGTCGACGGGTAGGTCACCATTAAGGCGGAAAGCTCATTTTTATATTGTTCGGCTTTGGCTTTTAGGTCTGCTACGTCGATATTGCCCATTTCGTCACATTTTACAACGACGATCTTCATGCCGGCCATCGCTGCCGAGGCGGGGTTGGTGCCGTGTGCCGATGAAGGGATCAGGGCAATGTTGCGGTGAGCTTCGCCGCGATCCTGATGATAAGCGCGGATCACCATCAGGCCTGCATATTCACCCTGCGCGCCGGCGTTGGGCTGCAGGCTCATAGCTGCAAAGCCGGTTATCTCGCACAGCCAGTTGTTCAGCTCATCAAATAGCTGCATATAGCCGCCCACCTGGTCGGCAGGGGCGAAGGGGTGCATCTTGCTGAACTCGGCCCAGGTAACGGGCACCATTTCGGTGGTGGCGTTCAGCTTCATGGTGCAGGAGCCCAAAGCGATCATGGAATGGCAAAGGGAAAGATCCTTTGTTTCCAGTGATTTGATATAGCGCAGCATTTCGTGTTCCGAATGGTGCGAATTAAATATTGCATGCGTTAAATAAGCCGACCGGCGCTGTAATGATGCCGGGATCACTGTTGTAACATTTTCAGCCAATTGGTCGAAGGTTACATCGTTCAGCGTTTTGCCCTTTACCCGCGCAAAGAAGCGAACGATGGTTTTGATGTCTTCAGGCGAGGTAGTTTCATCGATAGAGATGGTAACTTCAGAGCCCTTGTAATGAAAATTCATCTCATTATTTACGGCTTCTGCATGCACAGGTCCAACTAATTCTCCGAAATCAAATTTCAGTGTATCAAAATAGGCAGCGTTCAATTGCTTGTATCCAAGTTGCTCCAACGATTCAGCCAATAAAACGGCCAGGCCATGGATCCTTTCGGCAATTAATTTAATGCCCGAAGGCCCGTGATAAACGGCATACATGCCGGCCATAATGGCCAGCAGCGCCTGCGCGGTGCAAATATTTGAAGTGGCTTTATCGCGGCGGATATGCTGTTCACGGGTTTGGAGCGCCATGCGCAAAGCGTAATTGCCGGCGCTGTCGATGGTAACCCCAATAATGCGGCCGGGAAGCGAGCGTTTGTACTCTTCCTTTGTTGCAAAGAACGCAGCATGCGGTCCGCCGAAGCCCATGGGTACGCCGAACCGCTGGCTTGAACCTACCACAATGTCTGCACCCCATTCACCCGGAGGCGTAAGGAGTGCCAGGCTCATGATATCGGCAGCTACTGTTAGTTTGATGCCTTTTTCGTGAGCTGCTGTGGCAAAGCCGGTATAATCATAAACCGCGCCACTGCCGGCGGGATATTGTACGATGGCGCCAAACATATTTTCGCTCAGGCTAACCGTCGCATGGTCGCCGATCAGCAACTCAATACCATAAGGCTGTGCGCGTGTTTTTAAAATATCGATGGTTTGCGGGAACACTTCGTCGGATACAAAAAAAACATTGGCGCCCTGGTTTTTGCGGAGGCTGTATTGCATAAACATGGCTTCGGCGGCGGCGGTGCCTTCGTCGAGCAGGGAGGCGTTCGCGATTTCCATCCCTGTGAGGTCGATCACCATGGTTTGGAAGTTGAGGAGTGCCTGTAAACGGCCTTGGGCAATTTCGGCCTGGTAGGGGGTGTATTGGGTGTACCAGCCCGGGTTCTCCAAAATATTGCGCTGGATAACTCCGGGAACAATCACATCATAATAGCCCTGGCCGATAAAAGATTTGAACACCTTGTTTTTTGAGGCAGTTTGCTTTAAACTGTTCAGGTAGTCGAACTCACTTTTTGCCGGAGGCAGGTTAAGCGGCGCCTTTAGCCTGATCTTTTGCGGGATGGTTTCATCGATCAGTTGATCAAGTGAATTTACGCCGGCGGCCTTTAACATTTGGGCGGTATCCGCGCGGTTTGGAGCAATATGCCTTGATTGAAATTTTTCCTGGTAGTTGATGTCCAGCTTCATGTATTTGTGTCCCCTTCGATTTTTGTGCGAAGTTACGATTTTATAGCGGTGTAACAATTGGCTAACCTGATAGTGACAATGGTTTTACATTGAAAAAATTGTACTTTAGTCGGGCAAGCCGCGGTTGATGTTTCCTAAAAAAGTTATACTTTTTCTCTTGTTCCTTTTCATCAGTTTAAGGGCTTTTTCGACGGTATTTACAGTAACCAGCAATGCAGATTCGGGGACGGGCACGTTGAGGGATGCGCTCACCCAGGCTGCGGCTGCTGACAGTTCGGTCACCAATTATATTTATTTTAACATACCGGACACCAGCCAGGCGGGTAGGACGATTTTTTTGCAATCCCAATTGCCCGATGTCTGCTCGAATTTGACGATAGATGGCGGAACGCAAACAGGTAGTTATTTTGGCGTAAGTACCTCTAAAATCGCATTATTTTATCAGACGCCGCCAACGCAAGCGCTATCAGGTTTGAGAATAACCAATAAGCATGACGTTAGCATTTTTGGTCTCTATCTCAAATTTTTGACTAATGTAAACAACGTAAGTACATTCTACTTCTGGAAGGGAATAGAATTAGCTAATGATATCAATATTCAGATTGGAGCCGCCGGCAAAGGAAATGTAATTACCAATTTTTTTTCGCCGTTATCAACTAATTTTAGTTACGGTACTAACTGCCAAAATATTACGCTGAAAGCAAATCTGTTTAGCGTAGATGTTGATGGGGAAACGCCGTCAACAAACATGGATGCCGGGGTATTTCTTCAATATGTTTCAGGTCAGGTTGTTATTGGCGGACAGCCAAATGAAGGAAACCAATTTGCCGCTCAACTAGAGTTTGCTCAAGACAACTCTGATCCGTCAGTTCCGGTGGTCAATATTCTCATTAGCAACAATAAAATTCGCGTCGATTTCAAGGTTCAGCATGTTCTTCCGGTTTCTTACACAGGATTGTTTTATGGAATAAATCTGCAATGCTCCAACCCGGGATGCAGAAATACTGCAAATATAGTGGATAACATTATAGCTTGCCCAAATGGCACGGGTATTAATGTTGCGAATAATAGCGAGCAAGTAACAATATTACGCAACTACATAGGCACCGATAAAACCCTCCAAATTCCCTTTTCAACTACGTACGGAATTGTTCTCACCAGTGCAACGCCGGTCCAAATCGGAAGCATCAATGCAGCCGATGCGAACTATATTGCGAACTGTGGTCCGATTAGCGTGGACGTGCTTTCTACTGCCACCTATAATAAAAACAGCATATTTTGCGTAACAGAACTGTATATTCATTCAGGCGGGGGACAAGTATTTCCTTACCCCTTTGTGTCGATTACGCAAATAACGGCAACCTCAGTAACCGGAACTGCAACCCCCAACTCAAATATAGAGTTGTTTTATAGCGATAAGTGTGCAACTTGTGCACCGCAGACCTATTTTGCATCGACTGTTGCGGACGGGAATGGGAATTGGGTATATAGCGGCCCAATTAACGGAACAGTGATAGCATCGGCCACACTTGGTTTAAACACCTCCGAATTTACCCGCGCATTTATTGACAGCTCGGCCGTGAAGATTGTTAACGCTTGCGGCGACGGAACAGGGTCGATAACGGGACTGGTTGCAAATAATGCGGTAACTGTAAAATGGTATGACCAAAGCGGAAAGGTAGTCGGCCAATCTTCTAACTTGTTAAATGTTAAGCTAGGAAGCTATAAAATGGTTATTCAAAACGGCAGCTGCGCCGACTCAACTTCCTACTATCAAATACAGAATGAATTTCAAGTCGATACATCGGCGATAAAAAAGACAGCATCGACATGTAATAACCCCAACGGTTCAATTACTGGAATAAACATTATTAACAATGACCAAGGAGCGCCTTATTTAATATGGCAGGATAAAAATGGCGCCCCTTTGGGATATGCATTAACGCTGTCGGGCGTTCCCGCGGGAAGCTATTACCTCCAGGTGAAAAGTGCTGACAGTACCTGCTCACAAGTTTTCGGCCCTTTTACGTTGAACAACGTCTCCGGCCCCAATATCGATCAATCCAAAGCCGCCATCCAGTCCACCAATTGCGACCAGTCAACAGGTTCTATCACGGGTTTGATAGTCACCGGCACAGGTACGTTAAGCTATATTTGGTGGAACAGCCAGCTGCAAACGGTCGGCACCAGCCAGGACCTGCTGAACCAGCCGGCCGGCACCTACAAGCTGGAAGTAACCGACCAAAGCCAATGCGGGCCGGTTTACACCACCGATTTGATCATACCCTCAACCAACGGCATTACCTTAAATGATGCATCGGTCCAAATCACCCCTGCCAGCTGCAGTAATAATAACGGCTCCATAACCGGGATTGTCGCTACCAATGCAACTGCCTTTCAATGGGTAAATGCCGGCAACGTTGTCGTTGGCACAATGCTCAATTTGTCAAACGTAGGGCCGGGCGACTATACGCTTACAGCCTCGAACGGTTCCGGATGCAGCGTAACAAGTAAAACATATACGGTTGCACAGCTTCCGCCTACTGTGTTTCCCGCATATACCACCTATATTTACCAGTCATGCACCGGCAAGGCCAATGGTGGTGTAAATGTTTTGGTGGATTCGCTCGTAAAACTCGAAACATGGGAGAATCAGCTTGGACAAATCATTAATACCGGTATCGGGATTTCCAACGTGCCGGCAGGCATTTACCTGTTGTATTTAACCGACAAGAATGGCTGCCAGGTTTTATACGGAACTTACGAGGTGCCCGACATCCCCCAGTTACAAATCGACGCGGGTTCAGCCGTGGTAACAAATGACCAGTGTTCGCAAAACAACGGGAGTATAACCGGCATACAGGTGTCGGGTGGGCGACCGCCCTACGTTTATCAGTGGCTCGACGTGAACAATAAACCAATATCGTCATCCGCGGACCTTTCGGGATTGGCGGCAGGAACTTATACTTTCACGGTTAATGACGCGACAACCTGCGGTATTGTTTCAACGATTTTTACGATAATTAACCAGGATATCATGTTGTCGCCACCCCTCGTAAGCGACCTGGAAGTATGCAGCCCGGGTGAGGCTTCACTGCGGATAAAGGACACACAAAATGGTTATGGATACCGCTTGTATGCCTCCGATACCAGCGCAATACCTATAGATGAGCAATCAACCGGTAATTTTAACATCAACGTAAAAAACAACGGTACCTTGTACGTTAGTGAGTTTTTAGGCACATGCGAGAGCGCCCGGGCTGCCGTAAGGGTGAGCGTAGGCCTGTCATCCGTTAATATCTCAAATACCTTTACACCAAATGGCGATGGGATTAACGATTACTGGGTTATAAACGGGATTGCGGGCTATCCGGCTGCCGAGGTGCAGGTGTTTACCCGCTGGGGGCGAAGGGTATTTGATTCAAAAGGATATGCTACGCCGTTTGACGGCAATTACAATGGTGAGCGACTGCCTGATGGCGTGTACTATTACATTATCAACCTAAACGACACCTGCAACTTGATATCCGGAAGTCTGACGATTATCCGGTAGCCGTTCAGTTTGCAGTTATTAGTTTGCAGTCGGCCGAAAGGTCATAAAGCTGTAAATTAAAACCCAGGCTAAAAGGTTCATATGTTCCTGGTTCATGGCCGCCCCGGAGTGGCTTAGCGGCCCTTGTTTGCAATTGTTCATACCCTGAGTTTGGTTGGGATTAGAAATATTGCAATAGATTATCTATTTTTAAAAGATCAAATCACTCTTAGCCTAATTAAGTATTTATGAGATCTTATCAAACCAAAATCATTCTTGCAATCGCCGGAATTTGGCTAGTTGGATGTACATTTACGACGAGCTACCCACCGGATTTTAACGGGAAGAAAACAGCCGTCCTCGATTCTATTAAGACCAAATATGGTTTTGAAGACATTACTTTTTTGGCGAAAAAGGTCAGCGGAAGTAGCGGCAAAAGCACCTCCCTTACCGTGAAATTCATAAATGGTAAGACCATACCGGCCGATACGGCGGCTTCGACCGCCCTCGGAAAGATTTTAGGCTCCCGGGTAAAAACTATCGTAAAAAATCCAAAGGAATTTGATACTTACATCATCCTTTTTGACAAAGTCGTGGTTAATGGAGCCGTTACCAATGAAGATTACACTGGTCATGAGTTTAAATCGGATGAGTTATAATCGGGTATCCGGGTAGCGTTGTCTCCTGGCGTTGGATGGTTATTTCACCAATTGTCTTAGATACATCTGTATGGTATTTTCCAGCCCGTAATACAAAGCATCGGATATCAAGGCATGGCCAATGCTTACTTCGTCGAGGTGGGGGATATTTTGGGCAAAATATTTTAAGTTTTGCAGATCGAGGTCGTGGCCGGCGTTGATGCCAAGGCCGCATTCGATTGCTTTTGCGACTGCCCTTACGTAGGGCTCGATGGCCGCTTCCTTATCCTCGTGATAATGGTGTGCATAGGCTTCGGTGTACAGCTCGATCCGGTCGGAGCCGGTCGTTGCGGCGGCTTCCACCATTTCTATCACGGGGTCGACGAAAATGGAGACGCGGATACCTGCGTTTTTAAAAACGCCTATGATTTTCTTCAAATATTCCTGGTTTTTGATCGTATCCCAGCCATGGTTGGAAGTGAGCTGCCCCAAAACATCAGGAACCAATGTTACCTGTTCGGGCTTGTTTGCCAGCACCAAATCAACAAATTTTTGTTCCTGGCAGTTGCCTTCAATGTTAAATTCGGTAGTTACGATCTTCTTCAATTCAAAAACATCGTTGTAGCGAATATGCCTTTCATCGGGCCGCGGGTGTACAGTTATGCCCTGCGCGCCAAAGCGTTCGCAATCTTTCGCAACCTGTACCAGATCGGGGTTATTGCCACCGCGCGAATTGCGCAATGTTGCTATTTTATTAATGTTGACGGATAATCGGGTCATGGGATTTACGATTTACGATTTTTAGATTTGTCGTGAAAACAAATCATCGGATACAAACTTATATATACTAAAGCCGAATTTGCCTGTTAATAACCGAAATTACAATGAACAGACCTTTAAAATATCTTCTTTTCTTTTTTTTGTCCGCGGCATCCACAACCGCAGCTTTCGCCCAGGCCAACTTTTTAAGAATTACGGACTATAAAATACTTTACGGTTGGGCTACCCATGCCCCGCAGGATTATATGATCCTGCGGCAATTTGCAAACGAAGGAAAAAACTACTATCTCCTGGTTGACCCCCGAACCTTGGTTACCAAAATTGACGAAACCAATAATTACCAGGTCAAAACAATGAACCTGGCCGACGCAAGGGCCTTTTTTAAAAACACGCCCTATGTAAGGGCTATCGACCAGGCCGAAAAGCAATCGGCCAACATTCAGGATGCGGGCATACAGGAAGGTATGCCAAAAGAAGCCGGGATAAGCCTTACAGCCGACCTGTGCCCATCGCACCGCCCGCTCGACCGGCGGGTTTTTACCGATATTTTTACCGAATTTGAAAAAGTGGAACGCCCGGCCCCGGTCGCGCTATCTATTACCGGTGTATGGATGCGGCAGCACCCGGACGACCTTGCCTGGCTAAAACAGATGCAGGCTAACAAAGAGATCTATATTACCTGGATCAATCATTCCTATAACCATCGCGTAAGCGCGACCGCGCCGCTCAGGGATAATTTTTTATTGGAGCCGGGTACCGATATTAATTACGAGGTGCTGGAAACCGAGAAAGCCATGCTGCGAAACGGTTTGCTGCCATCAGTATTCTTTAGATTTCCGGGGTTGGTATCCGATCAACAGCTGGTATACAAAATAACTGACTTCGGCTTGATTCCGGTGGGTTCCGATGCATGGCTGGCCAAAGGCCAAAAATCCGCGCCCGGAAGCATCGTGCTAATCCATGCAAATGGCAACGAGCCGATAGGAGTGGACGATTTCATCAAGCTGCTGCACCAGGAAGCTGGTTCAATTGCAAAAAAGCAGTGGCTCCTCTATGATCTGCGCGAAAGCGTCGATGAGGAATTTGAAAGTACTTCGACGGGGCAATAGCTAATAAGGATTAAGAGCCAGGTGGAGTGGAAGTAGCAGTAGCAGTAGCAGTACAAAGAGCCAAGCATCAAGAACCAAGAGCCAGGTGAAGGGCAGTAGCAGTTGCAGTGGATGGGGTAATGCATTTTGTCGAAAAGAGGCAGAATTGGATGGTTTGGGTCATTGTTTAGCTGCAAAGTGGTCGAAATTTATCCGCTTATCCGGGTGCTCCGAAGGAGCCCTTTAGAGTTGGATCTTGATTCGCATAACCAACGATCTTTTTGACAGCTGAATTTTTTGTAACTTTATAAAAACATTGTAATGGGCGTTATTTATGCTGAAATCGAACTGATTAATGGCGAGGACCTAATACTCGCCAGGCGCTACTTCAATGGAGAAGATGAGATCAAACGAATGTATGTGAATATGCTGGTGGATACCGGCAGCGTATACATGTGCATCAACGAAAATATACAGGAACAATTGAAATTACCTGTACTTGAGCAACGTAAGGGGCAGCTTGCCAACGGTCACATTGTTGAATATGACGTTGTTGGCCCGGTGGAAGTCCGTTTTAAAAATCGTCGTTGTAGTGTGAACGCGATGGTATTGCCTGGCGATAACGAGCCACTGCTCGGTGCTATTCCGCTCGAAGACATGGACGTGCTGATTCACCCTTACAGGCATGAATTGATCGTAAACCCTGATCATCCCTATTTTGCGTAGATGAAGCTTAAGTAAGATAATGTCGTGGTGATTATGAAATGATGTTTAGTTTCGAGGCTTCGGTTAGAAAAGCACAAGTTCACCTTTCGCCTTTTACTCTTCACCGCACCCCCAAACTCTGGCTACGAACCATGAACCGGAGAACAAACTGCTACTGCTACTGCCACTGCCACTTTCCCCCCTTTCACCTCAACTATGCACCATCTCACGTTTCCCGTACGATTTTTCTAACACAGCCACCAATTCCTGTATGCTCAGCGGCTTTGAAACAAAGTTGTTCATACCCGATTCCAGGCAGGCGGCCCGGTCTTCAGCAAGGGCGCTGGCGGTCATGGCGATGATATACGATTGCCTGATCTGTTCCCGGCGAAGAATACGGGTTGTTTCCAGGCCGTCGAGTTCAGGCATTTGGACGTCCATCAAAATAATATCAAAAAACGCTCTTTCGACAATTTCAAGCACCTGTTTACCATTGTTCACTACCTGCGGCTGGTAGCCTAATTTGGTAACAACCTTGGTGATCAATTTTTGATTGATGAGGTTGTCTTCGGCGATCAGGATGTTCATCGGGAATTTTTTTGCAAACTGTTCGGAAAGCAATAAGGCGGCCGGCTTTTCCTGCGGAGCGGGCTGTTTTTTGGTGATTAAAGTTTGTAATACATTCCACAGCTGCATTTGCTTTACCGGTTTTAGCAGCACTTTATCAAATTGCCCGGTATTTTTCCCCTTCTCAAGAACAGAGCATAAGAGTGTCAATGGAACTTCAGGGTCTATTTTCCTGACGGTGTGGCCTAACTCCATTGTATCGGTACCCGGCACATGTGTACCGGCGATCACTAAATCAAATTTGTCGCCTGATGTAAGGTGCTTTAAAGCTTCGCCGGCTGACAAGGCGCAAACCGGGATAAGTTGCCATTGCCGGAGCTGACCGGCCATCACAGTAAGCAGGTTCGGGTTGCGATCAATAACCAAAACACGTTTTCCCTCAACTTCCCCGCTAATAAACAGGGAAGAGGAAGCTTTTGTGCTGATTTCGCAGCTTATATCAAAGGTAACGGTGGCTCCCTGGCCCGGCTCGCTGTCTATAGCGATTTTACCGCCCATAAGGTCCACCAGGCGTTCGCAGATAACCAACCCGAGGCCGGTACCGCCGTGACTGCGCGTGGTTGATGCATCCACCTGCGAAAAGGCTTTGAAAAGCCGCGAAAGCTTGTCTTTTGCAATACCCGTTCCGGTATCTTTTATGGTAAAGCCAAGCCTTACTTTACGATCTGTTGTTTCGAGCAGGTTTATGTTGATCAAAATTTCGCCGCTGCTGGTAAATTTGATGGCGTTGTTGACCAGGTTGATCAAAATCTGCCTGATACGGAAGGGGTCGCCAATCAGGTGTTCCGGCATGCGGGGATCGACCTGGTAGAGAATGTCCAATTGTTTTTTTGCGGCAGCCTCTGAGAACAGGTCGAGCACATCTTCGATACAATGCCTGAGATGAAAGTCCTGCTGTTCGAGTTCCATATTCCCCGATTCGATCTTCGAAAAGTCGAGGATATCATTGATCACATTCAACAGATTCTCGCCGCTCACGCGGATGATCTCGGCGTATTCGCGCTGCTCCGGTGTTAACGGTGTTTCAAACAGGAGCGAGGTCATTCCCAACACGCCGTTCATCGGTGTGCGGATCTCGTGGCTCATGGTCGCTAAAAAAACACTTTTCGCCTGGTTCGCCTTATCGGCCTCCTTACGCGCCTGCAGCTCCTGCTCTTTTTGCCCCTGCAACTCGTAGTTAACCTCCTGCAATTCCTCCGATTGGGCCTGTAACTCTTCGGATTGGGCCTGTAACTCTTCATTAAGGGCTTGCAGCTCCTCCGATTGATTTTGCAGCTCCTCCGATTTTTTCACCACTTCTTCGGTCTGTTCTTTCACCAGCCGTTTGAGCACTTTCTGCTGTGCCCTGATGGCATAGATCCGGTACCTGTAAAAACTGTAAGCGGCTGCGCACACGGCAAACAATAATGTCATCCTGAACCACAAGGTCATCCAAAACGGAGGCACAATAATGATTTTGAGGCTTGCGGGGGCATTGTTCCAATAGCTATCGTTATTGGCCGCTTTCACTTTAAACGTATATTCACCAGGATTAAGGTTGGTGTAAGTGGCTTTTCGTTGCTGGCCCACGTAATTCCAATCTTTTTCAAACCCATCCAGCTTATAGGCGTAAGCGTTCATTTCGGGCAGGGTGAAATTCAGCGCGCTGTATTCGATAGTGAATACCGAGTGGTCGTAATTTAACCTGATAACCTTTGTTTCCGATATGGATTTCGTTAAAACGGAACTATCCCCTATAGGGACTTTCTTATTAAACAACTGGAAATCCGTAAAAACCACTTTCGGTGCCAGGGTGTTTACGGCAAGGTTCGCCGGATCGACTATATTAAATCCGTTATGGCCGCCGAACAGCAGCTTCCCGTCGCCGGCCTTCAAAACAGCCCCCATAAAAAATTCATAACCCTGGAGGTTATTTGCCAGCGTGTATTTTCTGAACTGATGGGTGTTGGGCTTAAAGCTCACCAGGCCCCTGTTGGTACTTACCCATAAAAAGCCCTTATCATCCTGCGTTATACCATCAACGATGGAATAGCTAACACCATCCGGAAAACTATAAGGGATAAAACTTTGTTTTTTCCTATCGAATAAATTCAATCCGCCGCCCAGGGTACCCACCCACAGGTTGTTTTGCCTATCCTCAAAAATCGAAATGATGATATCGTTGCTGAGGCCCTTGTTCCATGCTTTGAAATGGATAAAGCCATCAGTTTTGGGGTTGTATAAGTTTAAGCCGCCAAATGTACCAACCCAAATATTGTCCTCCCGGTCGTGGTAAATGGTCCGTATATCATTGTTGGTTAACGAATGGAGCGTATCGAGCGGGTTGTATTTATAACGTTTTACAATTTTTGCCTGGTGGATGATATTGATACCCTCGCCATCCATGCCTACCCATATATCCCCGGTTTTGTCTTTTTCGAGCGCGAAAACAATATTTCCGCTTATCTGATCCGGCTTTGTACCTGTCGAATAGTGAGTAAACCCCTTCGTTTGCGTGTCAAAAACGTCCAGGCCGCTTTCATAATAACCTATCCACAAGTTTTTGTTATCGCTGAGCAGCTTGAGAACGTGATCGCCGTTTACCGAATTCTTATTTTTATCCTCGTGCGTATGTTGGTTGAAGGTTTTTGACGACTGGTCGAAATAATCCAAACCGCCGCCATCTGTGCCCATCCAATACCCCTGGGGCGCTTCAGCGAACGAGGTAACAATGTCATTGCTTAAACCGGTGCCGTCCTGCTTGTTGTAATGCTGAAACGACGAAAGATTACGGTCGTAAAACCGCACGCCCGATTCATAAGTTCCCAGCCAAAGAATACCGCCGGCATCTAAAATGCTGCCGATGGAATTGTTCTTGTCGCCGCTTTCTTTATCCTCGTTCGTATATTTTGTAAAAGCCGCTTTTTCTTCGTCGAAAAGATCCAGCCCGTCCTCGGTGCCCACCCAAACCTCGTGAATACCGGCTGGCGCCAGCGCAAATACATTGTTGTTTACGAGTGAGCTTGCCTGGCCCGGCTGATGCGTAAAGTGGATAAATTTCTCCGTTTTTACATTAAATACATCCAGGCCGCCGCCGGCAGTGCCGATATACAAATTATCGCCGCCCTTGCTGTAAACCGTATTGATTTCGTTATCACTTAAACTATTTGCGCTGCTGTGCCGGTATTCTTTTACATTGCCCGTTTGGTAGTTAAACTTCACCAGGCCATCGCTTGTACCCAGCCATAAATTACCCGCATTGTCGCCCGAAATTGAATTGATATGGTGCATGGCGATATCATCGCGGTTTTTTGTGTAGAAGAAGCGGCGAAAGGTTTTAGTCTTTTGGTCGAACAGGTTCAAACCCGAGTAGGCGCCAATCCAGATATTATTTTGTTTGTCCTGGAAAACGGCATCGACTTCATTGTTTGAAAGCGTGTTGGCATCGTCTTTTTTACTGGACAAGGTGGTAAACGAATCTTTTTCCCGGTTGTAAACCGAAACGCCGCCACTGCTTCCGATCCATAGGTTTCCGCGGCTATCTTCAAATAAAACGCTTATGTTGTTGCTGGGCAGCGAGCTGCGATCATTTGGGATGTGACGGTAAACTGTAAAATTATAACCGTCATATTTATTAAGGCCATCGTCTGTCGAAAACCACATATAGCCTTCATGGTCTTTGAGAATGCACTTTACATTGCTTTGTGAAAGCCCGTTATTGATGGTTAAGCTGGAAAATTTTACGCTTTTTTCTTGTCCGTATGAGTTAAAAGCCAGCAGGAAAAAAACGCAAAAGAATGCATTCCTAACAAAATGAGACCAGTTGAAATGGGTGTTTGTCATCAATAGTGCTTACCGCAGGGAGTTTAAGCCTTTTAACACCCCGGTATTTATTTCATAGCATTTTTACGGGTATTGTGGATAAAGGTTGTGGTAGTGTTTTGGCTAAGAAGACAATGACGAAGGACTATTACAGCCTGGTGGTTTATAGCAGATTCGTTGATTACCGGGTCTTTACGAATTGTAAAATTTCGGGAAAACGTAAAGGTCCAATGACATCTTTTCACCCCACCACCCTTTTTGTCATCTCGACATAGGAGAGATCTTATACGCTATACCGGCGAACCATGCCGGCGGTACGCCCTTTTTTGTCATCTCGACGAAGGAAAGATCTTATACGCCATGCTGGCGAACTATGCTGGCGGTACACCCTTTTTGTCATCCCGACGTAGGAGAGATCTTATACGCCATGCCAGCGGACTGTGTGGGCGACATAGTTAGATGTATAAGATTTTTCGCTTCGCTCAAGAGATAGTTTCTCCCTCGTTCCTCGGACGAAATGACAAATTAATAAGATGTCATGGAAAGGAAAATGATTTTCACTTCAACAATCAGGGAGATTGAATCTCCGCGAGAGATAGTGGTATTAATTTCTTGGTTTTAAGGTAAGTAATCGTGACAATAAGCAGCGTCATCCCGCCGCCAAAAACAACAGAAGGAACCGTTCCCATCAGTGTTGCCGCTGTCCCTGATTCAAATGCGCCGATCTCGTTGGAGGAGCCTATAAACATGGAGTTAACCGCCGATACCCGGCCGCGCATGTTCTCGGGTGTTAAAAGCTGCATAATGGTGCCGCGGATAATAACACTGATGCTATCGAAGGCGCCCTCTGTGAACAAAAAGAATAAGGACAGGTAAAAGCTGCGGGATATCCCGAAGCAAATAATAGACACGCCAAAACCGGTAACGGCGATCAGCAGGTTACGCCATGGCCTGCCCATGGGCGAGAATCGGGCCATCGCCAGCATTGTAAGTACCGCGCCCAGCGAAGACATTGCACGCATGATCCCTAACCCCTGCGAGCCTACTTTCAGAATATCATGCGCAAAAACCGGCAGCAGCGCCACAGCACCGCCAAAAAACACCGAAAACAGGTCGAGGCTCATCGCCCATATCAGGATTTTACTTTTCACCACAAAGTCTATCCCTTCGGAAAGGCTTTTCCAGATATTTGCTTTTGGTATGAATACAGGTGGATAAGGCTTTAAAAAGTAAATGATAGCGATCGACACCAATTGAAAAAAGATGATGACAATAAATGCCGGCGTTATGCCATAATAGCCATAGATCAGCCCGCCCGCTGCCGGGCCCAGGATGGCCGCCGTTTGCCAGCTGGAACTGCTCCACGTGCTTCCGTTAGGGAACAGTTCTTTAGGTATGCTATGCGCGTAAATAGTGAACGTTGCCGGGCCGTAGAATGCCCGTGCCAGTCCGTTCAAAAAAATCATAAAAAACAGGGTCGGAATGATCCAGCCTTTGTGCAAATAGGGCTCCATATGCTTCATGGTAACCAAAAACATCACCCCCGAAGCAAACAATACAAGGCCGGAAATAGCCAAAAGCATCTTTCGTTTTTCGGATTTATCGGCAACGTACCCGCCATATAAAGCGATGCTCACCGCAGGTATCGCCTCAAAAAGGCCGATTAAAGCGAGGTCGAATTTATTGTGCGTGAGGCTGTAAATATAAAAGCTGATGATCACAGCCTGCGCCTGGTAAGCGAAGGTGAAGAAAAACCGCATACCCAAATAGGAGCGAAAATCTTTATACCGCAATGCCGCGAAGGGATCTTTTGGGGCTTGGGTGGGTGGGGTTTCTGATGGCACTAATGGAGTTTGATTGATGTCGCAAAAATACTGGTTGTAAATCGAAGCGGAAATCTAAAGTGCTATTTTGATGTAAATTTGCTGTGAGAGTTCATGATTGATGGTTCATAGTTCATGGCCAGAGAAGAGCTTAAAGCTGAAAGACCAAAGCGAAAGGATTATATCCACCAAACCTTCGATGCCATATCCATTAGGGCGCATCCTGGAAAAATAGTCATGAGGTATTCTGATTATCGGCACCGCCGCCAGACCGTCCTGGCGAGGAACGAAGCCATCGCTACACATGCAAATTGATGTGGAAAATGTCGTCAGAACCACACTGCCGCAAGCTACTCACCAAAGCCGTAAGAAGTAGGCACTCGTACTCCGCTGATAGGGAAAGGGGCGAAAATTATAAATCATTGAATAAATCAAATATCTCGTCATTTTCATTTTAATTGCCACATTTATCCCACCAAATCACTTATTGTCATGCTATTAGACGAAAAAAGGCACGTTATTGTGCCCCTGTTAGACGAGTTACGCAAATACAACCCTTCGATCGGTCGCTACGAAAAAAGCATGATAACAGAGTCATTTGACTATTCTGTCAAGCTATCAAATGGCCTCATTAGGTTGCCGGAAGAATTAGTTAGTGACTATGAAAAAAGCCCCGGCGCAATAACGCTTGACCGTATCAAGTCTGCCGCCTCTACCTTTGCTCCCTCCAATCATTCAGCCCACGCAGCTCCGCCGATTGCTGCAGCTCCGCCGATTGCTGCTGCTCCGCCGCAAAAACCAATGGAGAAGAAGAATAAAAATGTTCTGCTGCTGGTCGTTATAGCAGGAGTAATCGTCTTATTCATTCTTTTTCTTATTAATCAGGCACAACAGCGCAACCAAGAAAATACGACACTGCAAAATCAAGAAAATGCTGATGCAGCCAAGACAGCGATTCGCAACAGGATCAGGCTGTACGTGACTGCAAACTGCACGTACACTTATCGCCTGATAGGAAGCATTACCAATCTGAAAATAACCGTGACCAACAATACGGCTTATACAATGGATGCCGTGAAGGTGCGTATTGCCTACATCAAGCAGCAGGGCGGACTGTACAAATATGAAGAACTAAATTTTAATGGTATTTCGCCAAATTCTCAAATGACCCTCAATGGCCCGGATAGCGATCGGGGTACTCATGTACAGCTCGGAATTGAAACAATTTCATCTAGTCAGTTAGGGTTATAATTGATGGTTGTTTATAATCAAATCAATATTGAAAAACCGTCCGCGAAAGGCAAGCCTGCGGAAGCCGGAAGTTGACTAATTATTATTATTACCGTTAAAATTGACCTAAATAAATAAGTAAATTTTATTAAAAAGATTTAAAATGAAAACATGTTTTATAACCTTTCTTATAATCCTGGGTATTTCAATTCAGAATTCTGCAAAGGCGCAAACACAGACTGAAATGAATATGAAGGCATATTCAGATTATCAAAAGGTGGATAAACAATTAGGAGTTGTATATCAAAAAGTGATTAAAGAATATGCCAGTGATAATGATTTTATTGAGGCGTTAAGGGCATCAGAAAGACTCTGGATACAATTTAGGGATGCGGAACTTAAAATGAAATTTCCTGCAAAGGATACAAGATATTATGGTAGTATGTATCCAATGTGCTCTTCCGGTTATTTGGAAGAATTGACAGCTACGAGAATTAATGAATTAAAAAAGTGGCTAACCGGTGAACCTGAAAGTGGTGCGTGCCCGGGAAGTATAAAATCTAAGAACTAAGATATTTTCCGCCCTCGGACGTTCTTATTCCCTGACTATAGCGTGAGTATGCAGCCAGGGCCATAAGACGTGGCCACTCGTGCTCCGCTGACAGGTATATCCTTCAGCGGAATCAGCAAAATCAGTTAAATCCGCGGTTCAGACAACCCGCTGACAGGTAGCCCGCCGTTCAACATTGA
This sequence comes from Bacteroidota bacterium, assembly GCA_013286235.1. Taxonomy (GTDB): domain Bacteria; phylum Bacteroidota; class Bacteroidia; order Sphingobacteriales; family Sphingobacteriaceae; genus Mucilaginibacter. Next base: position 21,193 of record JABDGE010000066.1, read on the forward strand.
GTGGCAACAGCCATAATTTATCGATTCTTCGCATTAAGGATTGCAGCGGATACCGGCCCGAGCCTAATGCCCAAGGCGTATGAGCGGAAAGCCTGACCGCCGCTTCTACCGGCGGCGGGAATGCCCAAATGCTAATACACCATTCTAAAAAATAAAAAAATAGATCACGTGCGGGATGAACTATGAACCCGCTCACATCTCCCATCACGCGTGTTCCAGCACGAAACCGGCGTCTATATTCAGCTTCTTATGGACAGCCTTTAAAAAACTAACATCTGCTTTTTGCTTTCCATTTATGATCAGCGACAGCTTTGCTGTACTGATGTTCAGCATTTCGGCGAGCTCTTTTTGGTTGAGCTTCATTTCAAACATTTTCATTTCGACCATCCCAACCAGGGTGGTAGGTGCTTCAATCGCGTATTTTGATTGTTCGTAGGCCTGGGCGCTTAAAGCCATTATCCGAAGTTCTTCTAATTCCTGTTTCGAAATATTTTGGCTCCCTTTTGCCATCAGGGCATCTATTTTGCCCATTAACTGGTTGTATTCGGTTTCGTTAACTGCTGTATTCATCTTTCAACCAATTAAATAGTAGTACAGTCAATGCTGTTATAGTCTCTATGGGTACCTATAAAGCGAATATAAACTGTACGGACATCAAAAAATATTAAAGCCACAACGCGGTAATAATTACCGCGGACATTAAAAACAAACCTGTCATTTCCTACCGCATCAACCGAGTTAAACATAGCTTTCATCTCGTGAAAATTGCTCCAATCGGCTTGAAGTAATAAGCGGTACCAGTTGTTTAACGCGTCCTTTGCTTTTGCGTGAACCTCATAAAAGCTTCTAAGGGTTGCGTAACTAATAAAACCATAAGGCTTGTTAATACAAATGTAAATAAAATTTAGAATTACTAAATAAAGTTTAATGGGTGCAATTCAAATTGTCGCTCTATTGACCAGGTGTTCCGATGGAACGCTAAACTCCGGTGTTGATTTTTCTACCTACCAGCCGTCCCGATGGGACGGGTATCGTTTAAAATTCGCCCGCTGGCTAGCGGGGCGTCTGGTTGGTAGAAAATAAAAAAAATGAATTTTACGTTCCGTAGGAACGTTTCGTGCTTAAGCGACAATTTGAATCGCACACAGTTTAATTTAGTTTTTTGATTTACAAGCGTTGAAATGATATCCGTAAGAGCGTGTCAAAAGTGTGCCAGTTAATCCCCTTCCGGCTATGAACTATGATCTATGAACTATCAACCCCCTCAAATCTCACATCGTCA
>JABDGE010000067.1 GCA_013286235.1 Bacteroidota bacterium
TGACTTTCTTTTTTTGGACGAATTTTGCCCGTCATCACTATTTTTTCCAGGGTGCGGCCTGATGCGTACTCTCCAGGACGCTAATTCAACTGCATATTGGTTTCATAAGTAAGCGGACCCGGTTTCGGATAGCCTATCGAACTGCTTTTCGACATGGAGTTTAAGTAATAGGAAACGTTAAAAATGTATTTTTGACAGCAAAATTTGCTTATTTTGAAAATTTGTAATTTATATGCAACGAAAATTAAAAAATTGCAATTTTAATGACACAAGACGGGATAAAAATTAAAAAAATTTTGAAATGTGAATAATCTTTATAATTTTTGTAAAAGATTTGTGACTGCTTTAGATACTGGATTAAAAATCAATTCAAATGAACCGGAATATACTTGCTGATTTAGTGGACGTGCTGAAAAATTTATTTATTCCCCGCGAGAAGAAACTCGTGCCTGTAAGGGTTCGTGCGAATAACAAGCGTGCTTTTTAATCGCTTTGGTCTAATTTAACGGAATTCCGAGGGCAGTACATATCTCTTGCGAGATTATATCGGGCGTTCGGTTACCATTTGTTACGAATACTTTCTCTTTCCCCTTTAATATTGCCATTACTTCGAAGTACTTGTCGTGTACTTTTTTAAGATTGTCGAGCGTTTCGTACAGCTCGATGGTTTCCCTGCCTTTTTTCAGGCGCTCGATGCTTTGTTCCGGTGTAATGTCGATATAGATGTTCAGATCGGGTTTAAGCAGTTTCGCGCTTAAAGAATTAGCCTGCATCACCCAATCCAGGTCCACGTGGGCGCTTTGATAGGCGTAGGACGACAGGTAATACCGATCGGTGATCACCGTGTAGCCTTCCGCCAGCATTTTCAGCATACCATCCGTTTTGTTTAATATATGGTGGAGCCTGTCGGCAACAAAAAGGGCCGCGATGGTGCGATGATCGGTCTCCATTTTGTGATTGAAAATATCGCGGATGATCTTGCCCATCGGGCTGCCCGTCGGCTCGCAGGTTACATGAACTTTCTGCCCGGCCTGTTCCAGCTTTTCTTTTAATAGCCGTACCTGGGTGCTTTTGCCACTTCCGTCGATGCCTTCAAAGGCGATAAAAAGGTTCTTTTTCATTAAATGATAACCCCTGGCTGGTTTGGCGCAAATATACAGGCTTAAGGCAATAAACAATGGATTGAGATATCTGAACTTAGGTCAAATACATAAAACTATGTTTACGATTTACACAGTTCGTTATAGGAGGCTCCGCTGGAGCCTACCTACCTTTTTGAAATGTTTACTATAAACAGGCGACTCCTAACGGAGTCAAAGACAAAAGCGAGTTGTTGGCTCCAGCGGCGCCCCCTGTTTATAGAAATGAAAGAAAAAATTTGGGCTCCAGGAGCCTCCTATAAGCGGACTGTTTTTGAACCAGATTATGAAGCATAATTTTAATGCGGCTGCCATGGATCTGAACGTAGGTAAAATACATAAGATGGGTAATCATACCGGATGGTTGTTAACAAACCTTAAACATACGATACAGAGCAGGGTTGTTATTGTAAAATAAAGAAATGAATATGTTAAATAAAACGAAAAGACAATTGGAGCTGGCTGCCAGTTTTTGGATTGGAATTGGTTTAATGAGCCTGATAAATGTTTGGAAAATCACTGAAAATAAGCACGCAGTTACCTACTCATGGATTATGTTCGGAGTATCAGTAGTTTTTATAACTATATGTGCGATATTAATAAAAATTAAAAAATAGACTTTATTTACAAGAACCGTTATTTTAAGGCCGCAAGCACTGCCCGTGCCGAATCAAGATGCGTTTTGATCACTGAGATGGTGTGTGAGGCAAAGGCTTTGATGTCTGCATCATTATTGTTTGCAGCGATGGTACACAGATCATAGGCCGACTGCCGGTCATCGATCATCATAGCAATATAGACTTTGTCAAATGCCGCACCTGATTTTTTTGAAAGATCGCTTAGCATAGACACATGAGCCGCTGTGATGGTGTCGCCGCCGGCGATATTTTTTTCGGTTTCCAGTTTCAGGAGCGCGCTATCGGTGAGGGTTTGGGAGGCAATAAGCGTTTTTGCAAGGCCTATCACCCTTAAATTGTTGGAGTTGGTTATTGCAAGGCCGGAAGCTTTGACGTCGGTAAGGCCGGATTCGACGCTGCTTTTAACAAATTTATAGCCGCTGGAATCAACCTTTGACTTTTGATAGCCATTGGAGGCCGCATTCTGGCATGACTGCGCAAATAGAAAAAGAATAAGACCGATCAGGGGTAGAAGCGCGTTTTTCATCTATCAAAGTTAAGAGAATTGGCAAGGTGAAAAAAAAAGTCAAGCCGAATAATAAAATTTGCGAAATTCTGAGGGTCGAATGATAAAAAAGGGTATCATGGTCAGGGCGAACGCATCTAAATTTATATGGCTTAAAGGTTTGTACCGACCGTGTCAAAAGAAAATTTAGATGGAAAATACACGAGTCGTTTAGATTACTATGGAGATGATTCCTGATAACCAAGGTTGGCATCATGAACGCGGTGTTTTGGACAGCACGAAATCCTGGCAAAACCCACAGGACACTCCCCCGGCCCCGAGAGGGGAATACCATGGGTGTTCGGAAGAAATACATCATTGCGAAAACTCCTCGAAAAGAGCGTTGGTCCACCCGAAAATCGCCCGTTAATGCTCGCCACAATGTGTGTCCGTTTGCACAATGACGCCCCGCTCAATTGCCGCGGGGCTAGTCCTTTTTGTCTTGATACAAAAAGGACCAAAAAAATCAAGTCCGCAGAAATGCTTCTCTGCGCTGCAGGCCTTTGCCCACAAACCGGGGAAAACCTTGGGCTGCAATCTTTTCGCCGGCTTAACCCTGTAGCTTTATTACCCTGTATGCGAAAATTTGCTATGCCCTAACCCACCACACAGCCTTGCCGGTTTCCCCCGGTTTTTTTCCGAAGCCCTTCTGCGGACGGTCGACAACTAATATTTTTCAAGAAAAAGTACTGATGGGTACTCAACACAAGAACGATTTTCGATCTTCCGAGCACCTGTGAGGAGAACCCAAGGCGCAGGCCCATATTTTAGATGCGTTTGCCCTAGTATCATGGTAAGGCTCAAGCCTGCCCTGAACCCATCGAAGGGAACCAGGGCGCGGTGGGCTGACGAATGCTTGGCAGAAGATTGTACATGGAGCCTGGCGGTAATACACGGCGTATGGACTTTTGCACACTATGGTTCGAGAGCCTTATAATGACGTGAATGTAAGTCGCTGATCATCAATATAGATTTTTACGCTGTTCAACAGTAACCCGTTTGCGACTACTCGCAATGGCACTGGCGGGAATGGCTTGCGGGGTGGTGTTTCTGACCACGTCTTACATGTTGATTTGCATGTGCAGCGATTGCTTTCCCGAAGAATCGGGACAGGCTGTTCCTCGCAAGGACCGTCTGGCGGCGGTGCCGACATCCAGGACACGTCATTACGATTTTTTCCAGGGGGCGCCCTGATGGGTACTCACATGACACCCCTGGCATTGGTCGCGAAAGTAATCGGCATAGCTTTTATCGTTGACTGTAAGTCAGCTAATTATGCCAAATTCCGGCCGGCGTTTACAATACCGTAAACAGTACGCACCACCAGCTTATTATAAACTTTGATCAGCTCTTCATCGTTGCAGTTGTTAAGACAGTTCAGCGCGTAATGCTGAATGATCACCAGCGGCAGCACAATGCGCTCCCGGATAGCTATCGACCGCCGCTCAACCGGGTATTCGCCCATTAAGGTTGTGGCGCCGGTTAACTCCAGCAACATCGCTTTTGTGAGGTCAAACTCATCTTTCAGCATTTTCCAGAACTGCCCGAATTTCCGGTCTTTTTCTAAATAGGCCGTTATGCGGAAATCCGATTTCGTCATGGACATTACGCAGTTATCAACCATCGTTCTAAAAAAACCTGATGATTGGTAAAGCTCCCCAATGGCTGTCCAGTTGCCTTCTTCTTTCATTTTGAGCAGGGCAGTGCCAACCCCATAAAAACCGGGTATACTTTGTTTCAGCTGGCTCCACGAAGTCACAAAGCTGATGGCCCGAAGGTCTTCCAGCTTTAAAGATGAGTCGGCGTTGCGTTTGGTCGGCCGGCTGCTGATATTGATGTGCGAAAGTAACTTCAGCGGGCTGAATTTCTCGAGGTACTCAACAAATAAAGGATGCTGGCGCAGTTCAATAAACAACCGGTAGCTTTCATCGGCCATTGCCGAGATCAGATCTTTATGATCCTGGTCGAGCAGGTCGTTCCGTTTGGGATGAAGCGCCGAAACGATACCCGCATTCACCAATTGTTCCATATTGAACCGGGCCGTTTCTACCGACCCATACTGCGAGCTGACGGTTTGGCCCTGTATAGTTAGCTGAATGTGCTCGTTGGCGATCTCTTCACCCATGGATGCATAAAACCGGTGTGTTTTGCCACCGCCGCGCGCCGGGGGACCTCCCCTGCCATCAAAAAATGCAAGGCCGATGCCGTATTTTCTCGCCATGGCCGTTAACTCCACCTTCGCCTTGTAGATAGACCAATTGGCCATCAGGTAGCCGCCGTCTTTCGTGCTGTCGGAGAAGCCCAGCATAATCGTTTGCAGATTTCCGCGTTTTTCAAGATGCTCCTTGTAAAATGGATGGGTGTACAGCCGCTCCATAATAAGTGCCGCGCCTTTCAAATCATTTACCGTTTCAAAAAGCGGGACAAAGTCTACGCTCAGGTTTTCTTTTTTCCAGCCGCTCCATAAAAATAAATCGATCAGCTGCAAAATATCCGACGCTTCCTGGCAATTGCTGATGATGAAGCGCTGGCAGGCCTTCTGCCCGTTGGCATGCTGGATTTCTTTCACCAGCCTGATGGTGTTGAGCGTATCACAGATCAGCTTATCGGCCGTATCGGGACAATAAAAATCACCTTCTTTAAACGATAACTGCTCGATCTTTTCTTCCTCCGGCAGTTTTTCGTAACCGTTAACGATCTCCGTATCGAGTTCGGCCTGCGATGTGCAGTAGCTGAACACTTTACGCAGCACTCGACTATCCTGCCGGATATCAAGGGTTGCGAAATAACAGCCGAACAATCTTACTTTTTTGATCAGGTCGTCCACTATCGGCACAAACAGGCTGTCGTGGTCGGCTATCAGGGTGTGCCGTATCGACTCAAGCAGGTCAAGTATCTCCGGGGCCAGGTCACGGTCGTCCTGTTTAAAATTCGCGCTCTGGTAGATCAAATTCTCCAGCTTTGCCACGGCCTTTTCAACGCCACGGAAAGTAACACGACGCTTAAGCAGGCGGAAATCGCGGTAATAGCAACGGAAGACCCGCTGCCTCAGGAAGGATGCCACCGCTTTGGTGGATTCGGTGGTCACATTCGGGTTGCCATCCCGGTCACCGCCTGGCCAAAACCCAAGCTCCAGGAGCGCGGAGCTGCGGTCAGGGCTCATATCAAATTCCTCGTCCAGCTTTGACTGGATGCCGGAGACCGCATGATAAAAAATATTTTCCAGGAACCAGGCAAGGCTTATCGCTTCATCGATCGGCGTTGGCGATGTCTTGTTGAAAAACGGCGTTTTGCCCAGCTGCTGCAAAAGCAGGTCGATGCTATTGATGTCGTTTGTTTTCAAAGCCTCGATCAGGTCGGTCATAATACCGAGGATCGTGCCCGGGTAAAATTGCGTGGGATGGGCGGTAAGTACCAGCCGCAATGAAAAATCGTCCAGCTTTTGGCTGATCTCTTTATGCGATTCATCGCTTATGGCAGCCTGCTGCAGCAAACTTTGCAGGGTGCCGCTGTCTTCGGCCCTGCCGATCTTGCTGAAAGATGAGTCTTCAATGGCATCAAACAAAACTACCTGCCGTTCGATGTATTGAATAAACCGGAACATGCGGTTGATCTGCTCGCGATGATCGATATCGGGCACATATTTCTTAAAAAACGACTCAATGATTGCCGTCGGCGATATTTGCCTATTGGCCTCTTTTTCGCAATGCGAACTAAAGAATGGCAGGAGGATCCCTGTGTCCTTAACCTGGTAGAACGGCAAGGTTTGAAACAAACTATTGTATAACTCAAACCGGGTAACCACTTCATTGTGGAAAGCCGTCTCCCGTTGGCTCAGCTTTAAGTTTAAAGGCATGTGTTTGTTGTAAAAACTTAAGTTTGTTATAATTGGTTAAAGCAAAAAAACTGCGACTTTCAAAGTCTAAAATATTCAGCCGGCGTCGGAACCTGGTGCAAATCAAATTGTCGCTCAGGCACCAAACGTTCCTATGGAACGTGAGGAACATTTTTTTCCTTTTTCTACCTACCAAACGTCCCTACGGGACGAGTATTACGAAATAGTGTGCCCCATCGGGACGGCTGATTGGTAGAAACTACCAAACGTCCCTACGGGACGAACATTACGAAATAGTCCGTCCCATCGGGACGGCTGGTTGGTAGAAACAATGAACCCAGGCATTTAGCGTTCCATCGGAACGCCTGGTAAAAAAAGCGACAATTTGAATTGCATCCGTCGGAATCTTCGGACGCTAAATTTACGCAAAAATGAGTAATTTGTAAGCGGACGTATAAATAAATGCAAGTTTTATCAAAATAAAACCTTAATATTTAATTTCTGTAAATTTAACAGCGGATTTAAGGGCCTAAAAAATCAATAACGAAACAACCGCCGGTAACCCTAAAAGTTTTTTAAGTTTAAATACTTTGCGTTCCTTAGCCCCGCAGCAAGAAAACATCCCAAAATGAAAATCAATAGCCGGGAAATTAAACAGTTTTTTTACAGCCAGTATTTTTCCGATGGGTTGCGGATGGCTGCCGGCATTCTTTTTCCTTCCCTGTTTTTTAACTTTTTCGGCCAGTTCAATACCGGGCTAACCATGTCGCTGGGTGCGGTTTGTATCTGCACCATCGATACGCCGGGGCCGCTAATGCATAAGCGCAACGCCATGGCCATCGGCAATTTATGCCTGTTTATCGTGGCAGTAACTACCGGGTTTGCCCGTTTGAATATTTTTACACTTGGGCTGGAGATCACCGCATTTTCCTTCTTTTTCTCCATGTTCACTGTATATGGCACAAGGGCCGCATCGGTAGGTACTTCGGCCTTGCTGGTAATGATATTCATGATAGACAAAGCAGCCAAACCCAACGAAATTGTGGGTTACAGCGCTATCATCCTGGCCGGCGGCCTATGGTACCTTTTGTTCAGCCTGGTATTCTTCGGCATAAGGCCATACCGCGCTACCCAGCAGGCCCTTGGCGAGAACATTACCGACATTGCTGACTTTTTGCGCTTAAAGGCAGCCTTTTACCTGCCGGAAACCGACATCGACGAGAATTACCGCAAACTGGTTTCGCGACAGATCAAAGTGAGCCAGCACCAGGACCTGGTACGGGAAATGCTTTTTAAAAGCAGGGTGATGGTCAAAGAATCCACCAGCGCCAGCCGCATCCTGATGCTCACCTTTGTGGACCTGGTGGACATGTTCGAACAGATTATGGCCACCCATTACGACTACGCCGAAATCCGGAAGAAGTACGCGGAAACAGGTATTTTAAGCGAGGTCGGCGTCCTGCTGCAACACATGGCCGACGAGGTGGATAACATTGCCTATATTGTATTGACCAATACCCGGAAGAAATTCAAGGGCGACTTTATTGAGAACCTGGAGCATTTAAAAAGCAAAATAGATGAGATCGGCCGCGATGACAAAGGCGTGAGCAACCTGGCCCTCAAAAAGATATTAGTGAACCTGCGCGATTTGAATGACCGCATCAAAAGCTTATACCGTTATTATAATTCGAGGTACTCAGGGGCTCTGATCGACGGCGTCTATACCGATGAATATTCGCGCTTTGTAACCCACCAGGATTACGCCGCGCATATCTTTTTTGATAACCTCAGCTTTTCTTCGTCCGCCTTTAAGCATGCCCTCCGTGTTTCGCTTGTTTGCCTAATTGGTTTTATTTTGGGGAGGACCGTCGCCATGGGCCACCACAGTTATTGGATACTGCTCACCATCATCGTTATCCTTAAGCCCGGCTTTAGCCTGTCAAAACAGCGTAACTACCAGCGATTGATCGGCACCGTGGCAGGCGGCGTGGTGGGCGTAGGCATACTTACCTTCATCCCCTCAAAAGATACCCAATTTATATTGCTGGTGGTGCTCATGATCGGCACCTATAGCTTCCTGCGGCTCAATTACGTGGTAAGCGTGCTGTTTATGACGCCTTATGTGCTCATCCTGTTCAAATTCCTTGGCGTGGGCATTGTGGTTAAAGAGCGGATCGTGGACACCCTTATCGGCTCATCCATTGCCCTTGTGGCCAGCTACCTGATCTTCCCCACCTGGGAATACGACCAAATCCTGGATAGCGTAAAAAGCGTCCTCGAGGCAAATCTCAGCTACCTCGTGCGGGTGGCCGAAACTATTTCCGGTGTCCCAGCCGGCACGCTCGATTATAAGCTGGCGCGAAAAGAGGTTTATGTAAAATCAGCCAACCTTTCCGCGGCCTTCGAGCGGATGACCTCCGAACCCAAAAGCAAACAAAAAAAGGTAAAAGATATCCACAAGTTTGTGGTGCTCAACCATATTTTGTCGTCGTATATCGCCACGGTAGCTTCGTCCCTACCCGGTATTGGGGTAATCGGGCAATCTGAAGACCTGAAGCTGATCAAGCGCAGCATCGCTACGCTGAATGACAGCACCGAAAAACTTGGTGGCCAGGCGCTTCAATTTAGACCATCCAAAGTTCCGGAACCACCTAAAAAAACCGATGAAGGCGGGAAAGACGAAATTTTACTCCGTGAGCAGCTCGGGCTTATCAATAAGATCAGTGTTGATATCGGCAGGGTAACGGGGGATATTTTGGCGTAGGTGTTTGGTTCATAGACCATAGTTGACGGTTCATGGCCGGATGGGGAAAGTAGCAGTTAGCAGTAGCAGTTGGCAGTTCATGGTTCAAAGCCGGACACTAAGCAGAATGCGAAAAGCTGAAAGAGACGAGTGACAAAGACTTAGTTTAATTCGGAGTTGTTTATTTTCAAAAGCCTCATTGAGGGCGACGCGGTTTGAAAACTTCGTAAGTCTCTCATTTACAAAATATTTTAGATTGTTAGTATAGCGATTAGGTCCTTACCTGGAGCGCTGATTTCACGCAAAAGATGTTTTTTGTGAGCGTTAATTTATTAACTCATTTCATCTTTGGATGAATCCTCCGCCATTTCCAATAAAACTGCGTCCATCCGCTCGAATTCGTTTTCGATATGCCCCAATACTTCCTTATCACCGGGATCGGCACGAAGAAGGCCCATCAATCCTTTTAAGTTAGCTAAAGGGCTCCTTAATATATGTGACTGCTTCCAGATAAGCTCCCTGATAAATTGGACATTCGTTTTGATACGTTCGTAAGCCGATTGCAAACTTTGCTCGGCTTCTTTCCTTTCCGTTATATCATCGATCGCCAGCACAAGTCCCAGTATCTGGTGATCCGTATCCGAGATTGGGAACATCCGCACCGAATACCAGCTTTGCTTATTTTCGGGACGCGGATAACTTACCTCGTAACTGATGGTTTGGCCTTTAAACGCATTCTTAACGTGTGCCAAAAATGGCAAACGACGGTTTTCAGGCATCTGGTCAAATACCTTACCCTTGTTATTAAAGTCAAACTGAAACTCATTTTTTGCAAAAAGCAATGCCTTTTTGTTATACTCCAGGATGTCCAGGTCGGAATTCAACAAAGCGTACGCGGTATCAGTCGTGCTTAAAATCGTTTGCAAGTTGGCTTCGGTTGTTTTAAGCAGAGCCTCGGCTTTCAGCTTTTCCGTCACATCGCTTGACAGCACCAGCCTTACCACCCTGCCTTCGAACAGGATATCATTGACAATTACATTAACGAACAAGATCGTTCCATCTTTCTTCACGTGCCGCACAATTCCGCGATCGGTGGGGCCGTTAACCTCCGACTGAAAGTACCGCTTTTGCTGTTCAAAATCCTCCTCCAACCTTACTATGCTCGCGGTCTTGTTCAAGAGCTCGTCCTTCGTATAGCCGTAAAGATCGGCTGCTGTTTGATTAATGGCAATTATAGAGAGATCATCCTTAGCTATCATCGAGAGCGGCACCGGGTTGCTTTCAAAAAGGAGCTTGTACTTTTGTTCGGACGACCGGAGTTCCGCCTCAGCTTTTTTCCGTTCGGTGATGTCGTGGAAGATGACCAATGTCCGGTCGTCGGTAAATTTTTTTCCGTTGATTTCAATATCGACCACTGTACCGTTCCGGTGAATAAATTTCCGTTCACCTGTTACCGTCGTACCCGGCTTCGCCTCACTGTATTGCAGCGGGTTCAGCTTCAACAGGTCGGCACTTAGCAGGTCGCGGACATTCATGGTCAGCAACTCTTCCCGGCTATACCCCACCATTTTACACATACTGTCGTTCACCTGGGTAAAATCGCCTTTTGCGTTGTTGACATAGATGGCATCAGATGCCTGCTCGATCAGTGAACGGTATCGTTCCTCACTCTCTTTGATCAGGTAGCTGCTGTTCAGCATACGGCCGATCAAGTCCCTGATATTCTTAACAATATAAAACGAAAGAGATAATGAAAGTATCAAAGCGCCCAGAATCAAAAGCAAAAATCTCGTAGTGGAGCGCTGGTATATCTCATTATTGTTATTCAATAGTTCTTTGCTTACCCGCACTTGCAACGCCATCAATTCAGTCAATTTTACAAAGAATGGGTCAGGGTTCGCCACAAATCGCTGCCGCGCAAACCGCTCAAGCGTAACAGTATCTCCCTTCGCCAAAATGGATTGTAATTCACCGCAGGCTGCGTCGGCCCGTACTTTTACCAGGTCGGTCTGCTTCACCAGCTGTGCCTCCTGTGGTGTCAGGTAAGTGAGCTTGTAGGCCTGCCAGTTGGTGTTGATCGTCTCCTGCGCCTGCCTGAGTTCTTCTCTCGCCTTATCATAAGTAAGCAGGTGGTTTTCCACCTTTTGAGCCATCGGAAGGATTTCAGCAGCGAAGGCAAATCGCATATCCGATAACTGCTGCATAGGCAAAACACGGTCCGCATAAAGCGAATGGGTATTATCATCCATCTTTTTTATGTCGTCAATGCCAAACAGGCCCAATCCAACCAGGCCGGCTGCTGTAATGAGCAGCAACAGGTACAGTTTTGCTGAAACGCTGAACTTATTGAACATCGTGTTTCGCTTGAACGTCGTATTGGTGTGAGGGAAAATTGGATTACAACCAATTATTGGCCATATAAATCTATGTTTTTCTTTCGTTCCATGCAAATGAGTGATTTTGCGATTGGTTGGCCGATGGGTCTTTGACGAGTGTTGTTAAGGCTCGCCATTTTGATAGTCAGAAAGCGTATCGACGAGGATCAGCGTGAATATAAGCAGAATGACGGCGATATTGGCTTACACTCCCAAGTCATGCTTGTTTCAGTACCCCACAGGACATTCACGCCATGCTTTTACGCCGATGCCATAAAATCAGTAGAATCAAAAAAATCAGCTTGATCAAGGGTTCAGACAAGCCTTACAACAACTCCGTCGCTAAATTCGCCAGTTCACTCCGCTCCCCCTTCTGCAGCGTAATATGTGCATAGAGCGGGTGCCCCTTGGCTTTATCGATCAGGTAGCTCAGCCCGTTACTTTCCGCATCGAGGTAAGGTGTGTCAATTTGGTAAATATCGCCGGTAAACACAAATTTGCTGTTTTCGCCGGCGCGGGAGATGATGGTCTTTACCTCGTGCGGGGTTAGGTTTTGGGCCTCGTCGACAATAAAGAAGATCTTACTCAGGGTACGACCGCGGATAAAGGCAAGCGGCGCTATCGATATCTTATCATTGGCCACCAGCTCATCAATTTTGGCCTGCATTTTCTCATCGTCGCCGTATTGATCTTTGATGAATTTGAGGTTATCCCAGATGGGCGCCATATAGGGGTCGACCTTTGATTTCACATCGCCCGGCAAAAACCCGATATCCTTGTTGCTCAAAGGAACAATTGGCCGCGTTACAAATATCTGCCGGTAATATTTCCGTTGCTCCAGCGCCCCGGCCAGCGCCAGCAGGGTTTTACCGGTACCCGCATTGCCCTGTATCGAAACGAGCTTAATGTCCGGGTGTAATAGCGCGTGTATCGCAAATGCTTGCTCGATGTTTTTCGGGAAGATATTAAACACAGGTTGCTCAATAACCCTTTCCAGTTGGGACTTCTGCGAGTTGTAAAATGCCGACGCTGACGACTTTTTCCCTATCAGCGTATAGAAATGGTTGCTCGTATGCGGCTGCAGCTCAAAATCATCCGCCGGGGCGATGTCGTTTTTATTCAGTTGCGTAATAAGACGGTCCGACACTTTGTCCAGCACGGTTTCGCCAGTATAAAGCTGGTCCAGGTTTTTTATCTTGCCGGTTTCGTAATCCTCGGCGTGCAGGTTTAGTGATTTCGCCTTTAAACGCAGGCAAATATCCTTCGACACGAGCACGATCTTTTTTTCGGGATGCTCCTCCTGCAAAGTAAGGGCGGCATTCAGGATGCGATGGTCGGCCTTATCGGAGCCAAAAACTTCTTCAGCATCTGCCCCGCCGTTTTTGGAGTCCATTATCACCTTAAAATTGCCTTTGCTGCCGCCGTTCAGCGGTCGCCAGTGGTTAATAAGGTGGTTATGAGAAATATCGTCGATCAGCCGGATAAAGCTGCGCGCCTCGAAATTGCGCGTATCATTGCCGCTTTTCATGTTATCCAGCTCTTCCAGCACCTGGATGGGTATGGCTACGTCGTGCTCCTGGAAATTCTCGAACGCATTATGATCGTACAAGATCACGGAGGTATCTAAAACAAAAATTTTGGGTTTACCGTTCTGCCCTCTTTTACCGTCCTTACTCATGACCGGCTAAATTAGCGAATTTAAGAGCGGCAATAAAATGGAATTGAAAAAGATGTGCGGATGCTCCTTCGCTAAAGCTACGGCGCACGAAGTGTGCAGATATGCGGATGTGCAGATTTTAGATGTGAGATATGAGACGTGAGATGTTAGATAGAACTAAGAACAAACATCTATAGACCGGCGCCGTAGGTGCCAAATATCGGTAGAGCTCATGGCCGGAGAGGTGTTGAGTGTGGTTTTGATGTGCAGGTGAAGATAAAAAAATCGCAAATCGTATCCCGATAGCTATCGGGACGTAAATCGTAAATCGAACCTTTGATTATCCCTTCTCCACCACCACCTTCCTAACCTCAATCTTCCCATACACCACCTTTACGCTTGCTCCCCCGTTCTTATAAACCACGTTCCCAAAACCCGTATCCGTCGACAGAAAGCTTGTAAAATTCCCAACTCCGGAATGTACAAATAAAGTCATCGTAACCGCATCGTAGCGCACGCCGGTGAGCGCTTCCAGCAGGGCATAGCTGCTCATGGCCCGGGCGTACCAATGGCCGCATTCGTATTCGTCAAAGGGATTACGCACAGCGCCGTCATAGCGCTTCCTTGTTGTTTTGACAATATTTAACCCTTCCTGTATTTTCCCTTCAAAGATCAGGTGCGAAGCCACCTGGTATTCGATCCCCGTCCACACCTCGTTGCTGTACACAAATGGCAGCGACAACGCACCGCCCTTCGGCCAGGTGCAAAGCAGCAGGCCGCCTTCGTTACCGAGGGCATACGTCGACCGCTGCGGGTTGCTGTAATCCGACAGGTCCGACTTAAAATTATACCTGTAAACCGCCTCCAGGTGGCTGGCAATTTGAGCCTGATCCAGCGGCGCGGCCAGTCCGCATACCTGCGCCATCCATGCGCCGAGCATCCCGTCGGAGAGACAGCCCTTGCCATACTGGTACTTTGGCCCTTCAGTTTGCATTATCTGCAGGGCTTCCGGCGAGTAGTTCGTGGAGAAGGACGTTTTAGCCGCGGTCAGCGGGTCTTTAGCCTGCAGTCCCTGCCATTGAATATGCTGCTCAAAGTATTCGCCGTTGTAAAGCTTTGTTTCCAGGGTGGCCTTAGCTTTTTTATAAAGCTGCTCGTAGCTGCTAAGGTCCACGCCGGTTTTCAGTTCTTTGCTTAATTGGATAAAAGCTTCCAGCGCTCCGGCATAAAAACCGGTACAAAGCGGATCTGCGCCCCAAAACTCAATATCGTAGGTATTATGGTGCGGCTCGATGACGGCGCCCTGCCCTTCTGGGTCCCAGGTAGCTATACAATAATCCAGGCTCCTTTTTACCGACGGGTAAAGCTTCAATGCCCAGGCGCTGTCCCCCGAAATATGCCAGTCGCGATAGATCTTCATAATGCCGCCCAGCTGACCATCCGCGGCGGCGTAAAAATCATGGGCCAGGGGCCTTATCGGTAATGCGGCCCTGAAGGTTTGGTGTCCCCGGCTATCCTCATCTTCCCCGAACTCCGTTTCGCGGATGGTTCTTTCCATCGCCGGGAACAAATGGCAAAGCGCCTGGGCATAATTCCATACGTGGGTGCAGGTGCCCTCGCAGCTTCCCGCATCATCATAGCTGCCCTCCCAACCCCAAAAGCGGCCGTCGTACTGGCGCATTACCGTAGTGGTCTTCAAAATACAAAGATTAGCTGCCACCGCTTCCGTCACTTCAGGGGGAAGGGTACTGGCATAAAAGGCCGAAGTAAACTTTTGGGTGTTAACTTTGAGCTGATCATAATTGCTCCGCCAGTAATCCGCCAGTTCATTGATATTGCCGAAACGGCTGCTATACCAGGGCTTATAATACTTCGACGGCAGCTCACCCGACCGGTCGGGCACCGTTACATCTGCCGAACTTTTCGCATCCTGGCCGCTACGCAAATGGCTGTCGGGCACATACCAGCAAACATATACCCGGATGGTACGACTCTGCCCGGCCGCCAGGTGAAAGGGGACATAAAGTGATGCACCCGGCGCTTCCCCCTTAACCGGGGCAACTGTATCGGTATTGCAACTTTTGATGTTTTTCCAGGCCATGGTCAGCGGGTCAAACCATCCTCCGCGGAACCAGCAGTGATTCACCATTGTCGCCGCTTCATCTGTAAATATGGCGAAACCTCCTTTTAATTCGGGCTTTCCGGGTAAGGTATCCTGCGCCAGAATGAAACCATGTTCCACTGCATCAATATGGCTGCCCTTCCCTCCATCCGCCATAAAGTTTTCGGCATTATAGCTAAAAACATAGTCCTGCGCCTGCTTACCGGTATTGGTAAAAGTATATTCAATGCCTCCCACCGGCAGGCTCGAATCATCCGCATCAGTTGGGATAAACGGGTTCCAACCGCTGATCTTCACGCGCAAAGGCAATGTTTTGTCAGTTAGTTCAATATTGGCAAACGGAAACCGTGCCCCAAACACAGCCGAACTAAACCTCGCCAGTCCCCAGTCCGCCCCGGGTTGCCCGTTACCGGCGTTATACATGCCAAACTTTTTCCAGTCCGGCACAGGCCCCTCCAGCACGCGGGCGCTGCCTGGTTTCCCCTTTACCCCTATCGCCCCAAACATCACCGGCTCATTGAACAGATCGGGCCTGTGGCGTACACTCATGTGCGAAACCGCACCTGTACCCTCCAGGCAAAACATGCCAGTCCCCATGCCACCTATCGGGAAGGCAATTCTTTCGAGGCTTCGACCGGAATAATTACCATTATAGGTTTGGGCGGGTTGGGCGAAGGCGCTTGTTGTCAGCGCGAGCAGCAAAAACGTCAATTTGAGTTTCATCTTCGTTAAGGATTTTAGCTAATTGGTAGGCCGCTGCTGAATGGTGGAATGCGAGCGGACAAGTAAAAGTAGCAAATCCGGCGGAGAAAATATGAGAGCCAGGAATCAAGAACCAAGAACCTGGGAAAAAGTTGCAGTTGCAGTGGCAGTAGCAGTGGCAGGATCAGGGGTTGGGATAATTTGGGAAGGGTCGAGGAGAGTTGAGAACCAAGAGTCAAGAACCAAAAGTTAATCCCCTACGTGCGGGAAAGAGTCAAGAAAGATACAGATAAGACAGACAAATTGTCGATCGTCGGATCTTTATTTAACTGCAAAAGGGCTGTAATATTTCTCCTTGTCCTGGCTCTTGATTCTTTGTTCTTCCTACTGCTACCGCTACTGCCACTTCCTTCCTGGCTCTCGGTTCTTGACTTGAAATATTAATCCAGGTAAGTTTGTAATCTTTTTGAACGCCTGCTATCCCGCAGCCTGGCCAACGCCTTGTCTTTTATTTGCCTTACGCGTTCGCGGGTAAGCTGATATTTTTCACCGATCTCTTCGAGACTATGCGCCTGCTGATTTTTTAAACCGAAAAACAGCTCCAAAACCTCCCGTTCCTTATCGCTCAGCATGCGCATACTGTCAGATACCTCGATCCTCAGGGATTCGTTCATCATTTCCTTATCCGTCCCAAACTCCGGGCTTTTCAATACATCAAGCAAAGTATTATCTTCTTCGCTTGAAAAAGGGGTATCATAGGATAGGTGTCTGCCCGAATGCGCCAAAGAGTTATTTACCTTTTGAACTGTCGTTTCCAGGTCTTCCGCTATTTCCTCCGGTGTTGGCTGCCTTTCGTAGACCTGCTCCAATTTAGAGGATGCTTTGGCGATTTTAGAAAGATCACCCACCTGGTTTAATGGTAACCGCACCATACGGGATTGTTCGCCAATAGCCGATAAAATTGATTGGCGGATCCACCAAACTGCATACGATATAAATTTAAATCCTTTCGTTTCGTCAAAACGCTTTGCCGCTTTAACAAGGCCAAGGTTGCCTTCATTGATCAGGTCGCCAAGTGTCAGGCCCGAACTTTGGTATTGTTTTGCCACAGACACCACAAACCGCAAATTGGCCGTCGTCAATTTCTCTAAAGCTGCCTGGTCACCCTGCCTGATCTTTTGTGTCAGAATCACCTCTTCTTGCGGAGTAACCATCGGAATCTTTGCAATGTCTGACAAGTATTGATTCAACGACGCCGTTTCCCTATTGGTGATCGACTCACTAATTTTAAGTTGCCTCATTTATTAAAATATTTTAAGTGAACGCTAAAGATTTGATGCCTTAGAGTGCGCCAAAAGCAGAATGATTCTTTTAGAATTGACAGCGAATTGCTGATGCCTGCGGTAGAAAGGATAATTTGAAAATCTTTAACGTGCAAATATAAGCATAAAAGCAAAGAATATTGTCGATTGAGTGTCAAGAAGATCGCGTTTGAATTATTTATGATTTCAAAGTCTGCACGGTCATCATCTCCCTGTCGCATGTGTTCTTTTAGTGTCAACTCATGCCATAACCTACCTAATTTCCACCACCCCATCCTCCACTTTCGGAAACAACGAAAACACTTCCGCATCATGCCCAGGAAGGATGTATTTGTCGTCGCTTACCATTGTCTTCATTCGCTGCATCTGCTTTACATAGCCTGCCGGGTCGAGCGTACCTCCATCAGCAGCCGGGAGCATGTGGCGGAAGTTGGCATAGATCCAGATATTATCCGAGGCAATAATCACTTTGTTAGATCCGGTGTTCACCAAAACGTATTCCGAATTATAAGTATGCCGCGAACCAGTGAAAACCCGGATACCGGGAAGGATTTCTTTGTCGTCGCCATCTACGAGGGTTACTTTACCATCCATGTTTTTATCGACCATCATACGCACATCCCTTTTGGCATAGCCGCCGTTGTGTTCCCCTTTTTGCCACGCTGTGCTCACAAAATAATTGAAATCCTCTTTCTGTATCCATATATGGGCGTTGGGGAACAAACCGACCCCGTCGATATGATCCCAATGCGGATGGCTCAGGATGATATCAGTAATGTCGGCAGCCCTCAACCCAAGTTTGAATAAGGCGCTATCCGGCCGGACATAGTCAACAATCTTAAACTCTTTTGCATCTTCAATGTCGCCGATAAATCCGGCATCCACCAGTATATTCTTCCCGTTTCCCCTGATCACCCACACCATAAAATCAATTTTCACGCTATCGGTTTTTGAGCCGCCCTGCGCCCAGTCGGCAGCCGTGAAAGGATAGGAAGAAGCCGCGAACTTAATGGCATAAACCTTATAGGCGGCAGCCTGGCCATGAGCAGAAACAAAGCAGCCAATTGCAAGGATAAACGACAGGATAGATTTTTTCATACCGTAAATATACAAGCTAAAACAAGAAGACAATCGCCGCGTTGTTAAGGAACATTCTAAAGACATGGGCAAGCAACACGACACCTTTCCGAACGAACAACCCGAAATGCCGGCGCCAAAACAAACCCCTGAAGTCAACCAGCCATCGGACCCAGACGAACCGGAAACGCCGGAGGAAAACCCTCAGGTTGTCCCCGATGAATTCCCGCCCGAAGACAACCCGCCGGACGAGTCGCTGTATAAGTGAGACAATAGTTCAAGGTAATCGCGGTTGACCCGGGCAAGTCCTCTCATAAAAAACTTTAGCTTTGCTATAAATCAAAGCGAAAAATGCAGGCAAAAATATTTTCCTATAAAGTCGAAGGCATCCTACTGGAGCCGGTTAGCGAAAGCTTAAAAACGAGCAAGGATTTCGACAGGAAGGCCATTATAGAAGAACTAAAGGCTCTTTTTAAAGCAGACAATTACCAAATTGACGAACGGTCGCTCGACTACAAGATCGTCGACGGCCAGCTATACATCGAGGGCCTGGCCGTAGAAAACCAGGCGCCGAAATCGATCGGTTTTATGGGGAGATAATCCGATCTTACAGGTTGACGGTCAGGTAGCAAGAGAAACTTATCAAGCGTTTGCTGCGATTCCATCTATTATTCGCCTGCAGTTTCCAAAAAATCGGTGAAACTAAGCGCAGCGACCTCATGAACGCCGGTGAAAAATAAACAACAAGTGAATAATCAAAACAAAATCGGTGTAATCCCAAAAAATAAGTCCCAAAAAATAAAAAATGCCCTCCATGTCATTTGTTTTCCTAATTTCAAAGATTAAAGCAATTTATCAAAACCAGCTTTAAAACCAATTAAAAACCGACGCTGAATTTTGAATAGATGCCAGCGCAAATAACGACGCCATAAACTCACCGTTATGAAAAAAATAGTTAAAAGGGTGCTGTACACCTTATTTTTCCTGGTTGCAGCCATACTCATTTTGGGGTTGATCTTAGCCTATCTGCCATCGTCCTCGAGGATAAAAAACAAGGGCATTACGCCTGAAGAAGCCGCCATTTTGAGAAAAAACTACACAGGCCCGCATAACGAGTTTACGACCACCGATGGCCTAACCCTTTTTCTGCGCAGGTGGAACCCGGACACCATCGTCCCTGCGAAGAAAGACGTTGCCGTTTTAATTTATCACGGCTTTACCGCCTACAGCGGGCCCTACAGCATGGCCGGCATACCTATTTCAAAAGGAGGATACACGGTTTTTGGCCTGGATTACCGGGGTCATGGCTTATCCGACGGAAACCGCGGCGATAGCCCGGGTAAAGACCGGTGGCTTGGCGACCTGGCGCAATCGGTGAAATATATCAAGGGACTTGGATTTTCAAAAGTGGTTATCCTGGGGCATAGCCTGGGCGTGGCCATGGCAATATGTGCTGCAGATACAGTACCAAACGACATCTCCGGGTTGATCCTGCTCTCAGGCGCCTATGAGGGCCGCAAAGGGCTAAGCAAACCGATTCCGCTGTTTACGCAGGCTAAGATCCTGGCAAGCTCTATTTTCCGCCCCTCTTATCCCGCAGTTGAATATTACCGCGACGGCATGAATGTTTCAAAAGATACGCTGTTCAATTTCAGGTACACGCTCCGTTTCATGACCATGATCGACGTGAAAAAACTCAGACTGCCGAAAGACTTAAACATCCCGGTATTGGTGGGCGTTGGCGATCATGATGAATTATTCGAAGTAGATAAAGTAAAGGACTTTTATAACATGATCCCCGGCGATAAAAAAACATTTTTTATAATGAAAAACGCCACACATGCCAAAATCCCCCTCGAAAGCTGGGAGGAAATTGTAGCCTGGCTGGATAAGACATATACACCTTAAGTCCATTGGGGCCATAAAAAGTCAGTATTGTTATTGATTGTCTAATTAGCTAAATTTGTGTATGACCATTCAAGTTTATCCATACAACGAACAGGAGGAAAAGGCGCTTTTAGATTTTCTTGACAGCCGTCACTACAATTACAAGTCTACGGTAGAAAATGACCTGCCTGATCAGGAATTTTTAGATCAATATAATAAAGAACTGAACGAAGCCGAGGCCCAAATCGACGCCGGCGATTATTTGACGCACGACGACGTAAAAAAATTTTTTACCGATAAAAGAAAACGGATCAGTGGAAGTTAAATGGTCCAAGCCTGCGCTTAACACAAGTCACCGGCCTACCGCACTGTGCCCAACTCGAGTTTATAAACCAGCAACCTCAACCCGTCAACGGTAATTTGCTTTTCCAAAAGAAAGCCCAATTTGCACAATAAGCAGGTAGAATCAATGTTCTCCGGCAGCGTTGTTGCGAGGATAGATTTCAAACCCTGATCATTGCGGAGCGAATTTAACACAGCTGCGGTAGCTTCAAATGCGTAACCCGCTTTTGTAAAACGGGGCAGGAAGGCAAAGCCGATATCCGGCTGATCCAAATAATCCCGCTTTATAAAAGTTATGATGCCAATCGGGGCACGCTGATCCTTGAGATAGACTGTCCAGTATTTTACATTGGGCAGGTTTTTTATCTTTTGGATATAAGCCCGCGCATCTGCCCTGTTTTTTACGTGCCTGTCCCCAATAAATTTCAACCAGCCGGCTGTATTGACTAATTCCAGGATAAAACGTACATTTTTGTAGGCGAGCGGGCAGATCCGAAGCCTTTCCGTAGTAAAATAGTTTTTGATAATGACGGGCCGGCCGTATGTTGAAAGGATATCTGTCACGATGAATGGCTTCTTTGTTTGAATGGAAAAATAAAAGTAATAAAAAGTGTGAATGAATCAGATTTGGCTCGGGGACTCCGATTATCCCGCCCGGCTGGAGAAGTGGTTGTTAAATTAAGAATCTTTACCGGCCTAAGGGTAGTTTTTAACCCTGCATTTAACTATAAAAATGTTACCGCAAAGGATTTTTAAATCGGCTAACTTAGCTTCGGTAATCTTGTAAACCAATTATCGGATAAACCCTGATCTCCAATGCAATGAAAAGACTTTTTCTAATAGCGTGCTGCTTTCAGGCCATGCTGACCACTGTCCAGCCACCCATCCGCGACCCACATACGGCAGGTTATGTATCAGCCGCGGAATTACCGGATGGCGCCAATCCCTCACCCGATTCCAATGGGAATTTCGTTATTGGCCCCACGCATACGCCTGCACCGGAATCAACGGTACAGGCTAACGTACCGCAGGGGACCGTCTACCACTTTACCATGGATTCAAAGGATAGCAAAATTTATCCCGGCATCGCCCGGGAAGCGGGGACATTCGGCACGGCAGATCCATCAAACCCAGCTAAGTTAATTGTTACAACAAGTCATCTGGCTCCCTACACCCGGCAGGTGGCAGTATATGTTCCAAAACAGTACGTCCCTGGCACCGCAGCGCCGTTCATCGTAGGCGCCGACGGGCCCGACAATTTGCTTTTCACAGTACTGGACAACCTGATTGCCGAGGGCAAAGTGCCGGCGATGGTAGCCATCTCGATAGGCAATGGCAGCGGCGATGCCCAGGGCAGCGAGCGGGGCCTGGAATACGACACGATGAGCGGTCTGTATGCAGAATTTGTTGAAAATGAAATACTGCCGCTGGTGGAAAGCAAATGCCAGGTAAAACTAACCAAAGACCCGGCCGGTCGGGCTACCATGGGTGGCAGTTCGGGCGGATCATGCGCCCTCATAATGGCATGGTTCCACCCGGAATGGTATCACCGTGTCCTCACTTATTCCGGTACTTACATAAACCAGCAATGGCCCTGGAACCCCAAATCACCCCACGGCGCATGGGGATTTCATGAGCAGCTCATCCCGAAGAGCCGCCGGAAACCCTTGCGGATATGGATGGAGGTGGGCGACCAGGATCTTTTTAATCCAAACGTGATGCGCGACGATATGCATGATTGGGTAGTCGCCAACGAAAATCTGGCAAAAGTACTCGCCGCAAAAGGCTATCCATACCAGTTTGTTTTTGCCCGCAACGCCCGGCATGTGGATAACAAAGTAAAAAAGCAAACATTGCCCGAAGCGTTGGAATGGCTGTGGAAAGATTATCACCCGGCGAAAAGTGGGCAGTGACAATTATTTATAGGTTTCGACCTTGCTAAGTTGGATAAAACCTTCATCTTCAACCGCATTGTTAT
>JABDGE010000068.1 GCA_013286235.1 Bacteroidota bacterium
CCAGGCGTGGTTTGGAAATGGCGGTTTGGAAAATCGCACAAAAGCGAAAACGGAAGCCTCTTCTTGCGATTCGACTTCCGTTTCCTGACTCCCTGCGCAGCCGTAGCCGCTCATGAAGCACCAAGTTTTGTGTATATTGACCGATCTGCTATTCTGCTGCCCTTGCGGACATTGATTCCTTTCAGTTCCTCAGCGGTTTTTGCTTTCTTCCGTAAAAAATTGCAATCCTTTCTGATCCTCGTGTAGTCCCTCTTCTTTTTCCGTGGCTTTCGCCCTTTCATTTTCCGAGTTACTCAGGTCCTTGTCGTGATCTTTAGCTCGCCCGGAGGTTCGCCCGATTCAGTGTTGGTTTCCTGTGAGATGTCAAAGTACGTCGTTCTTGATGATTCTAAGATAGGTTATGGAGGTACGCGTGTCAAGTTTTTTTTGTGGTTTTTATTAACATGTTTTGAACATTTTTATCCCCCGGTTTTTAGGCGTTTAAATGATGTTTTATCTAAAGGGATTCCAGTTTTATTGAGGTTATCAACAGTCATGTTTTCCACAAATTGGGCCGGAAAATGCTCCGGAGAGCGAGGGAGATATTCTTAAAATCACAATTTTTTAAAATTTTCTTAAAATAGGCGCTATCTTTTTGAGGATTTTTTCTTCATAATTTGTTAATTTTTTTCTTTCAATCTGTTTTTTTACCTGCATACTTTCTAAATTATTTTAAAAACTTGTGATTGCTGAAGATTTATTCTAAATATGTAGAACAATCACTAACCCCCCATTTAAAGAAATCCATGAAACGCAGCTATTACATTGTGGCATTGATCATGCTCACTTTTTTTGTCATTTCTTTTTTGACCAATATTATCGGGCCGCTAAACCCTGAATTCATCAAGGACTTTAATTTAAGCACGGGGTTGTCGGGGGTGCTTCCATTTGCATTTTTTATTGCCTATGGTGTAATGTCTATCCCATCGAGCATGCTGGTTCAAAAGTATAACGAAAAGGTGATCATGACGGCTGCATTTGTTGTGGCCTTTTTTGGCGCTTTGCTTTTGGCCGCCGAACCCAATTATTTAACTGCTATCCTGTCGCTCTTTTTAATAGGTTGCGGCATGGCCATGCTGCAGGTGGTTATTAACCCATTACTAAGAACTGCTGGCGGCGAAGGAAACTATGCATTCACTTCGGTATTAGCGCAGCTCATTTTTGGCGGCGCGTCCTTTGTCAGCCCGTTTGCCTATTCCTATTTAGTGTTAAACCTGGCCAAAGGGAATCATTCAGGTATTTTCGCGGTGTTGCAGCCTTTGGTTCCGCATAACCTGCTGTGGATATCACTGTACTGGCTGTTTACCGTGATATGCCTTTTCATGTTTGTGATCCTGCTTCTTTCAAAATTTCCAAAAGTTGAATTAAACGAAGATGAAAAAGCCGGGCCATGGGCTACACATGTTATGCTTTTTAAAAAGCCGGTGGTGATCCTGTATTTTATCGCCCTGTTCAGCTATGTAGGAACGGAACAAGGGGTGTCATACTGGATGTCGGATTTTTTGCTCAAATATCATCACTTCGATGCGGAGACCACAGGGGCGCATGCCACCGGGTACTTCTGGGGTTTGATGACAGCCGGCGGAGTGCTGGGGCTTTTTTTGTTAAAACTAATGGATAGCCGCAAATTATTGGTTTTGTTTACCATTCCGGCAATTATCGCTTTAACGTTTGGCCTGTTTGGCAGCGCGCAGATTTCCTTATATGCCTTCCCGATAGTTGGTTTCTTTATGTCGGTTATGTACCCTATTATCTTTTCCCTGGCGCTCAGCTCAGTGGATGAGCACCATGGCTCATTTGCAGGCATTTTGGTTACCGGCATCATTGGCGGCGCGGGCGTACAATTGCTTATTGGCGGACTTGGCGATCTTATCGGTTTACGCGCAGCAATGACGGTACTATATATCACCTTTGGCTACATGCTCAGCATCGGTTTCTGGGCCAAACCAATTGTTACCAACAAAACTATTTTCGACACAAAAGATAAAGTGTAAATGAAAAGTGAAAAAATTATCGGCATCGACCTCGGCGCCACCAATATACGCGGGGCGATTGTAAAGGACGAGTCTCTTTCAGCCATCGTTTCCCGGCGCATCCATACCAAAGGTACGCAGGAACAGGTGCTGGAGGATGTTTACTGGCTCATTGACCAGTTGATAAGCGAAGACGTAAAGGCCATTGGTATCGGCGTACCCAGCGTAGTCGACGTAAAAAAAGGAATCGTTTATGATGTGATACACATACCCTCCTGGAAAGAAGTGCCGCTAAAGGACCTATTGGAGGCACGATACCATGTACCCGTTTTTGTAAATAATGACGCCAACTGTTTTGCCCTGGGTGAGCATTATTTTGGAAAGGGAAAAGGTGCTGAAAATATGATCGGGCTAACGGTTGGCACAGGCCTTGGCGCTGGCGTAATCATTAACAACCATTTATACGCAGGGATAAACTGCGGCGCAGGTGAATTCGGGATGGTGGATTACCTGGATCAGAACTATGAATATTATGCCAGCGGCTCCTTTTTTAACAATATTTATGGATTAAGCGGCGAGGAAGTGTTTAAAAGCGCCAAAGCAGGTGATGAAAGCGCACTAAAGCTTTATAATGAATTGGGCACGCACCTGGGTAATGCGATTAAAATGATCCTGTACACCTATGATATGGACCTGATCGTTTTGGGGGGATCGGTGCAGCAGGCTTATGATCTTTTTGAAAAAACAATGTGGGAGCGTATCCGGACATTCGGTTTCCCGAAGAGTATTGAGGAGTTACAGATCAAAACTTCCGAACTGGCGAACAGCGGAATTTTGGGTGCTGCGGCGTTGTATTTTGATGCAGGCTGAAGACGATGCGATTCTATCTGCTTATTTTACTCTTAAATTCAAAGTCAAACTCATCAAGCGTGAATACATCTACTTTTGGGAAGCCGATCGATTTTAAGCTGCGAAAGTGCTTATCATTCGAAATGATCAAACTACCGGCGCTTATGGCACAATCAACGAACTTATTGTCGCTTTGATCAATAGAAATAAGGTTGAAATTGTAGTAGACGTCTGTCTTTTGAAGATAAGGACTCGCGAAAATGAATTTTAAAATATTTTCGGCTATAACGCTGCCGGTTTTTAATTCGAGTATTTCCCTGTATTCAAATAGTATTTCGGTGGAAACACAAAGTTCGATCTTGCCAACAATAATGTAATCAAATATCCACCTGTACCGGGATTTTTTACTAATAATAGTTAGAATGACATTAGTATCAATTACCGCCTTCACTTCTATGATGTTCGTGAGACCATCTGATCAATTCAGCTTCGTCAATTCCGTGTTCGTCTAAATATTTATCCAGTTCATCCGTAGCTTTTTTTGCGAAATATTCAGAGAGCAGACGCTTCACTTCAAAAAGTTCCTCGTCTGAAATGTTATTTGCATACAATTTCAGCAACTCTTTTTGAATATTACTTAAACCCGATTTTTGAGCTAACATCTGTTTAATTTTTAATACCAAATTACAAAATTTTTATAAGAACTAGTAGAGACGCAACATTTTGCGGCTCTACGACGAATAATTCGGCGACTCCTTAGTAATCGTAATATCATGCGGATGGCTTTCCCGCATCCCGGCGGCTGTGATTCGCACAAACCTGGCTTTTTTCAAATCTTCGATATTAGCCGCGCCGCAGTAATGCATACCAGCACGCAGGCCACCCAAATATTGATAAATAACCTCTGCCAGGGTGCCTTTGTAGGGGACACGGCCTACGATACCTTCCGGTACAAGTTTGGTCACCACGTCGGTTTCGTCCTGGAAATAGCGGTCTTTTGAACCTTTGTCCATCGCTTCTATCGAACCCATGCCACGGTATGATTTGAATTTACGGCCTTCGTATAAAATTGTTTCGCCGGGAGACTCCTCTACGCCCGCAAACAACGAGCCGGCCATGATCGAGCTGGCGCCAGCACCAAGTGCTTTTACAATGTCGCCGGTTTGTTTAATGCCGCCATCTGCAATAACCGGAATACCCCTGCTTTCCAGGGCCTTGGCGCACTCATAAACCGCAAAAAGCTGCGGAACGCCTACGCCGGCTACTATCCTTGTGGTGCAGATTGAACCGGGGCCTATTCCTACTTTCACTGCATCAGCGCCGGCATCAGCCAGCGCCAGGGCGCCTTCGCCGGTGGCTACGTTGCCGGCGATGATCTGCAGATCGGGATACATTTTTTTAACCAGCCTAACCATGTCGATCACTCCTTTTGAATGGCCATGGGCGGTATCAACTGTAATTACATCTACGCCGGCGCTTACAAGGGCTTTTACCCTTTCAAAATTCTCGGGCGCCACACCTACCGCAGCGCCAACGCGCAGTCGGCCAAATTCGTCCTTACAAGCGCTCGGGTAATTTTTAAATTTTTGTATGTCCTTGAAGGTGATCAAGCCGCGCAGGGTGCCGTGTTTGTCCACAACGGGCAGCTTCTCTATCTTGTGATTCTGCAGTATTTCTTCGGCCTGCAAAAGGGTAGTGCCTTCAGGCGCTGTGATCAGGTTAGTACTGGTCATTACCTCTTTTACCGGGCGATTCATTTCCTTTTGAAAGCGTAGGTCGCGGTTGGTGATGATGCCTTTTAGCTCGCCATGACCATTGATGATCGGTATCCCTCCTATCCGGTACTCGCGCATGATCTTTACCGCATCGGCCACCGCGGCGCCTTCGTGCAAAGTAACGGGGTCCAATATCATTCCGCTCTCCGACCGCTTTACCTTGCGCACCTCATCAGCCTGGGCTTGTATTGACATGTTTTTATGCAAAATGCCTATGCCGCCTGCCTGGGCAATGGCAATAGCCAGCGCCGATTCAGTAACGGTATCCATCGCTGCAGACAGAATAGGAATATTTAACCTGATCTTTTTTGTCAGAAAAGTTCCGGTATCAACATCGCGGGGTAAAACTTCGGAATAAGAAGGGATGAGTAAAACGTCGTCGTAAGTTAATCCTTCGGCAACAAACTTTGATGGGTCAAGCTCCATGGCAAATAATTTTATTTATTTGCCGGACAAAGGTAATTGAATATTTCGGAATTCGGAATTTCGATTTCGGATTTGTGTGATTAGTGGAAAATTTGACAATCCATAGGTTATTTCGGATTTCGGAATTTCGATTTCGGATTTTGATTGACGCGAATTTTTCGCGGATTGGTTTTTTTTTCAGCAGCGCTCAAGAGGGCTCCCGCCGTTTCGCGAATTAGCGACGACGAATTTCGCGAATGGGAGTGAATGCGGATAATTTCGGAATGCGGGATGCTGATCGCGGAAGTATTTGAATGCGGAATTTGGAATGATTGAGTTGGACTATTTTAAAATGCAAATAAAAGAAACGCGAACACCACTTATAATAGCATCAACTCAAATATCTTCCGGACTTCCGGACTTCCCGACTAATCAATCAACATTTACCCACTATCACTTTATAAAACTGGTGGAAGTTCAAATATTCGTTAGCGAGGCGCTGTAGTTCAGTTGCAGATATCGTTTTCACGGTTTCAACATACCGGTCGTAATAATCGTAACCTAAATTTGCGAAATACAGGTTTTTGAACTTGTCGGCATGAGAGAACACGTTTTCCAGGCTGCCCAATAATGAGCCCATCAGGAAATTACGGACCAATGATAATTCTTCTTCAGCTATCGGTTCATCTTGCAGGAGCTTTAATTCTTTCTCAATTTCCGCAACGGCTAACTTGCAAACATCAGCTCCAACTTCGGTGGCAATAAACAGGGCGCCTGAATGTTTAAACGATGACATGCCGGAGCCTATTCCGTAAGTGTAACCTTTATCCTCGCGGATATTTGCCATTAGCCGGGATCCAAAATAACCACCCAATACGGTGTTTAATACCTGCAATGCCGGGAAATCCGGATGGTGCCGGTTAATGGTGCGCTTGCCCATCCGGATGGCCGATTGCAGCGCTTCGGGTTTTTCGATAAAATAAAAGTGCTCTGGGGCAGAAACAAGTTGAGGTTGAGAAATATCAGGTGCGAAACTCTTATTCGACCATTGTCCGAAACTATCTGAAATTAAGTCTTGTATCTCTTGGCCAATCTTTCCGGCTACAACAATAGTACAGTTGGAGGGTTGGTACATTTCATCAAAATGTCGCAGCATATCGCCGCGCTTCAGCGTATCATAGTCTGCAGCATCGGCGCTCAGGCCGTACAACGTATCGCCGTATAGCGCCTTATTAAAAGCCCTGCGGGCTACAAAGTCATTCTTCTGCAGGCTAACCTGCAATTTTTGACGCTGGTTGCGAATAAACGTTTCCAGCTCCCTTTCGGGAAAAATGGAGCCTGTGATGATGTCTTTTATCACCGGCAGTGTGCTTTGCAAATGCTTGTTCAGGCTAAAAAGCGTTACGCTGGAATGATCGTAACCATAGTCTACCTGCAAAAACGCGCCATAAAAATCGATCTTATCGGCTATCTGGGCGGCCGTCAAGTTGGCGGTTCCGTCGGAAAGCATTGTATGTACGCCCACGTTTAACAATGGCTTACCGGGGTCGAAACGCAGATTGCCAAATATCCATTCGATGCGCACCAGGTCGGCGTCTCCCGAGTCGAAATAAAATATATTGCAGCCATTATCCAATGCCTGGCTTACCGGGTGGATCAGGTTTATATTTTCAATTTCCCTTGAGGCAGGGGGTGTTTTTCTGTTCATTTTTTTGTCCTTCTTGTAGAGACGCAATACTTTGTGTCTCTGACCTGCAATTTGTTTGCGTCTCTGACCCGCAATTGCCTGCGAAATATGTCCTTAACGATACCATTCGTCTCCGAGACGCAAAGTATTACGTCTCTACGGTTTTAACCAGGCCGTAACCGCCAACTTTAATTAATTTTTCTCCGCTAAATAGATTAGCGTAGATGAGTTGTCCCTACGGAATATAGTATTGGCCAGGTCTTTGATTTCGTTGGCCGTTACGCGCGTAAATTTGCCTGGCTCCTGGTTCAGCATGTCAGCGTCGCCGAGCAATTCAAACGAAGCAAGGTTCATTGCCTTATCTAACAATGACATTTCAGAAAAGATCATCGTCGATTCCACCTTGTTTTGCACTTTGGTGAGCTCATCCGCCGGCACCTCCTCATTTTTTAACCTTTCCATTTCTTCCCACAGGGCTGTTTCAGCCTCGCCGATGCTCACCCCTTCGTTGGGCTTGCCTTCAAATACAAACATACCTTTATCCAGGCTCGAAGACATATACGCGTGCACTTCACTAAACAATTGCTTTTCTTTTACGAGGTTGCGGTACAAACGGGAGGAATTTCCTCTCGACAGGATGTCCGACATCAACTCCGCGGCATAAAAAGAATCGTCCAGCCGCGCTCCCATCTGGAAGGCGATATACACATCGTTTAAAGGCACTTTTGCTGTTACCGTTTCGCGGCGCTCGTCGTGCTGTTCAGGTTCCTGGGGCAAATTACGTACATATTTTTCTCCGGCGGGAATCGGCCCGAACCATTTTTCGGCCAGTTTTTTTACTTCTTCGGGGTCAATATCACCGCCGACCACCATGATAGCGTTTTGCGGATTGTAATGCTTTTTAAAGAATGCCTTCACATCTTCAATTTTTGCATCCTCGATGTGTTTGATCTCCTTCCCTATCGTTGCCCATTGGTAAGGGTGTTTTTTGTATACGAGGGGACGCAGCTTAAGCCAAACATCGCCATAAGGCTGGTTTAAGTAACGCTGTTTAAACTCTTCAATCACCACGTTGCGCTGTACTTCGAGGCTTTTTTTGCTGAACGCCAGGCTCAGCATGCGGTCGCTCTCGAGCCAGAAGGCAGTTTCGATGTTCACCGCTGGAAGCGTGATATAATAGTTGGTAATGTCGTTGCTGGTAAAAGCGTTGTTTTCGCCGCCCACCCTTTGCAGGGGTTCGTCGTAGTGGGGGATATTTACCGAGCCGCCAAACATCAGGTGCTCAAAAAGGTGTGCGAATCCTGTTTGATCCGGGTTTTCGTCGCGTGCGCCCACATTGTATAAGATGTTTAGCACCGCCATTGGGGTAGTATGATCTTCGTGAATTATCACCCGGAGGCCATTGTCCAGTGTAAACCGGTTGAATTTAACCATGAATTTTCCTTAAATTAACGGACAGCAAATGTAGAAGTTTTGGCGGATGTTGAGATGTTGGAATGTTGAAAGGTTGTAACGTTGTAATGTTGATGGGAAATGATTAAGTTTTTTGCAAGGTGTTTTGTTTCGTTGCTTTGCTAACGGGTGAATAACAAAAAGCTGTTTTACCAAATTCCTTTTTACTTTTAGGTAATGATTACAAAGGAAGATTTGTTGAAGCAGGTTTCGGGCACGATTGGTAAAGCTAAGGTGCTGGAACTAAGCCGTATACTTAAAGAACGAAATTTTGCGCTGCGCGATCTGATAGATTTGACGTTTATAGCTGATAAGGACGTCGCTTTCAAGGCGGCATGGATATTGGAAAATATGTTTTTGCAGGATCCGGAAAGCTATTTGAATGACCTGGGTTACCTCCTTGCCCGCATCAAAGAAGTAAGACACGAAAGCTGCCAGCGACATTATGCTAAGATATTAATGCATATTACCGCGAAAAAATCTCCGGCCGGCATCCGGCGCGAACTTGAAGAAATTGACCTGGAGCCTGTGGTTGAAGCTTGTTTCGACTGGCTCATCGATCCGAAGATAAAAATTGCCGTGAAGTGTTTTTCGGCTGAGGCCTTGTGCAACCTGCGACACCGTTATTCCTGGATCAGGGAAGAATTGGCTAACCAACTGGCGTTTTTAATGCGCGATGGCAGTGCCGGCATTCAAAGCAGGAGCCGGCGTTTGCTGGCATCCTTGCAACGTTAGCGCAGCAGATCATTTACCCTGAATCCTACCCAGTCGGCCGGTCTTCGCCATGCAGGTGTTCGCTAACCTGGTAATGGTGCAATTTTGCTTCAATAGCCGATGCGCTGTTGTTGGCATAAGTGCCAAATGCATTAACTAAAACGCCTTTTAAGTTGTACTTTTCGGACGTTACCGCGTACACAATTGACATATCGTCGGGATTACTTGCGCCTTCGAAACGGTAAAATTCGTCTATCTCGAAGTCGTCGGCAGTCATTTGGATCTTCTTTTCCTTATCATCAACCGTCTCCCCTTCAAGGCTAAGGTTTTCCGTATATCCTCTCTTCATGAGGTCGTTAGTGGCTTCCACTAAATTATTGTAAGTTTTCATAGCTATTCCCATTTGATGTGATTTGTTCCGATGGTAATAAATTCCATAGAGTAACCATTAAAGAGGCGAGTTGTTTGGATCGGGTGGATTTTGAAGGGCGGGTTGTTTGCGTCGATTTGGCGACAAGAAATAAATCCCGCCTATTTCCGGGAAGGTACGATCTTAAAAAAACGCTCATGAAAATTCACCAGGAAAAGCTCATTTTTTGCCCTGGTGCATGCTGTATAGAACCAGCGCAGGAAGTCGGTGTTCACCATTTCTTCCGTAAGGTAGCCCTGGTCCACAAATACGGCATCCCATTGCCCGCCCTGGGCCTTGTGGCAGGTTACAGCATAGGCGAACTTGATCTGCAGCGCATTATAGTAGGGGTTCTTCTTCAATTCTTCCCATTTATCGCGTTTGGAGGGAATATGGTCGTAATCTTTCATCACCTCGAGATAAAACTTCTTTTGCACATCGTTTGGAAGTGCGGGCGCTTCGGTGTAAAGGGTGTCCAGCAGCACCTTACATTCGATAACGGGGTCTTCGGCATAATCCGTAAACTCCAGCTGGATGTCGGCGAAACGAAAGCCATACATGTCTTCCGTGCGGCGAACACGCCTTATGCGCCCGATATCCCCGTTGGCAATAAAGCCGGTGCTTCCCTCCTCCTGGTCCTGGAACCAAAAATAGTTGTTTTTAACAACCATAACCTGGTCGCCGCCGGTCAATTCTTCTTCGCGGTATAAAATGCGGTTACGAATTTGCTGGTTATAGGCATTGGCATTTTTGTTGGAACGGCAAATGATGAGCGTACCCTCGTTGCCGTATTTATTATAGGCAGTATTTAATTCCTCAACCAACGTATCGCCATTCATGCGGTGGATGTCCTGATAATCTGCTGTAACGATCTGCGGCATCTGTTCCCTTCGTTTCCTGATCATTTCCCTCACCTTTGTCGCATTGAACAAAATACCCGAATCTTTTTGCTGCCGGAGCACATCTGTCAGCTCGAAGCTGAAAATATCCAACCCGAATTTGTCCTTCATGATCTTTGCATCCAGCGCGGGGCTGGTTTCCGAACCTACAGGCGGCAGCTGGGCTATATCGCCAACCAGCATCAGCTTGCAGTTTTTGGCATTGTAAACGTAATTCACCAGGTCATATAATAAGGAACCATGCTGAAGCCCGGTCTCATCACTGATCATGGAGGCTTCGTCGACGATGAAAAGCGTATTATCCGCGAGGTTGTCTCCGCGAGAAAACCCGGAATCCATATTTGCTGCCGATTTTTTACGATAAATGCGCTTATGAATGGTGAAGGCTTTTCTGCCCGAATAGGCGGTGATCACTTTGGCGGCACGGCCGGTGGGCGCCAGCAGCACCGATTTAAAGTTATAGTTACGCAACGCCTTCACCAAAGCGCTTACCACGGTTGTTTTCCCTGTGCCTGCATAGCCTTTCAGGATAAAGCACTCATCGCCGTTATCGGTCAACAAGAATGAATGCAGTTTGCCAAACAGCTCCAATTGCTGTTGGGTTGGTTGGTGAGGAAAGGCTTGCTCGAGGTGTGCTGACAATCGTATGGAATTACCGGGTAAATTTAGGAAATTGAGAGCGGAACGGGCGGAATAAAGCTGAAAGCTAAAAGTCCAAAGCTGAAAGCAAAAAATGTCAGTTCTATACGGGGCATTGCCAGTGTCAAAGATGGTTACTTTAAATCCAATTCGCTTTGTATCCGGGTGATTCAGCGATCTTTCGTAAGCGTTTAGAGACGGTTCGCCCGAATTTCGCAGCGACGCAGGATTCAAATTCCAAAAAATAGTTACTTTTGCTTTACTGCATGGACGATCACAACAATAACTCTTCCGAAACTGGCTTTAACCTTTACCAGGCGTACAGCTATTCCTTACTGCTACAGGTGGGGTTCGGCTCATTCAGTTACGCGTTTGTCAATCACGACCGCCTACTGGTTTCGGCACAGAATTGTGATATTGACGAATTGGCGCATCCCAAACATCTCAGCGAGATATTAACGGCGACTTACAAAAAGGTGATCATCGGCTTACCAGCCACCGGGCTTACGCTCGTTCCAAAAAAGCTATTCAGGGCCGACCGGGCAGCCGACGTTGCCCGCCTGCTTGACGTGAGAGAAAGCGAAAAGGTTTTTGCGCAGGCTTTCGACGACGAAAATTATATCGTTTACAAGACTCCCGGCTCTATCTCATCGGCGGTCGAAAAGTTCGGTTTTCAAAACACAGTCTATACGGCTGCCGGCTGGGTAAAAGCCATCCATAAAAACCGCCCCACGGCCGATCATCTTTACCTTGAATTTGGAAAGAATCAATTGCAGATCGCTTACTTTTCGGGCAATATTTTGCGGTTTTATAATATTTTTGAATTTAAGAACGAAGAGGATGTGGTTTATTTCACGACACTGGTTACCGAGGAGCTGCACCTAAAACCAAATCAAACCGCCCTCGTTTTGAGCGGTGACATTTTGCCGGATGATAGAAATATGAAGCGCCTGGCCGAATTTTTCCCAAAGATTGAGATGAACAGCATCCGCGTGCTCAGCCTTCCCGGGCAAGTCCCTCCGTATAAAGTATTGTCGCTTGCCGCTTTATCCCTATGCGAATAATCGGGGGCAAACTCAGAGGGCTTAGGCTTAATCCACCAAAAAATTTACCCGTACGCCCTACTACCGATCTTGCTAAAGAGGCACTATTTAACATCCTGCAAAATCAAATCGAATTTGAGGGTATACGGGTGCTCGACCTTTTTAGCGGCACAGGAAACATCGCCCTCGAATTTGCTTCGAGGGATGCGGCAGAGGTAGTCGCAGTGGATAGGAGCATTCATTGCGTTAATTACCTGAAAGAAACCGCCGTCAAACATGGCCTTAGCAACATCAAGGTGTATAAAGAGGATGTTTTTAAATACCTGGCTTTTGAGACCGACCGGTTTCACCTGGTTTTTGCAGATCCACCTTATGACTTGAACCGGCTCCCGGAAATTCCAGGAATTATATTTGACAAAAATCTGTTGCTGCCGGGCGGGTTACTGATCGTTGAGCATCAGTCTATGCAAAATTTGAGCAAGCATCCTGCCTTTGCTGAACAACGAAGGTATGGGCATTCATCGTTTTCTTTCTTTTTGAACCAATGATTTCACTGGTTATTTTATTTTGGGGGATTATTCACGAGTTGTTTGTTTTTTCAGCTGCGTTCATGAGTCGCTACGCTTAGTTACACCGATTATTTTTTGATTTCACCGATTGTTGGCGTGAATGTATCGTGGCGAGCGACGGCCTACACATCCGCTAAGATAATTTGGCCAGTTTATAGCAGTTTCTATAACCTTTATCATGCAAAGCCGTAAAATAGCAGCGTTTACATTTTTTTATTTAAGCCCAACCCCAATTGATCAAATCCAATACCCCTGAAATGCGAAACAAGGACAATACCAGGTACATTCTCGCCTGTGTTTTAATGCTCATACTTGCCTTTATTGAATGTTTTAAGACGGTACATGACCTGTACTGGGCAAGCGAGCCTGATTTTGACCGAGATATTGCTTATATCCATGCTACGCTGAGCGGCCATTACGGGCAGGACCCGAATATGGTTGGCCAGTATATGTGGTATAATCCTATTATATTCCTGCTGGAGACGCTCTCGGTGAAGCTTTCAGGCGCGCCTATTAACGTGGTAGTCGCACGCGCCGGGGCTTACATCAACCTGATCAACCCCATCGTGTTTTTTATTGTGATGGTTAAGCTGTTCGATTATAAGACTGCGCTTGCCTCACTGCTGGCTTTCGCTTTTGTACTGTCGGGCAATTTACCTTGCTGGGGCTCGCCTACGTATTCCCCCTGGCTGATATCGGATACCGCTATACAGTTCCTGTTTTACCTGGCTATCTTTTGCTGTTATAAAGCTTTTGAAACCCAGAAGTGGGTGTGGTTTGTTATCCTCGGCGCAGTCACGGGGCTTACGTTTTTGGGACACTCCGCTCCCGCTTTTGTGATTATCCTTATTTTGGTATCGCTGCAGGCCCAAAAGGTTTTGATCGCTTTAAGTGAAAAGAAATACCGGTTGATCGGCGCCTATTTTTTACAGGGGGCCGCGACAGCAATACCATTTATCATATTTGCCTTCCCTTTCCTTTACTATGTTTATGGCAAGTACCACCTGCATTTTATCAACCGCATCATCCTGGAGTGTGCACCCGGTATTTTCGCCCGGCGTGAAACCGTTACCTTGCTCAAGCTGAACGTGACTTTTGCCCTGGTCATATCGCTGATTGGTTTTGTGTGGTTCTATTTCAAGTTCGAGAACAAAGTGTTGAGAAAGATCATCTGGAGCTGGCTGCTGATAACGCTGGTGATGTATGTATATGAATCAGCGGTGCCCACGCTTGATAAGAAGATTCATTTTAACCTGCCCGACACTATACCCGCCTTCCACTATTTTTTTTACTTTAAAGCACTTCAATGCATATTCTTCGGTTTTGGGTTTGTGTATTTATTCAACCTGGCGATTCAGAAGTTCGAGGTGTATTTTAAGAAGAAGCGATCTGTCAGTTTTTATTCCAACCTGTTCGTCGCCGCCGTATTAATTTACATGCTGGTATATTTCCCGATTTACCGTAACCGGTACGATTTTACGGGCCTGCGGCAAGCAGCCCTGGAAAAGGGACTTGAACAGGATAAAATTGATGTTTACAACTTCATCACCAAAAGTGTCCCGGCAGATCATGTAATGCTTTGCCCGCATGGGCTTTCGCTTTTCCCGGTGATGCCGACGGCGATAAAAATGGTATCGGTTGAGACCTATTTCTCAAACCCCTATGTGAGCTATGACCAGCGCGAAGCCGACCGGGTTAAGATGCTCGACCTTTTAACTACTGCTACCCCTGATAGCGCCAAACATATATTTTCTTCATACCACGTTAATGACGTTCTCCTGGCAGATTCAGCTTATCAGCATTACAAACAGCCCTCGTTTGCTACAAGCAATGTCATCTTTCATAATAGCAGCTATACGATGCTGTCGTTTCAGATTAAGTAAACGTTTGATGTGCGGATATGCAGATATGTGAATGTGCAGATATGCGAATGTGCAGATGTGCAGATAGGCAGGTGTCCGGATAGTGCGTAATATACAGATCTGGGATTAGTTTCTAAAGGGCTTATAGAACGATTTGGTAGCGAGCGCGAGCATTTGCTTGTCGCCGGATGAATCACCATAGCAGTAAATATCCTGGTAATCCGAAAGGCTATAAGCGGCTTTTATGCGGACAGTTTTCTCCGCCTGGTTGCAGTTTATTCCCTCGATTTTTCCGGTAATGCGACCGTCGACTGTCTGGAGTTGGGTTGCTATTAGGCGGATTCCATTTTCGCCTGCCCACTGTTTGATCCAGTTTTCGGCACTGGCGGAAACGATCACTACCTCGAAATCTTCGCTCCTTAATTTTTCTATTTCTGTCAGCGCAGCGGGACGGATCAATCCGGGAAGTTTCGCACCCGCAAAATCGTCACAAGCCGCTTGGAATATGCCCGATGAAGTTCCTTTAAAAAAATACGTGAGGAGTTTTTCTTTGGCAAACTGATTTGAAATTAATTTCAGTTTCAGTGCGGCAAAAACGGGAATATTCAAAAGGAAGCCAATGCGGTACCTAACGCCGCCTTTTTGATGTTTGATGAGCTCAAACATCGTATCGCGGGTGGTGATGGTGCCGTCGAAATCAAAAAAAGCGATGCGTTTCACAGCTTCATCTTTTTAAACTGGAACTCGGGAATGCTTTTGATGATGAGCATGATATAACGCCAGAACCATTTGATATAGATGACGTTTTTCTTTCTGGCAAAACCATTGTAAACCACGTCTGCGAGGTAGGCCGGCGTGGAGGTTAGCAGCGCCGGAAGCTCCATATTTTCCGTCATACGGGTATAAACGAAGCCGGGTTTTACAGTCATCACATGGACATTGTCTTTGAAACATTTGTTTCTAAGTCCGGCCAGGTAAGCGTTGAACGCCGCTTTTGAGCTGCCGTAGATCATCTTGCTGGCCCTGCCCCTGTCGCCTGCCACCGAGCTGATCCCGATAATAGTTCCTTTTTTGTTTTTGAGATACGACCGTGCCGCTATGTTCAGTATGGAAACGGCGCCGGTATAGTTGGTGTCGATCATCCGCTGGGTAAGGCTCCAGTTGTTGAACGCGTCCTCCTCGTCATCCATCGTTCCAAAAATGCAGATCGTTGTTTCGGGTTTGGGGCTTAAGGTCTCAAAAAACATGGAATGGGAATGGAAGATCAGGGCATCAAACGCATAAACACTGCATTCTACGTTATACCTGATCTGTATATCCGATTGCAGGGGGCCCAATAGTTCTGGTTTTCTCGCAGCTAACTGGATGTTATATTTTTCGGATGCAAATTTCTTTGCGATCGCGATCCCGATATCAGATGTGGCGCCAAGTACCAGGACGGTTTCCATGTATAATTTATGAATCAGCTGTTAATAATAAACGATCGGATTGAACGGACCTGATCTTGTTACCGGGATTGTATTTTTTAATGATGCTTTTAAACTGTTTGAGGCCGGGATAGCCTGCTTCCAAAAGCGCCGGCTTCATGCGGGCGTCTTTCGACATATACAAACGGCCATCGTATTTCAGCACAAACTCGTCCAATTCATCCAAAAACTCCAGCAGCCCTTTGCGTACCGGGAAATCCAGGGCGAGCGTATAACCTTCTTTTGGAAATGAGATCATGCTTTCCTGGTTGCCGAAAACCTTTAGTACAGCCAGGAACGATCCCAGGCCCTCGTCGGCTATGCGGTTCAGGATTTCGATTAAACCCTTTTTCTCGCTTAGCGGCAACACGAACTGGTATTGAACAAAACCACTTTTGCCATATAAACGGTTCCAGTGTAAAATGGCGTCGAGCGGGTAGAAGAAGGGTTCGTAAGAAACGATATTATTGATCTCTTTTTTAAAGTTTTTAGCGTAGTACAGGAAATTAAAAGACTTTACCGTAAGTGAATTTAAAACCCAGGAAGGCATGTTTATGGGAAAAGTTATTTGCTTTTTTGCGGGGAGCTTCAATGCATCCGGCCTTTGGTCCGGTGGTATTTCGTCAAGCTTCGCATGTTCGCCAAGCATCAGGATGCTCCGCCCAAAATGTTCGCCTTTTTTAAGGCAATCGATCCAGGCAACCGAATAGGTATAGTCTTTATATTCTTCAAAAAGCCCGATCAGTTCCTGAAGATTCGCAGCCTTTATTTGCTTTTGGCGGATGAATGCCGTTTCGATCTTTTTCAATCTCAATTTAACCCGGCTGATAACACCGGTGAGGCCCATGCCGCCCAGTGTAGCTTCAAAAAGATCGGGGTGATTTTCCTTCGAACAGGTTAGCTGCTCTTTCGATGCCAGTACAAGATCAAATTCAACCACATGATTGGAAATTGAGCCATCCACATGGTGGTTTTTGCCATGTACGTCGCTGGCCAGGGCGCCCCCTATCGTGATAAATTTTGTGCCGGGTGTTACCGGTAAAAACCAGCCCTTTGGGACAATCACGTTCAGCACCTGGTCAAGGGTGATACCGCTCTGGCATTCGAAAACCCCGTTTTCGGTATCAAAGGACAATATCTTGTCAAACTTTAAAGTGGAAATGGTGCGCTCTGACAGCGAGGCATCGCCATAGCAACGACCGTTGCCGCGTGTAATAAATGACACGTCTTTATCTACCAATGCATCCAGCTGCTCTTCAAAAACGAAGCTTTCCTCGTCGGCTTCCATCGCCGGGTAGTTACCCCAGTTAGCTATCTGTTTTTTCATTTATTGAAGAAAATAGGCGAATGCGGTAAATACAACAGGATAAAAAAGCAGGTTATCCACAAGACAATCGTAACTTGTATAAAGTGATCTTTATATAATATCTCCGTTGGAGAACCCGAATCCTTCATCACAAATACAATCTGCAGGTACCGCATGATGCCGGCCACCACAAATATACTAGTATAATATATCCGGTATGTACCCAGTCGTATAATGGAATCGGGATCCATTGTATAATTAATGTAGGCCACAATGATGATGGCGCTGAAGAGGCCCAGCATAGTGTCTAAAAAGTTAAGGTTATACCCGCTTAACGATTTGCGCATGGTGCTGCCCGAGCTATCCTGCAGCAGGAGGTCGTCGCGGCGCTTGCCTATTGCCATAAATAAGGCGAGCAGGCAGGTCATGATGATGAGCCAGGCTGTACTCTCCACATTGGCGATAATGGCGCCGGCCTTAACCCTTAAAACAAAACCCATAGCCACGATGAGCATATCCAGTATGGCAATATTTTTTAAGCCGTACGAATAGCCGAGATTCATCAGGAAGTACACGCCTAAGACCAGCAGGAACCAAAGGGCGGGGTTTGCAAGGTAACCCAGCACGCAGCCGCACAATAGCAACAAAACACATATCAACAGCGCATGGGCGGGCTTTACTTTGCCCGAAGCAAGCGGTCGTTTGGATTTTTTGGGGTGTTTGCGATCGTTTTCAATATCGCGGTAGTCGTTAATGATGTAGATACTGCTGGCAAAACAGCAAAATGCGGCAAAACCCAACCCCAGCAGTTCGATTTTGTGAAGCACGAAAAAGTGCCCGGCAAAAAACGATGGAACAAAAAGGAAGAGATTTTTTGCCCAGTCTTTGGGTCGTAAAAGCTTGATATAGTACTTCATTATTTAATCAAGCGCTATTACGAGATTTGGGGGATAAGGTTGCGGAGGGGAGATGTGCAGATGTGCAGATGTGGGGATGTGCGGATTGGGGAGAGTTCATAGTTAATGGTTCGTAGTTCATGGCCGAAGGTATGTGATGAGTAGATGTGCAGATGTAGAAATAAAAATCGTAAATCGTAAATCGTAAATCGTAAATTTGTTCCCTCATCCGTCGCGAATGAAAATAGCTCTTTTCCCCGGGTCGTTTGACCCTGTTACCAAGGCTCATGTAGACATTGTAAAACGATCGGTTAACCTGTTTGATAAGGTTTATATCGGTATTGGCGTAAACAGCACCAAGCAAGGGCTGTTGAGCGTTGAAAAACGCGAGGAAATGCTTCGGGCCGTTTTTGAGACCGATCCACGTATCCATATTGTAGCTTATGAGGGGCTTACCGTCAATTTTTGCAAAAGCATCGGCGCCGCCTATATGATCAGGGGAATCCGTACCGTATCCGACTTTGAGTACGAAAAAGCCATAGCCCAGATGAACCATTCGCTGGAGCCAGAAATTGAAAGCATTTTTATTGTGAGCAAACCGGGTTATTCGTCCATCAGCTCAACCATTGTGCGCGAGATCATGCGATACGACGGCGATGTGAGCCAGTTTATCCCGAAAGAAGCGCTGGCGTTGCTGTGAAGAATGTGACGTTGAGTAGCAGTGGTATTAGGTTCATGGCCCATGGTTCATAGTTCATAGCCGGAGGGTTGTTGCGTGGCAGTGGCAACTCGTGGTTCGTGGTTGCAAACGCTTCGGGGGTACCTCATGTATCTGGACCAAGGATATCCACCATACTTGCCAACTGCTCAACTGCTCACTGCTCACTGCCAACTCCACGATCAACGCCAACTATGAACTGCAACGAGCTCATCCTCTCATAAACGGGTTAAAATTCCTCGTCCCAATCTCCATTCCTGCAGCCCGGCAAACGGTTTTATCGCCGAATTTAAAGTTGATCTTATCCAGCGCCTGGTAAAGCCGGATGCGCTCCTCGTTGTCTTCGAAAAGATTGATCTGGTAGCTGCCGCTGCACAGGTTGCTTAGCCTCACTCCTATCAGCCGCACCGGCCGCTTGTTTTGCCATGCCTGCCTGAACAGGTTTTTGATGCCCGGTATCAAAATATGCTCAGCGGCGGTAAAGGGTATCTTTTGTTGTTGGGTATGCGTTTCAAAATTGGCATAACGCACCTTTACCGCCATGCATGAGGCAAGCATATTCTCCCGGCGCAACTTGCCCGCCAGTTCTTCCGTCATCGCCACCAGGATGTTTTCGATGTTTTGGTGATCCGTCAGGTTTTGATCGAAGGTATTCTCGGTAGAAATAGATTTTCGGTCGGAATGGGGTACCACATCGCTTGGATCGATCCCATTGGCTTTTTCATAGAGGTGTTGTCCGTATTTGCCAAGAATGGTTTCCAGGAAGCGGACATCGGCCTTTTGCAGATCGGCAATTTTTTCGATGCCATATTGGTACAGCTTTTGGCTGGTACTTTCACCCAGGCCGGGGATAGCGCTGATGTTGAGCGGCGCCAGGAATGCTTTTTCCATTCCGTGGGGTACAAACAATTGCCCATTAGGCTTGGCCTGGTTAGTGGCCATTTTGGAGACCGTTTTGCCCGATGACATGCCAAACGATATCGGCAGCCTTGTTTCGCGGATCACCCGCTTCCGCACCTCGCTGGCATGTTGGTAGCAGTTATGGAAACGGTCCATACCTGTATAATCCACGTAAAACTCATCCACCGATGTTTTTTGGTAAACCGGTACCGCATCCTCGATGATCTCCGTCACCTCCTTTGATGCTTCCGCATAAAGCTGGTGGTTACCCCTTAGAAATATGGCATGCGGGCAAAGCCTTGCCGCCTCCTTGCTGGGCATGGCCGAATGTATGCCAAATTTGCGCGCCTCATAGCTGCAGGAGGCCACCACTCCCCTTTCCGCCGAGCCGCCGATGATCACCGGTTTGCCGATCAGCGATGGATCGAACTTCCGCTCCACCGAAACGAAGAACGAATCCAGGTCGATATGCATGATGATGCGTTTGGGGGACATATGACAAAGATAATCAATAGTCCACTAAATTACTAATATATTTAGTATTTTTACACCTATACCGCTGGTGCCGCAAAATGGGCCAAAGTTTGCCAATACTTATCCTTGTAAATATTGAATTCGATTTGTAGCTGATCGCGATATACGGGAACAATATCATCCATTGTTAACAGCCGAAGTTTTGTACCTGCAAATATTGAGGTACGATATTTTGAGGCTTAAACTACCTGCTTTTTTATGTTTTCTATTGCAAATTGCTTATTTTTACGGATAAGGCATTTGTTATAAATTGATAAATTTGCTCTGTATGACAGCTATTGATTTTGAAATTGCAAC
The DNA here is from genome assembly GCA_013286235.1 of Bacteroidota bacterium. Classification (GTDB taxonomy): domain Bacteria; phylum Bacteroidota; class Bacteroidia; order Sphingobacteriales; family Sphingobacteriaceae; genus Mucilaginibacter. Next base: position 20,433 of record JABDGE010000068.1, read on the forward strand.
CAAAAGAGAAAAGTATATCAACACGGTAAAAGAGTTGCGGTTAAAAGATTTCCACAATGATCAACCTTTCCTCATGCTTTCTGATAACCTGCCCGAAGGGCAGGTTTACCAGGAATTTCGGGACGGCCACATCGAGTTACAGGAAGTTTTTTCGGTTGGTTCAAACTATGGGTTCAAAACCATTCGGGTACTAACATCGGTTGAGGCTGATATAGTCCGCAAGGATTATGGACTATTTTAAACCAACGTTGTTGATTATTTCGGGGCCGAATGGTGCGGGAAAATCCACCCATATCCGAATGATGTTACCACCTGACTTCGATCACGTCGTTTCTTTCGACAGGGATAAAGCCCGAACCGAATTTGCAAAGCAGCTAACCGGGCACGAGGTAAACACCAAAGATATTCTTTTAAAAACCACCCGGATGATGGAAGATCTGTTGGTCAGTGAAATGAAAAAAGCCATCCGCTCAAGGAGCCATTTTGTTTTAGAAACCCCGTTATCTCATCCGGATTATTGGGGATACATTGATCTGTTTGAAACTAATGGTTACCAGGTTCAGTTAAATTATCTTTGTCTTGATACGATAGGCGATTGCAAGTCGAGAGTCGCAAGAAGGGTATTGCAGGGAGGTCATCATGTTGAGCCGAACACGATCAGGGGCGTTTACGAAAAGAATTTGGAGCACGTCAATGAATACTTTAGGACTTTTACTGTAGTTGAGTTATACGATGGAATGAAAGTGCCAACGCTGCTTGTTAGGATTGAAAATAATAAAGTAACCGATGCTGTCGACGATGCCTTAAAAAAACAGTGGATAAAACGTGGACTTCCATCAATCGCCCAAATGGTCAAAACATATAAGGAACAATGAGCCGCTCTTTATTTAAAATCCCCTTATCCAGACCCTTCCACAATATTCTCAAAAACATTGTGTAATACTAAAAATATTAGTATTATTGCTTTATCAAACAACAACAAAATGAAAAGCTACCAGGACTACCTGATTATCCTTTCGCCACCAGAAAACATTATCAATTATATAAAAGCATTGAAGGAGAAAAGCGCGACCGTGATTGGCGCCTTTGAGGCACAGCGCTCCGTACCTAATGTAACCGTGCAAGCCTGGCCACGCAAAAAACCTGTATGGGTGGAACCGCTCATTCCCAAATTGGAACGCGACCTGCAAAGCCTGCCGACCATTCCGCTGGAGATCAATGGCTTTGGCTTTTTTGATCAGCAGGAGTTTCAAACGATATACGCCAAAATCAATTCCACGCCCGAAACAAGGTTATGGTTTAAGTTGCTCCGGAAATTTTTCAGCACACCGCCCTTTGAGCCGCATATCACCATAGCCCGCAGCATTGAATACGAAGATTTTAAAAAGCTTTGGCCACATTTTAAGGATCAGCCCTTCAATGCCCGGTTTATAGTTGATAAGCTGACCATTCTTCGCAGGGAGACCATCGGCTATGATAAAGCTTACAAGGTTTTTAAAGAAGTTCCTTTCAATCAAAAGCTGGATTTTGAAACGTTTACGCGGACGAAGATGAAAATGCCGGTAACCACAACGAAGGTTGTTGATGAACATCAGATCAGTTTGTTTTAGATTTGCAAGCGTTATAATTTCGGAGGACAGGTGTGCGCATTTTAACGATTTGTGATAGTTTTATGCTACCGCGGCTTGACTGAACTAATTGCTTGCTACTTTTATGTTTAAAGTAGGTTATACATCAAGGCCTTCATGAAAAAGAAGAAATACATTAGGCTGGCCGTCATCTTTTTGGCGCCGATAGTGTTTGTACTTTCGCAATGCATGCACACCAACAGCACGGCCACGGATCCCCGTGGCCCGGAGTATGCCGG
>JABDGE010000069.1 GCA_013286235.1 Bacteroidota bacterium
CCTTTTGATTCATTAAAAAATTTTACTGTTCCTTCTTGCATGATTTTATTGTATTGAAATATTGATAAGTTGACAAGGTAGGCATAAATAACCACATAATTTTACTTTTGGTAAAAAACCACGAAATAATTTAAGTAAAGGAAAATTTTTCTGCCCCTTTTATCCAGGTATTTAAACATCTCTGTACAATAAAATCGCGTCTGCGGGGTTTAAGTAGTAATGGAGACTACACATCGGCGCCACCGCTTAATAAATTTATCATTGATGCTGAAGTCTCAGTAAATATGCTTACCTTTAAGCATTCCTTCAAAAATACCCTTAGACATTGCCTGGTTAAATGCGGTAATCTTTAAGCACTAACCAATTAAGGCATGAAACAGACCAGCACCAACAGGGTATTAAGCAACATACCAAATACGCATCGCCGCTTAACTCACTTAACGGGTTGATGCAACATTACATGGCGCGGTTCCGGTTTATTCTCTACCAATACCCCTGAACGTTTCCTGTTTCGGTTAGTCCGCCTGCTAACTACAAACGTTTTAAATTAATAAACCAAATGAATAAGGACGCAAAAGAAACCGCAGGATTAAGCCGGGACAAAAAACCGGGCGGTGAAATACCGGCGCCAAATTAAATCTGAATAATGGAAATTCAAACTGTTGAAAAAGAGGCCCGTACCTACGTGTACGACCTGATGAACGAAGCCCGCGAACATGGTTTCGGCCCGAATGACAAATGGCGGCTAAGTATGGTAAATGAAACAGATAATCTCCGGCTCCGGAAGGACTATTACCCGGCTATTTCCAGCAAGATTGATCCCGAAGACATATTGGCAGTATTTCATTTCGTGAAATCTGCCCTGCAGCAGCCTTTAAGTAAAGACGAACTCGAACTGAACGAACATACTATTCAGCAGCGTGAACTACAATATATTTTAGCTATTAACCCTAACAGATTTCGTTAATCATGGCATTTTTAGATCATGTTCTGCAAGCCCCGGCTTACGGCTGGCAGGACGGCGAGGGATCACTTGTGAAACCCCGCAACAGCCAGATATTCAAGGAGTTTTTTAACCGGCTTAACGTTTTCAAAACCCGAAAAAACTGGCTGCCTTTTTTTAACTGGCTGAGGATATTGTGCCTGGCGCCGTTCTTCCTGCTTTTTATTTTCAAATTTTTTACGCCCCTGCTGCTGCTTTACGGGTTTTTGTACAGCATGATCATTATGGGTACGCATGGCACCGTATGGCTGCATCGTTATTGTACGCATGGCGCCTACAAATTCCGGAACAAGTTTTGGCGGTTTTTTACCCAAAACCTCACCATCAATGCTATACCCGAAGAAACCTATGTGATATCGCACCATGTGCATCATGCCAAATCCGATCAACCCGGCGACCCTTATAATGCACAGGGCGGTTTCCTTTACTGTTTCCTGGCCGATGTAAATCACCAGCCGATCGCTAAGGACCTGACGGAAAGCGACTACGGGCGTGTAAAAAAATTAATGGCGCATACCGGCGTAAGGGCCAATAACTACCGGCAATACCAGCGCTGGGGTTCCTACGCCAATCCATGGCGAACGGTGCTAAGCTGGGTGCTCAACTGGGGTTTCTGGTACCTCGTGTTTTACCTGATTGGCGGCAATGCGCTGGCCTGCACCTTATTTGGCGCCGCCGGCTTTTGGGCCGTGGGCGTGCGCACTTTTAATTACGAAGGGCACGGAAAAGGAAAAGATAAACGCCGCGATGGGGTCGACTTTAACCGGAAGGATCAATCGGTGAACCAAATTTGGCCCGGCCTGGTAGCCGGCGAGTGGCACAATAACCACCACTTGTACCCAAAAAGCGCACGAAGCGGCTTTAAGGCATACCAGGTGGATATGGCATGGTATTATATCCGCCTGATGAACCGGCTCGGTGCTGTGATCAGCTACCGCGACGACAAAAAACAGTTTAAGGAAAAATATTTATGAGGCAACTGAAAATCTCCCCGTCGATCACCAATCGCGATAGTCATTCGCTGGATAAATACCTGAATGAGATCAGCAAAATAGACATGATTACGGCGGATGAGGAAGCGAGCCTTACCCGGATGATTCGCGATGGCGACCAGGCGGCACTTCATAGGCTGGCCAGCGCAAACCTGCGCTTTGTGGTTTCTGTTTCAAAGAAATTTCAAAACCAGGGCCTGCCGCTGAACGACCTGATCAATGAAGGTAACGTGGGGCTCATCAAAGCGGCCCGTCGTTTCGACGAAACCAAGGGTTTCAAATTCATATCCTACGCGGTATGGTGGATACGGCAGGGCATCATGCAGGCAATCGCCGAGCAATCGCGCATTGTGCGGCTGCCGCTTAACCAAATAGGCTCGCTTATCAAACTAAACCGGACTTTTGCCCAGTTGGAGCAGCAGTTTGAGCGCGAGCCATCCGTTGAAGAGCTGGCCGAAGTGATGGAGAGTACCGCACACAGCGTTGCGGATGTGATGAGCAAATCGGGCCGGCATGTTTCCGTCGATGCCCCGTTCAGCAGCGAGGAAGACAACTCGCTTTTGGATGTACTGCGATCAAACGAAACCGAAACCGACGACGCCCTAATGAAAGAATCCTTGTCCCAGGCGATCCGCTATTCCCTGAAGGTGCTGTCCGCCAGAGAGCGGGAGATTATAACGCTGTTTTACGGCATTGGCCATGTACATCCCTATTCGCTGGAAGAGATCGGTGTAAGGTTCAGTTTAACCCGCGAGCGCGTACGGCAGATCAAAGACCAAGCCCTCGTGCAGCTGCGTCGGCATTCGGTGCGTGATAATTTGAATACATACCTGGGGGCGTAAACAGCGAAAAGTTTGTTTGTGCCAGGGTTGTTAATTGAGCTTATTGCGCTCAATAAGCTTAGCGTCTGACGAATTGCCTTACAATTCTTTTCGGGACCGTGCTACGGCCACAGGGATGGCGATAGCAATCAGAATCCAACACAGGAGGGGAACAACCAGGAAGACACCCGCCGGTTTTGCACCCGCAGGGCTTAGCACGCGGCTATAATCCAACAACGAGCCAGCGGTAATAATAACCATGACGCTATAAATCGTGAGCCTAATCACGGCTGCCCTAAGCCTGTAGAATGCGTGAATTACAAGGATCGCCACAAAAGGAGAGACTACCCAAATCAAAAACAGCACAACCAGTAGTATCGACTTATTGCGATGACCGGCCAGGAGCGTTAGGTAAACTGATAGGCCCGCGCCAATTGCCCACGCTATTAAAGCGACGACACGCAGGATGTTGAGTTGCTGATCTTTTTTCAAGGGTTTTACGTTTAGTAGTTCACATAGCGCTGCAGCAGAGGCATTTCGTTACATAAAAGTATTAAATATTTTTGATGAGCCCGATGTAATTATTTCTAGCCGATATGGTTCGTGCCATCTGGCGTAAATTTTCCCCTCTGTAGTGTCATCACCAAAAGTGTTTCCGGTCATCGCGGTAATGACCTCGGATTGGATAATTCATTTATTCCTAACTTACATCTTGATAAAACCAGGGACGGCGATTTTTTTTACATACTGTGAAATAGATATATAGCATTAAATACGACTAAATTTCCATATTTAGCCTGGTGTTTGCCTATCCCCAAACCGATTTAAACCTGATTGACATGGAAATATTTTTACGAGCCAGGCACTGGCAATTATTTTGGCCCTCATCGTTCTGCCGTTTATAATTGGGTTTGTCACAGTGATAAACATGATGGCTCATGTTATGTGATACGATCAACCCGATCCGGCGGTAATTTTCGGTCACTTAAAATTATTGCCTTTGGCCGTTATTTGGTATGCGGTGGGAAAATGTGCTGGGAATGGGCGGTAGCTATCAGGTTGCAGCGGCTTGCCCCGGCGGGCGTTCCATTTAAAAACACGGCGTTCAAAATCATTTTTGTCACCCCCCTTGTTTATTACCCTGTATTTTTCTTCTGCTTATTTTCATTTTTAGGCCAGGTTACCACCATGGGCAATGTGCCCGACCCGGCAGCGTTTATTTGGTTCGCGGCTATTTTCCCGCCTCCCATGTTCAACACATTCTGCATGTTTTCCTGCTACTTCTATACCGCTAAAACGTTCGAGACCATCGAGCTTCAGCGCGCGGTGAGCTTCAGCGACTTTGTCCTGGAATTTGTGCTGATCTGGATACTTACAGCCCAAAATCAACAATATGGTATTACGGGAGGCGAGGTCAGCGGATACAACATGAACAACATTTTTGGGGACCATCCGCATATCCGCACATTTTCATCTCACCACCAACTCCACCTTCAACACAACCGGTTCCCCACCAAACCTCGGCCCGCCAAAATCGGTTTCATCGCCGTTAAGGATGCGTAGAAATTTAAATGCCCCGTTTACATAATGTCCCTCCTCTACCCTTAAATACTGCCATGCGCGACCGGCATTGCTTCCTGTTGGATGGAAAGTGATATGACAACGGGAGCCGATCGCCACAAACTGATCGGCGCCCACCTGTACGATCATGAGCTTGCCATTGGCCTCATCATCCGTTTTTGCCGTATTGTGCCTGCCTGAACCAAAAGACACAACGGCCTGCCAGGCACCCAGGTCGATGGTTTGGTCGGCGTGGTCCTCGTGTTCTACCACGGCTTTTATTTTGCCCTCAAAGCTCCATTCAGCTAATTGGCGCATCATGGGGCCGGTCATGGCATAGTCTGTGGAGAAAGGCGCCAGGCGCTCAGCGGTTTCGGCGGGAGTTTCGGGGCGGCCGTTCGCGTCGATGCCAAAGGGCGAAAATCCGATACCACCGCGGGCGATCACTTCGTACAGGTATTTAGCCCGGTCGGCACTCAGGGCGCATTCCGGCACGAAGAGGGTATTATCAGAACGCTCATACAGGTCTAATACCTTTAGGATGGTTTGGCTGCCCGGCAGGTAAATGTCGGGCGCCAGCAGGTCGATGGCCGGCGCGGCAGTTTTCCATATCGGGATCACGTTATCGGTGGGGCCGCCGCTTTCGTACGTATTAGCCATGGGGTTGGTCAGCGGGTCGCGCAGGGCTGCGTTCACGTAAAGAGGCAAAGGGTATTCCGTTTTACCCGCTGCGGCAACCTGCCCCACATACCGGGCAATGTGCCATGCATTAAAATATTCATCGGCACGGTCACCAAACACCTGCTGCCAGCTGCCATCAGTAACCACAGGCACGTTCAGCGCCTGCAGTATCGCCGGCTTTAACAGTTCTGGTGGTACTTGCCCCTCAAACAGTTTTTGTGCCAGGGGCGAATAATCCCGCATGCTATCCCACGCCCCTGATTCATTCTCCACCTGCACCATCAGCACCGTATGTGGTGCATCAGCATGTTTAAGGTAGCGCACTAGGGCGCGGAAAGCTTTAATGTCAGCGTCAAGTGTTGCCTGGTAAAGGGGTGAAGGCGAATCAACAGGCTGCCCGTTCTTGCCGGCGATATTGGGATATTTGGCGGCGTCGGTCTTCATCCAGGCCGGCATATAATGGTTGCTCCCATTTTTCCAGGTGCCGAACCACAGTAGCACCAAATGCACCCGGTGCGCCCGCGCCTGTTTTAGCAGTGTATCCACAATCGAAAAATCAAAATGGCCGGGCTGCGCTTCTATCTGTTCCCAATAAACCGGCACTTCAAGCGTGTTCAGGTGCATGGCTTCGGCGGCTGTCCACACCTGTGGCAGCATTCCCGGCCAGGCGCTGGAGTTATGCGCCTGCCCGCCCAGCATGAAAAAAGGCTTACCATCCACCAGTAAGGCGTGGCGGCCATCCTTTTCGACGATTCGCGGTATGGGATTGGTCACCGGCTGGGCAATAGCCGGGCTAAGGGCAAAGACTGCGAAGGCCAGGGCGAGGGTTATTTTTGGGGTGCTTCTCATGATGGCAGTTATAGGATTGTTTTGATGTTCATGTTGAAAAAGCCGTGCGAACGATTAAGCCAAATATAGCGTTCGGTGGGAAGTAATTTAGGATTAAGTGTCAAAAATACGTGTAAACTGGGTGGTATTGGAAGCGCAATTGATCATGGGTCAGGAAGCACCGGTTCCACCTCACGCGGGCATCTTGATCAACGAAGCCGACATCTAATCGGTGGCGAGCAAAGGCAGCCTGGACTATAGTTTTTTATTCAAGTCTTTGATCAAATAATCCCCAAACTCCTTTGCATTAGTAAAAACGATACTTTGGGGTGGGATGGAAAAAAGGCTGTCGGCGATAGCAGCAGAGTGCACCGATGTTACATCGCCCCTCCGGGCGGCGGGAGCATTTCAACTTGTTACGAAGTCCGTATTTTCGCGATTTCCTGCAGGCCAAGTTCTTCAATCGCGATTTCACGCATTTCCACTTTTCTTATTTTGCCTGTGACCGTCATCGGAAAACCATCTACGAATTTCCAGTACTTTGGAACTTTATAGTGAGCTATTTGTTTGCTGCAGAAATCGACCAGGTCATTTTCCGACAAACCGCAGTCAGATTTTATTTTTACCCATGCCATTACTTCTTCGCCATATTTTTCGCTGGGCACACCGATCACCTGCACGTCGGCAATGGCTTCATGTGTGTACAAAAATTCTTCAATCTCCCTGGGGTAAATATTTTCACCGCCCCTTAAGATCATATCTTTTATCCGGCCTACAATATTCACGTAACCATCCTCATCCATTGTAGCGAGATCGCCGGTATGCATCCATCGTGCCTGGTCAATAGCTTCAGCGGTCGCTTTCGCATTGTTCCAGTAGCCAAGCATTACCGAGTAACCGCGTGTGCAGAGTTCGCCCGGTTGGTTGCGTTCCTGCAGGTAACCCGTTTCGGGATTTATTATCTTTATCTCCAGGTGGTCCTGCACAGTGCCTACGGTGCCAACCTGTTTTTCAAACGGGGTGCCGGCAGATGTTTGTGTAGATACCGGCGATGTTTCTGTCATTCCATAGCATATCTGTACGTCTTTCATGTGCATGAGCGATTGCACTTTTTTCATTACTTCAACGGGGCAGGGGGAACCTGCCATAACGCCTGTTCGCAACGACGACAAATTGAACCGGTCAAATTCAGGCAATTGCAGTTCCGCGATAAACATGGTTGGCACTCCGTATAGCGAAGTGCACCGTTCGCGCTCAACGGCTTGCAACGCTTTAACCGGCTCAAAACTTTCGGAAGGGATCACCATGCAGGCGCCATGCGAGGTGCAGGCCAAATTACCTATCACCATGCCAAAACAGTGATAGAATGGAACGGGGATGCAAACTTTGTCTTCTTCACTGTAGCCAAGCCTTTTGGCGATAAAATACCCATTATTCAAAAGGTTATAATGCGAAAGCGTAACACCTTTGGGGAACCCAGTCGTTCCCGACGTGTACTGGATATTCACAGGGTCATCAAACTGAATGCTGTTTTCAACTAATGCCAGTTGGTCATCACCTACATTACTTGCTTTGCCCAGAAAGTGTTCCCAGTCCCGATCAAAGAAAATTACTTCCCGCAGGTTTTCACATAGGCTCTTCGCCTCGTCAATCATTTCTTTATAGTCGCTGGCCTTAAACGATAATGCCGAAAAAAGCACGCTCACACCTGACTGGCCCAATACATATGCCAGCTCCGATATACGGTAAGCGGGATTTATATTTACCAGTATCACTCCTGCTCGCGCGCTGGCATATTGCATGAGCACCCATTCATAACGGTTTGGCGACCAGATACCCACACGATCACCAGTGTGCACATGCAGCGCAAGCAATGCCTTCGCAACGATGGTTACCTGTTGCCAGAATTCGCTGTAAGTAAAACGGCGACTTTGTTCTACGCTGATCAACGCCTCCCTGTCCGGAAATTTATTGCAGGTACGCCCTAAATTCCAGCCAATTGTCTCGCCGAGCAGCGGATGCCGGCTTAAACCAAAGGAATAAGATTTTTGTTCCATCGTGATGTTTCCATATTACAAAGTCATACCGGGTAACTTTGAATATCAAACCCCGCTTCCGTCACCCCCGGATAATCGGCTAAAACACTATTATTTAACTATGATGCAATCACTGGCCCGGTCGCTTACTCTTAATCAAAATTCTCCCAATCGTTTTGAATGCTGTACATTTTGTCGTAATACGGAATAATAACTACCAGTTCCCACCGAAAGTTAAAACCGTGGCCGAAAAAAATGGGGTAGATCATCACGCCAATACAAACCAAACCACTAATGATCGCATCAATTTTGGCCAACCTTACGGCCCAAACCTTTTCAGTTTCTAATGCCAGGGCAGTGACCGCTTTGAATGAAAACAGCAGGATTAGTAATGTTCCTTTAAGAGATATCAGTTGGTCTGTACTCAACCCCAGTATCGACACGTTTACCCTTTGGTGCAGCAATCCCAATACCAGGCCAAAGAGAGTGAAGACGCCAAACACCATAAATAACCATGCAAAGCCAACCACCCACCAGGGCAGCAATTGTCTGCGGCGTTGGGTTTTTTTTAGATTAGCGGGAGGGTTCGGGAAGTTTGAGGCGTCTTGGTCCATAGCGAGTTTGGTTTATGACATAAAGATATATATATTTTAATGAAAGAAATTGAAACGAGAAAAACCGATGCTTCATGTGATTCATTCTGCGGCATTGTCGCGCGAAGATGCATAAGGCAGGGCAACAATAAACGCTACTTCTTCACTACCCTGAACGTCAAATTGATCCTGCCATCTTTTACTTTAGCTGATTTAGCAACCTGGTGCTGCCACAGGTGCTGAATATCGCCTTTCATAACCAGCAACGATCCATTGGCAAGGTTAATACGATATTTTTCAGTGTGATCTGTTTTATTCCGGAAATCAAACCGCCGTTCCTGCCCGAAATTTACGGACGCAATTACCGGGTTAGTTCCCAGCTCGGGCTCGTCGTCGCTATGCCAGCCCATGGAATCATTCCCGTCGCGGTATAAGTTGAGGAGGACACTGTTGAACGAAACTCCGGTAACGTTTGCCAACTTTTCCCTTATGTATAGTAATTCTTCAGTCCAGGCTAAAGCGTAAAACGTTCGGCCGGAATATTTGTAGGCCACGCCCTCATCCCCATACCAGGCCGTTAATCTTGGTGTGGGTATTTGCTTCCCGTACAAGCGCAGCGTTTCCTGTTTCCACTGAACGGACGACCTTAATGAGTCAAACAGTACCTGGCTTTCCGCTTTGTCGAAAAAACCGGGGAAATATTCAAGTAATCCAGCCAAATCAGGCGCTCTTTTACCGGTATCATCCCAAATATCGATTTGACTCATATAAACAGCCCTTAAGATAAATACGCCTCTGCCTGGCAGTATTTAGCACCAGCCGTAAATATACATTTTCAACTTTAAGGAAAACGCCTGGAGGGTATTTGTACCCGTGGTGAATCAACCGTGCGTAGTCGTAAATGCTAAGAAAATTTCTCGATCTTCTGACTTAAGACTCCCGACTTAAGACTTTAGACTGCCTAATCAAGGGCTCTCTGCCCCGGCATGTACATATTTCCTTATCTGCTCAAACAGGTGCTGGGGCTGGAAAGGTTTTAATACGCAATCGGCAAAGCCGGAGGCTATCAGGTTTGCGGCGCTATTTTCATCCACGAGCGAGGCCGTCAGGGCAATGACGGGAATGTGGGGATATTTGATCTTGATCTCGCGGATAGCGGTATAGCCACTCATAACGGGCATCTCAAGGTCGAGCAATATCAGGTCGAATGTACTGTCGCAGGCCAGCACATCAAGGGCTTCCTGCCCGTTGTAGGCACAACTGCAAATGGCTTGTTTGCCGGTAAGCATCCTTTTGGCTATCATGATATTGATCTGGTTATCATCCACCAGTAACAGTTTTAGTCCGTTCAGATCCGCCTGGTCTGTAACTACCGGATTGGCTTCTACTGTGGTTGCCGCCGGCCGTTCCAGCAGCAGGTCGAAGCTAAAAATGCTGCCCTTTTGGTCCTCGCTTTCGAGGAGCAGATCGCTGCCCATCAGGCGCAGCAGGCGCAGACAAATGGTAAGACCCAAACCTGTGCCGCTGTACTTGCGGGTGCTTTCGTTAAACACCTGTCCAAACGATTCAAATATTTTTTCCTGGTCGCGTTGTTTGATGCCAATTCCGCTGTCCTCCACCTTAAAAGTCACACCAACCGAATCGCCAGTGATATGTGAACACGCAGCTACCAGCTTAATGTACCCCTTCTCGGTAAATTTCATAGCGTTCGACAACAGGTTGTTGAGCACCTGGATAAGCCGAACGTCATCAACAAGCACAAAGGCATCTAATTTTGGGTCAATCGTCACGATCAACTGCAGATGCTTCTCCCCGATATGGCTGTAAAACGGCAGCGTGGAGTTCACTAACAGCTGTTTCAAATTAACTTCAACAGGATGTATGCTTAGTTTGTCGGCCTCTATCTTGTTAAAATCGAGTATATCGTTAATGAGCCGCTGCATATGGTTGCTGCAGTATTTCAACACGGGAAAATATTCGTTTTTTGCTTGTTTGGGGTATTCGTCCTGGATGATATTCAGGGCGCCGATGATGCCATTGAGCGGGGTTCGTAATTCATGCCCCATGGTGGATAAAAACTTTGTCCGGGCGGCGATGGCGTTGTTTTTCTCGTGCAGGATGGCTTTGAGATGCTGCTTTTCATAGTAGATATAAGCTACCGAGAACAGCAGAGTCAACATAACGGCCGAACCGGCGTTGCTGAAAAGCATTTGCCGCGAAACGGCGGCCGGTATGGTTTCGAACGGATGGTGGGTTTCGCCTAAATAAAAGCATACGGCAAAGGATGTTATTACCACTCCATAGGTAATGCCAACCTCAAGGTTGCTTGATTGTTTATAGTCTACCACTACCGGAATAACCACCACTACGGCGAAAAAGTAAAAGTATTGCCCGGTGACGGAGCCTTCAACAAGGGAGCTTACAATGAGCAAAATGCAGATGCAGGCAAGTATCAAAGTCTGTGCCCGCACCAGTACGCGTATATACTGCAAAAATAAAATGATGCCTACTGCCGCCGAAAAGCAGCCCACCATTACTGATGAGATAAACAAGCCCAGGAAATAATAGTAGGTGGCAACCCCAACACTTACCGAAAAGGCAAGCAAACCCATCTGGCTGCTCCTTTTAGGAATATTTTTTAATAGGCTGGTTTCCTTGCTGTTTAGCATTGGTAAAAAATGGTGAGCATTTATACGAAAGCGCGGCTGTTAGGTTACATGAGATTTTTCAACGTATGATATAATAAAGGATCTTTAATAGAGCGAATCAAGAGCCAAGAACCAAGAGCCAAGAACCATGAAAAATACGGATGAGATGGACTAATTGTCGACAAGAGACAGAATTGGACCTTTGGGGTCTTTGTTTAGCTGCAATTGGCCGGAATTTACCTGCTTATCCTGGTTCCTTCTCCGCAGGTGAGAGATTAACGCTTAATTCCTGGTTCTAATTCCTGGTTCCAGGCTCTTGACCCTTGCCTATTAATCATAACTGCTACTGCCACTGCCACTCTACTAAGCTCTTGGTTCCTGGTTCTTAACCCTTGGCTCTTGATTCCTGGTTCTTGGTTCCTGGCCGCTGTCTCTCGACCCTCCTCCGGGCGCACCAAAAAAAGGGTCGCCGAAAAGCGACCCTTAAATGGTATATGATATATTCTTTCTCGTTATTGACCAGCCTTGTGGTACTGCTCAACCCTGACAGGGGCCGGCTTCCGTTCGCCTGAATTTACCGTCTGCTTTATCATCGGCCGGTAAACCATTAATTTATTGGCATTGACGATGGCGGCGCCTGGTTCGGCCTTTTCGTTTATCGTCACCTTTTGGATTTTGATGTTGCTGACATTTTCAACTTCATTTACCTCAGGACCGCGATTATAAACCACGTTGGTGTTGTTGTTGGTTACGTTATTGGTCACATTATTATTAACCACTTTGTTGTTGGTGATGTTATTGATCACCGTAACGTTTTTTACAATGGTTGTATTGTTAATTACTGTTTTGTTATTAACTGCATAGTTCACCACATTCTCATGCGTAATATGTTCTGCCGGCACGAATGTCCACGAGCTTTCGGGTGGGGTCCACGAATGTTCTTCTATCTTGATATGAGGCGCTACCGGAGCCCAGCCGTAATAGTTTCCCGACCGTCCCCATGTTACCCAGGCAGGCGCCCATTGATGACCGGGCAGCCACATCCAGCCATAGCCCGCTTCGAAAAACCATCGCCCGTAGTGGAAAGGAGCCCAGCCCCAATTATATCCCGACACCCAGGTCCAGCCTGCGTCGCTGTACACCCAATGGCCGTTGGTCGCATATGGTCTGAAATCGGGGCCCAAATTTGGAACCCAAACATACCCCTCACCCGGGTAGTCGATCCACCTGCCATAAGGGCCTAACGCATCGTAGAACACCTGGTATGAATTTGGCGGAGCTACCGGCTGCGCAGTCACCTCCACAGGTGCTGGTGGTGGCGACGGCGGCGGTTGCTGCGTAGCCACATAAACATGGGGTGCACAAGCAGCCATAAACGCCACAAAAGGTATTAAAAAATATTTTGCTCTTTTCATTTTGAATATGATTTTGATAATAATTTATATTATACAAACCTGCAAACTTATTTTTTGTTTGTCCCCAATATATTAACATATTATTAAAACAAGTACCGTAGCCCTGTTGCACAGGGAAATGCGTTTAAAAATAGCTCTCCATAAAAGTAAATTTTCCCTCTGTGTTCTCTGGGACTTCTCCCTACCCTCTTGTGCTTAACTTCGCCGACATCATTTTTGCACCCACGCGCTTAAGCTACCGGAAATTCTAAAAGCGATTTCCCTTGACTGTTGTAATCAGCCTGGAGTAATAAAAAGTCAATGCCTGCCGGATACGATAAAAAAAGCTGCCCCGGTTTACCCGGGACAGCCTTCGGAGATAGGTAGTTAAAGATTATATTAGAACGACCATTTAAGCCGCGTGAAAATTCTCATGCCGTCGAATCCCATTTGAACCGACTCGAACGGACCGCCCGAGTTGCTGTCGCCAAAGGAGCTGGTGCCGCTTGTGGCGCTGCTCGAGCCCTTAACGATGGCTTCATCCGGGTGTACATTGAACAGGTTGTCGATGCCCAGGTCCCATGCCAAATTCTTTTGGATTTTGTAAGACGCGTAGATATCAGTAGTTATTTTCGGGTTAAACACGAATATTTCCGGCACTTCCCCGCTGCCATTATCCAGCTCAACATAGGGGAAGAACTGATCGGCAGCACCGGCCGGGGCGCTTACTTCGCCAAAGCCCAATTCCTTCACTAAACCAAAATAGGTAAACCTGGTACCGAACGACCACTTTTTGAAGCCGTACTCCAGGTTCAGGTTGTACTTTGCTTTTGGCGCCGCATATTTCAGGAAATATTGCTCCCTGTCCGAAAAGAAGTTGGCGCTATCGCTGGCCGAACCTCTGAAAGTTGCCGGCACATTGATCTTGTCGATGATCACATCCTGCATGTTGCCCGACAATGTAGCGTTAAAGTGCTGGTTGTTCCAGCGTTTACGGTAGTCGATAACCACATCCACACCACGGTTGGTGGTATTCACGGCGTTGGTAAAAAATGCGGCTTCCTGTATGGAGTTCGCTTGAAGAAGGTTATTTAGCGTTCCCGGCGTATTGGGATTGCCAAAGGTGGGGTCGCCTTCTGAATAAACACCCGAGTAAACCACGCGGTTTTTGATATCCACCTGGTAACCGTCAACCGTAGCAGTCAGGTTACTGAAGGGCTGCCAGGTAAAACCTAAGCTATAGTTATCGGACCTTTCGGCGGTGAGTTTGGGTATGCCGGCTGCCCTGGCCACGTCGGAATAGTTAGGTACGGTCTTTTCATATTCCAGCACACCGCCTGCGCCGATTGTCGTGTTCGTGTTGCTAAAATCCTGTTGCTGCAGGGCAGGCGCACGGAAGCCTGTACTGATGGATCCGCGCAGGTTAAAATTATCAGTAAGCCGGTAACGTGTGGCAAATTTCTCTGTGCCGACAAAGCCAAAATCGTCATAGTTTTCCACCCGTGCGGCAACGTCTATCAGCCATTTTTTGGTCATATCTAAAACAAATTCACCATAACCCGCTTCTGAACCGCGGTCGGCTACGTGTGCATCACCGGGCTGGTAGCCGGGATAACCTTCGGAACCAGGAGCTTTTGATTCGTAAACAGTGGAGTCTTGCCCTTTTGAGCCGGTTACAGTTGTTGGAATAGTAGCGCCGCCATTTCTGTACGAGTTAGGCTCCCCCGCGTAGATCTGGTAACGCTCGTAGCGAACCTCGGTGCCAAATGACACTTGCGCGCCCTTGGCAACTTTGTTAAAATGTTTGGTGATATCTGCATTGGTGGTATTTTGCAGGTAGTTGAAGCCGCCATCGTCAAAACGGGTTTGGATAGGCTGGCCGGCTACATAAGGCAACGAGGCGTTGAATGTATTCTCTCCATAGTAGTGGAAATTGTTGCGGCCGGTGTTGTTGCTGATATTCCATTCCCAGCCGCTGCTAAACTTGCCCCTGAAACCAAAAGCTGCCGAAAGGTCCTGGATATACACATCTTCTTCCGGGTCGTAGTAAACGTTATCCGGGTCAAAGGTTGCGCCGTTAGGGGCGTCGTTCTGCATAATTCCCGGCACATAAATTAAATCGCCGGTAGTAGGATCGGTCGGGAACTTGGTTGGGTTCACACGGAGGCCCATGTAGTTCCAGCTGCGGGTGTAGGCGTATACTTCGGAGTATTTGTAGTTATACCCACCGAAGGAATAAAATGTGGTGCTGGTTCCTTTCAGCGGAACTTCAAAGTTCCACATGCCGCCGCCTGATTCAACCTCGCCATCGCCAAATGCACGGCGTTCACGGCTAATCGGCAGGTCGGGCGCCATCCGGAAGGTTTTACCGGCGTCTTCAAAGTTGCCGCCAACGTTCAGGAAACCGCCGTCGTCGCCAACAGCGATTCCATAATCAGCGCCGGCGGTAAACGTTTGCCCGTCAAATTTCTTGCCGGTGTAATAGGCTTTCGGGTCAGGGTAGTTCAGCGTATTGTATTTCTGATCGTCATAACCGCTGAAACCCGCGTCAACGGTCAAAAGGTTCACGTCTTTTTTCAAAACGATGTTGATCACACCCGCGATCGCGTCCGAACCGTATTGGGCCGAGGCGCCGTCGCGCAGGATTTCAACATGGTCGATGGCTGCCTCGGGAATGGCGTTTAAGTCAGTACCTGCGTCACCGCGGCCGCGTGCAGCTTCGCCCGGGTCAACGTAAGCCGATTCGTGGCGGCGTATGCCATTGATCAATACGAGGGTCTGGTCGAAACCCAGGCCGCGTAAGCTGGCATAGTCGATCGCGTCGGCGCCATCCGCACCCGACTGTTTGTTGTAGTTAAAAGATGGTACGTTCTGGTTCAGCTGGCTCATCAGGTCGGGCTTCGCCGTGTTGTCGGCCACACTGTTAACGCTCACCACGTCAACCGGTACCGGCGACTGCATCCGGCTTCGTCCGTTGCCGCCGCGCGTACCAACCACTACCACTTCGTTTAATGCCGAGGAAGCGGTGGCAAGGTCAACGTTAAGCGTTTTGGTTTCGCCATCGGCTAATACTACCGTCAGCGTTTTGCTTTCGTAGCCGATTTCCGAAAAGAACACCTTGTAAGTGCCGGCCTTGAGGGTAAGGCTGTAATGGCCCTGGTCGTCGGTTGAACTGCCAATGTCCGAAGGCGTCGCCCGTACGCTGGCGGCCGACAATGGCTTGCCGGCGCTTGTGACGGTGCCTGTTAACTTTTGGGCCATCAAAGGGGAATATGAAAGTAGAATGGCCCCAAAAAGAAGAAAACGTAAATTTTTAATCATGACTGTTTAGTTTGGTGAT
Organism: Bacteroidota bacterium; assembly: GCA_013286235.1. Taxonomy (GTDB): domain Bacteria; phylum Bacteroidota; class Bacteroidia; order Sphingobacteriales; family Sphingobacteriaceae; genus Mucilaginibacter. The sequence goes on from JABDGE010000069.1 coordinate 15,897, forward strand.
GTAAAGGGGTTAACTATTTGCTAACTTACAAATAATATAGCCTATTTGTAAACAAATCGACAAAAAATGCAGCATTTATGTTACACTTTTTCAATAATTGCATATTTTGTATAAAAAATTCAACGACTATTTCCATTTTATTAATTAATAATCTATTTATTGTAAAAAATATAATCCAAATCGTTTCAAAAAATTACCAAATATTTTACAAAATGGTAAAATTTTGATGCCATTATATATAAATTTTAAAGAAACTTGTCATTTTATACAAGATTGTTAATTCGAATGCTTTTTTTTAAAAATAATTTTTAAAAAATACTCAAACAAGGCTGGATTTTTTGTGATATTTTGGTTAAAAGTGTACAAATTACAATAAGTAAAAATTGAGTGGGTAAAAGATAGGCGCCGGGCGGGGTAAAAACACAGAAGCCTTAGCGCCTTCGGCGCGTCCTCTGTGTTCTCCGCGCCTTCTCCGTGACCCGTGGTCAAATTTGCCGTCGTCGTTCTCTTAAACATACTTACTTATGCTGCGGGCAATTCTTAAAGCGATTGGTTTCTTAGTGGTAAAATTCTCCGCAACGCGTTTATTGTTTATATTGGGTCTATTAATTAATTTCACATTGATAAGGCTCATTCTTTTGATGATCAATTTTTCGCTTTTAGCTTTTTGCCTTCTGCTTTTAGCTTTTATATAAATATGCGTTTCCCCTATAAAATCTGTTTGTAACTCTTTACTATTGCAAATCGTCTTAGCATAAAAATCACCGTCGTTATGAAGTTAAAACATCTCCTTTTGCCCTTCTTGTTTGTTTGCGTTTTAGCGCAGGCAAACGCCCAAAACCTTTATATGCCCCGCGAAATAAAAAAGGCCTTCCAAAAGGGCACGCGCTCACTGGATGGCCGGCCCGGGAACAATTATTGGCAAAACTTCGGACGGTATAATATCTCCGTATCCGTTTCACCGCCAAACCCGGCTGTAACTGGAAATGAACAAATTACCTATGTCAATAACGGCCCCGATACACTCCATAGGCTAAACTTTAAAGTGATCATGAACATTCACAAACCGGGCGCGGCCAGGTTTTTCGGTACAGATGCAGATTACCTCGGCGCCGGTTTGCAGGTGGATTCGCTCCACATCAATGGCGAAGCGAAGAAATGGGACAACAGTTCCGTGAGCACCAACCAATCCATTAAGCTAACCAAACCCCTTGCGCCGCACGATTCTATCAGGCTGGCTTTAACCTGGCATTATAACCTTTCAACCGGGCATGGCCGCGAAGGCGTGATAGACAGCACTACCTTTTACCTCGCTTATTTCTATCCCCGCGTAGCCGTGTTCGACGATTATAAAGGATGGGACGAGGATGAATTTATAGAGGCGCTCGAGTTTTACAACGATTTTAACGACTATACCCTCAACGTCACTGTGCCCAAAAACTACATCGTATGGTCGACAGGTACGCTGCAAAACGCCGATAAGGTGCTTCGCCCGGAATATTTGGCGCGGCTGAAAAAATCCTTCAGCAGCGACTCCACCATCCATGTGGCCACCCTCGCCGAACTCGCCGCTAAAAAGGTGACCACCCAAAACGCCACCAACACCTGGACATGGACGGCCGAACATATCACCGATATGGCTGTTGGCCTCAGCGATCATTACGATTGGGATGCTGCCAGCGCGGTGGTCGACGACGCCACGCATCGCCGCGCCAGCATGCAGGCCGCCTTCGCTGATAGCGCAAAGGATTTTCACCATGCGGTGCAGTTTGGACGCCATACGCTGGATTGGCTCTCGCATAACCTGCCGGGCATTCCTTATCCTTTCCCCAAAATGACGGCCTTTGAGGGCTACGCCGACATGGAGTATCCCATGATGGTGAACGATTCGTACGAAAGCGACCTTCATTTTGCCGAGTTCGTGGAGGACCATGAAATAGCGCATACGTATTTCCCCTTTTATATGGGCATCAACGAAACCCGCTACGGCTTTATGGACGAAGGCTGGGCAACCACCTTTGAGCGGCTGTTGGGGGCCACAGAAGTAGGCCAGGCAAAAGCCGACTCATTGTATAAAGATTTCAGGATAAACGGCTGGATTCACAGCGCCGCAACCGGCGAGGATCTGCCCATCATCACCCCCGGCACCGAACAGCGCGAGGGCCTGGGGGATAACGAATACGGCAAACCCTCGCTCAGCTACTTCGCACTGAAAGACCTGCTCGGCGACGACCTGTTCAAAAAAGCCCTTCAATTTTATATGGCCAACTGGCACGGCAAACACCCCATCCCCTGGGACTATTTCAATTCCATGAGCACCGGCTCCGGCCGAAACCTCAACTGGTTTTTTAATAACTGGTTTTTCACGCACAATTACATCGACCTCGCGCTTACCAACGGTACAAAAACAGGCAGCGGCTACACCTTCAGCATCGACAATATCGGCGGATTTGCTGTTCCATTCGATATTATTGTAACCTATACCGACGGTACCACCGAAACCTTCCACCAAACCCCGGCGGTTTGGGAACAAAACCAGGCGTCCATGTCGGTCAGTGTAAAAACCGGCAAAGCCGTTAAATCGGCCAAAATCGACGGCGGCATCTTTATGGATGCGGATGAAAGCAATAATACGTGGACAGCGCAATGATATTTTTGATTTACGATTTACGAATTACGATTTGGGATGTGAGATTTGAGAAACGTGACAAGCTGGGTGAGAACTGACAGAATGGGCGTTCAAAAAAAGTATTGGGCCCGTTCAAAAAGATCAGTAGCGTACCGGTGTTTCAAAACAGGCATCATTCACATTTGCAAATCTGCACACTTCGTGCGCCTTAGCTTTAACTAAGGAGCATCTGCACATTTGAAATCTGCACATTAATTCGCACCTTTGCAAAAATCAGGAAACAAATCTGAGATCGGTTACAGATAAATCCGATCCCGATAGTTATCGGGACGAATATCCGAAATCCGAAACTAGATAAACACATCGTAAATCTAAAATCGTAAATCCACCTGGCCCCGTAGTTCAATGGATAGAATAGAAGTTTCCTAAACTTTAGATATGGGTTCGATTCCCGTCGGGGCTACTTTTAGGTAGAAGGCCTTTAGCGAAAAGCTGAAGGCTTTTTGCATTTGTATGCTGTAGTCGCATACACGCATACAGTATTCGAAGTTACAAGCTTCGAACAGCGGGTTTTTTGCTTTTACTGTAAATACCGAACCAATTTTTTGTTTTTTGTAAAAAAACGAATGCCCTTCGGTGCCTGCATATGTCATGCCTGACAATAAAGCTATTGATTTATAGCTAATTATACTTTTTTAATTGCCGCTAAAGCCCTTGATTGCTGCCTCTTTTTTGCGAGGTTAATGCGAGGTTGATGATATGTTTTTTGCATAGTTATTGCTGATTATAGCCAGTTAATGCGAGGTTAATGCTATGTTTTTTGCGGGTTATTGTTGGATTTCGTTCGCTGCCTCTACGCGGAAGGTACACATCAAAATTCCTGTTGGAGACGCGAAGTACACCTCAAAATTACGGACTGAGACGCGAAGCATCGCGTCTCTACGGTGTTTGAAAATAAACTTTCAATATGTCAAAGAACTAATTATCAGCTATCTACAGCTATTTTTTCGACAATACGCAGGAGATAATCCCCAGGTTTTATTGTGTATTGTTTGTGTTTTTGTTGTGTATTGTTTGTGTTTTTGTTGTGTTTTTGTTGTGTTTTTTGGGGCTTGCCCCCAAAAGATGAACTATGTATTTATTCTTACCATTTTCCCTACATCATTCTTGCCATTTATCCTGTATCCTTTATTTGCTAAAAATCCTGTATTCTTATTTACCGTTCACAGCATGTTGTGAGGTGGTGAGTGGTCAGTTGTGAGTTGTGAGTTGTGTCCCAATAACCTATCGGGATATGAGTTGCAATCATTCCAGTCAAAAATTGCAGACCCAGGCAAAGGTGTTTTGTTTTTATGGCGAAAATAAATTGGGTTTTCGTAAGCTTACAGTAACTGTAACGAGACGTAACACTACGAGTAAGCTTAGTAAAATTTGTTAGCCGCCGTAAGTGGCTGTGAACGTTGATATTAGGAGTTAACGGATGCGGAAAAATTGGGCTGAATTTACCATCTGAATTTTTGGGCCTGACAGACGGCTAATTTGAGTGGGCGTGGACGCCAAAATCTGGTGTGGACAAGTGTGGGGGCTTGGACTGGCGGGGGGAAGGAGATAGGAGCAGGCATTTAAAATAATGCGATGGCCATGCTTGCCAGTTAGGCGGCGAACCCGGCAGTCATGAGAATGCTCACACAAGGCACGAGAAGCAGCCGCAATGGCTTTTGCTCCTCATTCTCGCGGCTGAATGGGAGATTAACGCGGCGTTTGCAACTTTATCATGTAGGTTTTCCCTTGTTTTTCACGGTACTGGCGTAATTCCTCGCCGTATAAAATATCCCGGAGCTGATAGACCGGCACTACGCATGTTATTCCATCATTATTTATTGGCGAATTAAGAATATTAGTGTCAATCCCCGCGTTGTCAGTGGCGCGAAAATAACCGCACACAACGCCAGCCAATAATAAATGGGAAGATTTTCCATCGTTCGCCGGAAATTTGCAATAAACCGGAGCACCTTCACTTGAACCATATTCACGACAGTCTATTAACATCAAATCTATTTTTTGCCTGTTGATAATAAGGCTTGCTTTTGGAATCATAGCGATCTTCCCAAACCGAACAATGGGTTCAAGCTGCTTGACACCCTGATACCAATCAAATAAGCCTATATAAAAAATATCTGTTCCTTGCCTAATTTGAAACTTATTAAAGTCGTCTTTCTTAGTCAAATTTAAGTAATAAGGATGTAGATAACCAGCAGCCAGGGTATCCCATCCTAATTTCAAGGGAATCACAGCTAGGTCGACAGATGCATCTTTATTGAAATATACATTCTTTTCTTTACCATCCGGAGTCAACTTGATATGTATAAATACCGATCGTAAACGTTTATCATTAACGCGTATGTAAACGGAATCGTAAAATGACACGTCGTTATACCTCAAATTGTGCTTTGCTGTAATTAAATAAGTATCGTATTTGGTCGAATCTTTGTTAGGATTGATGCCAACAAAAAAACATGTAGCTTTGGGGACAAGGGAAGTATCACCTTTTACATAAATGAATGCAGTGTAAGTTTTTAATTGCTGCATGTTTTGCGCAGTTGCACTCCATGCGACCGTGAAAGACGCAGAAAGTATAAAAAATAATTTTTTCATTGGCGATAAAGTTTGCGGTCTGAATAAGATCATTTGCCTAAATACCAACATCTTTATAGTTCCTAGATTTGAAGCAGATATTCATAATTTGTGTATGTTAATTGTCGTTTTTTTTTCTGAGTTCAGAAAGTTCCTTTCCATACAAAATGGCCTTTAACTGATAACTCGGAGTTATTTCAGAAATCCCGTCAGTATTTATATTAGAACGCTTTATATTAGGGGTTATCTTCTGATCGACGGTCGCCGCAAAGCTTCCCTTCACAACACCTGCCAACAGTACATGTGTAGTTTTGCCGTCGCCTGTCGGAAGTTTAAAATACGCCGGTGCGCCACTGTTTCCACCATATGAATCGCAGTCCAGCAGTATCAACCATCTTTTCTCCCCAGTCGACATTACTCTCTCCTTTGGTATCATAGCAATTTTCCCAAAACGGACCATCGGTTCAATCTTGTCGTAACCACCATCCCAATTGAATAAACCTATAAAAAAAACATCTGTACCTTCTTCGATGGACAGCCTGTCAAAATCCGTTGTATCGGATAAATAAGATGGTCGCAACGGGACGATGTTTAAAGTGTCCCAGGGTAATGAAACGGGAAAAACAGCAAGGTCCACTGTGGGATCGGTACTGAAGTAGACATTTTTATCATCTCCGCCGGGAGTGATGTTGATAGGAAAAAATTTGCTATTTTGTCGTTTATTGTCGACCCGGAAGTATATCGTTTTGTAAAATGATCGTTCTTTTTCCTGTACAACGTGTTTAGCGGTGACCAAATAATAAAAATATTTTGTTGAATGTTTCAAGGAATTGATGCCAACAAAAAAGCCCGTACCATTAGGGTGATAGCCCGAGTCTGCCATGTTATAAATGAACGCCGTTGCAGATTTTACATCATTTATTTCTTGTGCCGAAGTGGTTACCGCGATAATAAAACAGGCAAAAACTAAAAAAATTAACTTTTTCATCAAGTTCAAATCGTCGTTCTAAAATAAGACTCATTGGCCAATGTACCAATACCTAAGGCGGATACAGTGAAATTATTTAGGATACTTTTTTACGTGCCAAAAACGATACCGGAGTTTTGGCATCTTT
>JABDGE010000070.1:0-982 GCA_013286235.1 Bacteroidota bacterium
TCAACGCGCACCGGTGTGAAGCGTTTTGCGATTGAGCAGGCGAGCAAAACAATGATGAGCGGCTGGCGGGGCATTGGTTGAAGCGAAAACCGAGCACTCGTGAGGAACGAGCGGGTGTCGAGGGATTGAGCGAAACGGATGCCACGCCAGGGAGAGCGAATATGAATGACGACCTTTCTCCCACACACACTTTGACAGGTCAGCCCGCGGTAGCGGAAACAGCTGGTGTCCTTTTCGGTGCTGGTCACAGCTTCGAAAAGGGACACGGAACCTGGCGATGTGTTTGTGGAGATTGGGAGAAATGAATGCCTTTGGACCTGTTACAAATTAAATATAGTTGACAGTCTCAAGAGGATATACTATTGCTTTGCCGTCCTTAATATCCTGAATGGCGACCCATTCGCCATATTCGTTTTCTTTGTCCAATATTTTTATCCTTGTTTCAGGAAGTGTCTCATCTGCGATATCGCCGCTATATAGAAATGTGATTTCGTGGCGAGGCTCCCCGTTAAATTCAAAAATGTTTTCGATCACAGAAAGCAGTTTTTCATTGTTGAGTTGTATCGATAATTCTTCTTGAAGTTCCCGGCGAAGCGCAGCCAGCGATGTCTCCCTAAAGTTAATTCCACCCCCCATTAAGCGGAAAAAGCTTTTTCCGGTAGATTTATCCGTTGCTTTTTGGACGAGCAGCTTTTTGGACCTTGAAATAATAACCAGTGCATTGGGACGAATGTATCTCACTATTACTATGATATAGCAAGTGAGGTTAATCGTCCTATATTGACAAAATGATTAATTAATTGAAATTGATGGTTAGTGAAAATGTATTACTTTTTCATAAAGGCCGGAATGATATTTTCAATGAAAAGAAGATAGTCGCTAATTGACGTGATATTAAAAAACGAAAAATCGCCGATCGATTCAATGTCTGTATCTGACCAAAATGACCGTGTAGACAAGGCCATCTGAAAAACGAACCAGA
>JABDGE010000070.1:992-21360 GCA_013286235.1 Bacteroidota bacterium
GAACCAGAGGTCCGACAGATCTTCGTTACTAACGGTGTTTTCAGGCAGCACATAAACTGCCGTGTTGCCACAGTTACATGCGTAGCCAACTTCGGCAATTGTTCCATACGATTTAGGGTTTACCGTGCCAACAACTACATCGCTTTCATCCATCTTTTTCTTAACCATTTGCCACACGTGAAATGGCGTTAAGCCTCCTGGTAGGCGGGGTGATAGGAAACGGTTTTCCGATGTCGGTGGTCGCAATATCCAATGTCCATTATAGATGTAAGAACCGTGTAGCATCTGTTTCTTAACGTATAACGAATAGATTTCATCAGGGGACATGCTTTCATTTATATCAAGAATGAATTTATCCTCTGAATTTTTTGGAATTCTTTTTGCAAAGTATATCTTTTTCATGTTTGGTTTCGAATTAGTAGTGAGGAAATCCTACTGGTTAGGTGTAAGCAAAAATGTAAGTTCGCGCCATTATTTCTGCAGTTCTTCATATGCACCTTGAGCCTTATTGAGAATGCTTTTTAACCCTACTTTGGCTTCTATCAATTTATGCTTGGCTAAAATCCCGTAATACCGGCCTGTCAGGTTATCAATTTTGGCTTTTTCGGCATCGGTTAGAACATCCTTGTATTTTTCGAACTCTGTGTCACTGTAATAAGTAAAATCAATTTCGGCTTTGGCCCAATCCGCATCTTTATACCTGACAAAATTGGCTTCAAGGGTATTTATCCAGGTCGAGTAACTTTCAATGTACTCGGCCTTTAAGGCGGAATCGGTGCAAGCACTCATTGCAAGTATTGCAATGAGTGCTATCCTTTGAATTATTGTTTTCATTTGTGGCTATATTAAATCCGAGCGGCTTTCACCGAATTAAACAATTTGTCATACGCTTCGACGATCATTCCCTTAAAATGGCTTTCATAAAACCGCGGATGGCTGCGCTTATACATGTCGTCTAACTCTTGTAAGCGGTCAAATTCGGCATTCATACGCTGGTCGATACTCTGATTAAATTCAATGTAGGTCTGCAGTTGTGACAGGTGGTGATCTCTCTGAATTTGAGCCTGTTCGTAGCGCAATGACAGCGTATGCTTGTCACCTAACAGCTGCATTTCTTTAGTGTGGATTAAAACCGCCTCCTGCTCTTTTACGTCCTTTTGCTTCGCTGACCGTTCGAAATATTCAGCTATGTCATAGAACTTCTTGGACAGCAGGGGTATTAATTCGGTTATCATTGTCAGTACGAAAAATACCAGGTACATCATGATATTGGTGGGATTGCCAGAACGAAAAACCACCTCGTGGAGCAGCTCCATATTTTTGTTCATGCCCTGTGAAAATTGTGAAGGGACACGCGCTATTTCAGCATTGAGCAATTGCCCGTTTACCCGGTGTATGGAATCTATGCCTTTGACCGCATTCATTTTTAGAGCGATTTGGCCGGCCCTGGCGGTGCTGTCGGCTAGGTAATTGGCGTATTTGGTCTTATAAATGGTGCCAATGCCCGCGTGCTTGTAAGGGCTTGATCCGTCTGCTTCGGCATTGAGCGCAAGCCTGCCATTGGCCAACTCCCCGTTCAAGCTGTCAATTTGTTTATATAGGATTGTCTTATTTGCGTCGATTGCTACATCTTTCGCACCGTACTCACCTCTAATTCTGTTTTCCTCAACGCTGATCTCCTTATTCCTGGCCGCAGCGATGTCCTTCGAGAAATAAAAACTGTCAACCAAAAATGAGTTAAATAGGCCCAATGCTAAGGCAATAAAAATGCGCCATTTTCTGAGGAAAAATTGTCCCGGCTTGACTTCGGTGAAAACAATTGGCTTGTCGATAAAATAATAAAGTAAGGCTGAAGGTATCAGCACCAGGGGGAAATAAATAAATCCTCCGTTGAAGCAATTGTTGCAAATACTTAATGCTAGTAATGACCCGCAAAATAATATCGTGAAGAGAAGCGTTTTCGCCAGTTCGCCCATTGACCGCTGCGTTTCATCGGAACACATGAGGTAGTATTTCAGTGAGGGCCGCAACATAATCCTGGTTATGATTGGCACCGATGGCTGGTTTTGTAGTTTAGTTTTCATTTTTTGTTTGGTTTTAAATTATCCCCCTTCCCTACAGGGTCGGGGGATGTGGCGATTAAACTTTTTCATTTAAAATTTTACTGAAATCGTCTTGTAAAATCATAAAGTCCTGATTCCACTTCGCAATCATGATGTCTATTTCATTCATGATTTGCTTTTGCACAAATGGCTGTCGCTTTTCAGCATCATAGTACTTTGCCTCGAGCAGATTATAAAATTGATTGCTGATGCGTGTCAGGTTGGTTTGCATTGTCAAGGCATTTTCCTTAAAAATTACGCTGGCAGCGCTTTGCAGGCCGGATCGTCCTGTCTTCAGCATCGTGTTGACTACCTCCTTAATAAAGCTTACATGAGACGCACAGATTACTCTTAAGGCATCATTTTGACCATCGAGGACTATCCGAATGCCTTCGAGTTCCTTTTCATCGAAAATCTTAAGCATTTCCTTTTCGCCTTTTGGTAGCAGTAGTCTGCTCACCCAGGTTTGATGACTGGTCCTGAGGTCTTTGACATGCCGAGTGAGCATCGTTTTCCGATGGCCCTCAATGGTGGTTTGCCCGGTCAAGTCCGAGCCGAGAATTTTTAATTCATCCTTAGCGCCGTTCACAGTGCTGTTTGAATGGTCGCTGAAATTGTTGGTGTTTAGTTCCATGATAATTGGTGTCGTTTCTGCCGGTTGACTCTTCCGGTTTTAGTCGTTATTTTGTTTTTTCGGTTTATTCTTCAAATTCCGTGAAATACCAGCGCAACACCCGGTTAATATCCAAGTGGCGTTTTTGGGCTACTTTAAAAAAGAAGTATGAGGTTGGAGTTAGAATATTGTCCTGGGAATCAGGATTTGAACAGGACAAGGCTGGTACTTGACTATTATTTAAGTCATTGTTTACTAATGCTTTAGCTTGCCTTTTTGGATTGCCTGTTTTAGACTGCCGTTGGAGTTCTTTTTTCACGATGACTCTTTTTTAAACACCCTGCGCAATCGGCTAAAATCTCGTGGGGTGTTTTTTGTTATCGAATTACTGAAAAATCTAACATAACACAAATATATGTATAAAAAAACCAACAAATTACATTTTTATTTAACAAAAATTTTTGTTAAGTTTGGAAAATTTAAGAAAGGCTTTTTTTTTACTTAATGACTAATTATTTATCAAAGCTTTTGGGGTTTGCTTTAAGAAGAATGCGGACTCCTGGTGTATCGTCCGCGGCTGTGGCCAGCCTTCTCAAAATTCATGACAGCAAATACAGGCTAATCGAAGCGGGCGGCCAAATTTTGGATCCTGAATTAACGATACCGTTAAAAAGCATCCCGGTTTTCAAAGACGTGCAAGCTGACAAGCTTTCGCTGTTTATTACCTACAGCTATTATCTGCAAGAAAGCATCAATCGTATGAAGCGGGACAGCAGTTATAAAGACACTCCCGGTAATAACGATAACCCGGTAGCACAGGCAATCCTGGCTCTGATCGAATTTGACAAAGACGTTGAACTGTTTCTTGATACGAATATTTTGCAAGAAACTTCTTTCGATTATGACCGGGCTACTACAAACGTCATTTTATTTTTGAAGAGCAAACCAACCGCGTTGAATGATGAGCAAAAAATAGGGTTCTTACGAAAGCAGCTAATAGAAATTGAAGAAGCAACATTGTGCGTATTTAATCCGCTAATAAAAAGCAGCATCAATACCATAAACAAGGACCTGGATAGACTTGGGATGTTCAAGAGCGTAAATGACCAAATTGCCGACCTCACTGAAAAAATAAAAGGGATAAAGGACCTAAAGCTGGGCTTTGATACCATCAACGCACCGGAGTTCATCAAGGTGCATAAATACCAGGAAGTGAAAGGGATCATTTCTAACCCGCAAAATTTGCTTGATACCGAAATAATCACGGATTATTCGTCTTATATGAAACAGGTATGGCTCCCTTCATTGAAAAGCATAAAATTTATTTTTTTATCCGAAGATGAAGACACGCTGATGCAGATCGTATCGAAATACCGCAACGAAAAAATGTATGCCTTGTATGAGCAGGAATATAACCGGAAAAAAGATGACGAATTTCGAAATGGAATCAAGAAAATAGAATTTAAGTGTATCAGCAAAAAACACGATTTGATAAGAACACTTCTCGCTGACCACGATGAATTTTGGTTTTATCATTCAATTGATAACGATGGGAAAGATTTTAAAGACGGGATCGAATATGGATTCATGACGTATTCGATTAACAAGGAAATAGACCCCAATAATTTCAAATATGAAATTTTGACAAATAAAGAGGTGCAGGAAAGCAATCGGGCTTTCGATTTGGTTTGGAACGCGGCTTCGCATGTGATGTAAATAAAAAAACAGAAGATGAAAAAGTTAGAATTAAAGAAGGTATATATCACCTTATCCCTGGCAGCTTTAGGTCTGGTACTTGGGTCAATCGTATCTTTTCTAAAGCTACCGGTCTACTTGGACACAGTAGGGATCATGTTGGCAACAATTTTATTGGGGTGGCGCTATGGCAGTTTATGTGCCGTAATCACCGCTGCTGCAGCCTTTTTTGTGGTTTCGCCATATATCCCGTTTTATTTGCCTGCAATGCTGGCAGTCGTTTTTTTGACTGAGTTTCTTTTTAAAAAAAGGATGTATTCCAATTTTCTAAGAAGTGTATGGGCCGGCGTTTTGCACGGGATCGTTGGGACCGTTATTTCGGCTCCGATTACCTACTTCGTGTTCAATGGTTTTACATCAAGCGGCAACGATGTAATAGTGGCTTTTTTTGCGGCACATGGTATTAGCCTGTTTGTTGCGGTTATATGCTCATTACTGATCTTTGCGGTGATTGATAGAATATTGACCTGCCTTTTGTGTGTATCGATTACTAAAGCGCTACCACTAAGTTTCTATAAAAAGAATGCACTAAGAACATTGAGGGATGCCGAAGTCGAGTCCTAATCTAACTTTGATAAATTTAGCACTGCTATTTTACGTATTGGTATCAGCCAGCAAGCTTCTTATGCGCTATGCTATCGTACCTCATATTCTCATTGCAGCAGTATATTTCGGAATACTATCACTTATTTATAACCGGAGAGAATACCTTGTGCTTGTTTGTACCTCCTTTCTTTTTTTGACCTTCTTTTTTTCGTTCTTGGAATTCAGGCAATTCGGGTGGCCTTCTTTTTGGAAAACGTGGCTTCTGCATAAACCGGCCCTGTATTTATATGCCTTCCTATTACTGCCAAGTTTATTTCTTACTTACACATTGAATTTTTTCCAGATTTCTACCGATATGGGGTCGTGGAGTAGAAGGGGGCTATTTCGCTTTTTTATCCCTGTGATCGTTAAAAAAGAATTGATCGTTCACCGGTACAAAAATATCATGGCGGCGCTATGGGAAAGAGGGTACGATACAACCAAAGCAATAAAAAGGCTGCAGTTACTGTACCTGTGGATGATCCCGCTGATAATCACGACGCTAATTGAAGGAGTCGAAAGTTATGAATATAACCAAATGCTAAACGCTGAAATAACCCGATATGTTCCGAGAAAAAACCTCTACCGGGCTTCCATGTTGCAAAAGGTTGGTTTTTGGTTTTTGGTCGCCGCATTATTCGGATTAACAATACTGCGTTATGTCTAAGATTTATTTACCAAAAATTAACGATGCCGACTGGATAAATAATGAGAGCGATGTTCTTATTGAGAAATGTAAAGTTGTAGAGCCAGTCAATTGCTATCGGGTGTACAATAGCTTTTCGTTCATTGATGGTACTGGCTACGTCGAAAAAGCCTTCGAGGAAATAGACTTGGTGTTGCAATCAAACAAAACGAATTGCTATATCAATGAGACCAATGAATTCATCAGTCAGTGGCAACTTGGTAGATATTCAGAATATAACTTGTCCGAGTTATCCGGTGGGTGGAAAAAATACTTATCGTTGGCATTGTTTACAAACCTTAAATCAGACGGCAAAATTTATTTCGATGCATTTCGGCAGCTTTCAGACCGTCTTATAAATTCATTCTTAAAATGTCTTATTGATACCAACGTACCAATAGTGTTTTTATTCGAATACGATGTTTCACTGTACCCCGTAGACTGCGATAAAACAGATGTCTTTTTACAAAGCCTTAAACAGGATTTTACATGTATCCAGTTTACAAACCAAAAAAATGATCTACCAGTAAAAGAAACCAATTATTATGCTGGAAATTAGTAACGTTAGTTTTTCATACCCGCATCAGGCTATACCGGTGATATATAACTTTTCTGGTGATTATGCCGCCGGGGAATCGACCTTAGTCGTTGGAGATAACGGAACGGGCAAATCTACACTTGGAAAAATTATTTGCGGAATCATAAACCCTAAAAGTGGCGAGGTGAGCGTTAACCATGAATCCCTGCATAAACTTGCTCCGAAAAAAAGAATACTTCAAGCTTATTACATTAACCAGATTAATCAGCTGCAGTTCTTAAACAGTTCGCTTATTGCAGAAATCAAATCGTATGAAAAGCTATCAGGCGGGAATTTCAGCCAAACCGTTTATGATAGCTTTTTTCTCCCAACCGACTTGGAATATAACCCCTTTGAACTATCAGTTAATCAAGCATGGAGGTTTTCTCTATTTTTATCAACGGTAATAAATCCTAACGTTCTTTTTGTTGACGAAATTCCCTCGCCAACTAATGAACGAAACCGTCGTGTTCTAACAGAACTTCTCGAATTACGCGGGCACGATAAAAAAGTAACTTTTTTCAGTTATCAACGAAAAATAAACTTAACTTTCGATAACTTTATTCATTTAGAATAAAAAAGGCCCTTTCATCAAAGGGTCTCTAGCGACCGGGGTACTCATGTGCAGTACCAAATTGCATCAATTTCATCGAGCCAGTTGGAGTTATAACTCGCTGGCAGTCATTAGGCCTTAATACATCCCCCAAGGGCACACTACTTGGCGATGTGTTTGTGGAGATTGGGAGGAATGAATGCCTTATTTCCTGCTAATGTTCAAACTGCAATTTTCAAATAGTGCGACCTGTTAATTTTCGGGAGCCCACTGGGTAAAGTATCCGTTGCAAATTTGCTTATGACATTTTCTATAATCGTATCGCATAGGCTTGTGTGAACTTGGTTTCTGGCTTGTGTTATCGGATCATCTTCCAACGAGGCTTTAACTTCCAAGGTGACATGCCAATAGTTTAGCATAGTTGGTTTGTGCAAAGTCTTCACTATGCCGACTGCTTTAATCGGCCCGTTTTGTACTGCTCGTTCGAAGCTGAATTTGCGATTGCTTTTAACAAATTCCTTGTTATAGGGGGCCGTGTACGGGATAGGTATGCCATGAACTTTGGCAACAGGGATAAAAACCAGCCTATAATTTTCTGCAACTTGACAATAACTTCCAAAATACTGAACTTTAACTAATTCGCCGGTCCAATCGTGAGCTGCAGGCCCCTTTTGTTGTAATTCGGCATGTTTACTTATGAATTTGGCACCCAAAAGATTCATCGACATGTCAGGAACGTCGTTTGTATAAAGTCCCATAGGATGCAGATTGCCCATTCGGTTCCGTTGAGATTTAGCGTCGATCCTTCTTACAATGAAAAGGCTGTCCACAGATGTGGTTAAACTATCAATGTCTATTTGGAGTTTAAACCTAATCTTGGGAATAATAATGGACGGATATTTTAGTTTAGGTGTTCGCACTTAATACTTTCTAAGAATCTATATATTCCTTAAAACCTCTGATGAAATCATCGAAGTCGTTTGAATCCGCCGAGACTAGCTCATCGCCCTCGAAGACACTAAAAATTACGTCGTTCACCGGAAATCCCTCCACTGCCATCAATGGTTTGTTAATCATCAGCATTCTTTCCTCCGAAAAGCGTAGGGTGAACTTTAAATTTTTATCTGGGGAAAGTTCTAGTAAAACCTGGTCTGCATTTAATTCGGCAACTTTCGACGCTGCGTACAGGCCGACGCTTTTTACTTGATCATTATTGAGGCCGAGGCGGTTGGAGTAGTGCTGCAACTCAATTTCCATGTCTGACCAAAAAACTGCAAGGTTCTCTATATAGCTTTTTGGCATGTCAAAGCCGGAAATGTAAACGTCACGAAACGGCTTGTCGTTTCGTTTGTTCGATTCGACTTGCGCGTTTGGAAAATCCGCGGTAGGCGCGGTAGCGGTAGAGATTGCATTCAGTGTTTGAAGCCCGGGCGCCGATAAACTCGACCTCCATGAGGGCCCACTTACGCTATCGATCAGTCCACAATCAGCTACGGCAGCGGGTACTGCCGTCTGGCTGCTCGGTAACCCGTCTGTCGCAGTCAGATATAGGTTTAAAGCCGGAACTGAGGCGGCAAGAAGAGCAGCTAACGTCTTCGCCTGAATGCCACCAATGTTGGAATTCGGTAATATGTTCATATTATTCAGCTAACAGAAGTGGGACGATGTGGTTTTTGAACTTTTCTACAGACTTGTCGAAAAATATTTTCAAGTCCGCGCTTGTACTAAAGCCTGAAAGCGGCGAAATGCCGTAATGGTCGTTCATTACCACGAACAACTTAGAGGCCTTATTTACCCGTGGCTGTATCGCTACCGCCGTCAACTTCGCCAATGGCTCTTCAATCACATGGAATTTGAATTCGTCTACATGGATCCCCTTAAACTGTGCATGATTGGTGGTCAACGGGAATCTCGTTTGTAACCAATTGGGCGCTGAAAGGTTTTCGCCTAGATCCAGTTCGAATTCTAGATTTATGCCGAATTGACTTACTGCCAAGTTGGTGATGAAAGATGCGTCTATTTCGTTAAATTGGCCTGCGAGTGCGTCATGGCTGGATAAAAGGTCGTCAAGGCTTGGATTATAATTTACATATCGAGCAGGCCCGATGTTGACCTGGGGGCGAGGGGCTATCGTCAGCGTCAAGGTTTGCGCTCCTGGAGCCGGCTCGATCTTCGGAAACGCCATAATCGTTAAGCCGTTGAGGTCGAGCGTGAAATTGGTAGTTTGTGGCGAGCCAAACAGATTTCGCGCTTTTTGCTGATCTAGCTGCGGGATGCTAACTATTCTCGACCAGGCAAAAACGCAAGAAAACGACAATATGTTTATATTAGGGAACCGCAAATTACTTTTCATGTGACAACAGAATGGCGAAAATAGAAAATTGTTAGGCAATTTAGATAGTTTTCAACAAATGCAACAAATTTTAACACAATTTAACGCAAGTAGCAGCCGATTTTAATTTAGGATGGTCGTTACTTACGGGCGATAGATACCGTTAATAAGTACGTTTTAGTCATTATAAAAGGCCCATCACTGGGCCTCTATACTTTGTTCAACACGCATTTCCTGGCTTTTATCATACGACTGCACTTTCAGAATATAATCAGTGGCTTTTTGCGCCTGCCCGCTGGCGTACACAATCAGCCGATCGTCATTCCGCAGCCTGTCAATCCAGCCCTTAATATAAGCCACACTGTTATCAAACTCCTTGTAGATTATGCCGGTAATGGAATTGAGATAACAAGCCCCGATTTCGGCAGTCAGTTCCTCGATGCTGTAGGGGTCGGAACCGAACGTGGTTGGTTCGATAATTTCCCGGCGATTGAGCCTCGAATGGTGACCGGTACTGTGTACAAGCTCATGGAACAGCGTTCCATAATAGCTGCTGAGGCTGTCGAATGTTTCCTGCTTGGGCATATTGGTATGGTCCGTTGCCGGGTCGTAATAGGCCCGTTGCTTTCCATGCCTGATCTTCGGGCAATTCGGCATTCGCTCAATGATCTCGTCACAAGCAGAAATGCCGGCAATGGATTCAGGGGGAAACGGGATGGTAATCACTTCCGGCAGGCCATTGATCTGGTCAATGTTGAAGACCTTGTAATAGCGGAGGATGGACCGTTCTTCACCGTCCTGGTTGAAGCGCTTCCAGAAGATTACCACTGCGCCTTTTTTCCCCTTCTTGACGCTTGCGCCAACTGCTTTGAGTTGTTTCCAGGTCAGGAAGTAGTTTTGGGAGTACCCCAATGAGCCCAACAGCCAGGTATTGATGCCGGTGTAGGGGCGCTTGGTAAAGAGGTTCTGCGGGTGGCCGCCTTCGGTCCAGGGCTTGCGCCAGGGAATGACTTGCTGCTCTAATTGCTCGATGATGCGGGTGGTGATGATGCTGTATACATCAATGGTTTGTGTTTGAGTTTCCATGTCGTACAAATTTTGGTGTCAAAGAATTTTCTTTGATTGTAGTAAGTGGAATGGCATAAAAAAAGGGGGAAGATTTTTCACTTCCCCTTGTTCCTTGAGAATCAAACCATTATACGTTGTAGATCATGCGCTATTACTATCATGTGATTATATCCGCTGCATTTTATGGCTTTCGTATTTCTATTAACAGCGTTTTGCCAGGAATCGCCTTGAAATCATAATAGCGGTATTGTAATCCGTTCTTGTCCTTAATTAGGATGTAATAGCAATGCCCGCCCACGAGTGAGTCGAACACCGCACCTTGCGGGGGCAATGTAGGCATAGATGGGTTGACGATAATTTTGTCGAGGAACCGGTCATCATTTGGCCCAATGCTAATGGTGTATCCGCAGGTCGGGCATGGTGTCCAAAAAAGGACACCTCCTAGACCGCTTTTATAATTGTGGTGAACCCCGGCACCGGTGTCAACATAGACAATTGGCGCTTCGTTCAACTGTCGGATCGGTTTTAGCAGTGAGGTATCGCTGTTATGAGCGACACTGAGTCGATTGGGTCTAATGCCTTTTTCAGTGAGCGTATCAAGCTTACCCGGAACCGTATCAGGCAAGCTATTGAAGCGGGAAGTGGCGGCGTGCTCTCCGGGCGGCTGACACAACGCGGGGCTTGCCGCCACCGGGAAATCACGATGAGCCAATAGCCGGTCGTTTGTTTTCGGCCTGTTTGTCTTATCACCCAAAGAATGTCTGGCCCCGCGCGCATTAGGGCCGACCGATACGAGAACAAACACTCCGTTCTGCACTTTGAAATTAAAGTGCCAGTGTGCATTCCCTTTCTTCGGGACAGTCATTGAATAGGAGAACCAACGACCGGCGATCCTAAACTTACACAGGACGTCGCCGCTTCTCACGTCATTAAAGGTGCACTGGCCAAGGGCATCCGTCTTGCCGCAGGCAATGAGTTTTCCGGTCAACGGCTCTCGCAATGCAACGGGAATCCCAGCCATTCTATGGCCTTCATCGGTCGCTGCTATGCATATCTGGTTTTCCGCTTTGTGTTCGTGCACAAGAAGGTGCCTAGCGCCGCTTATCGTTATGACTGAAGACGTTATGGCAATAGCTTGGCTCCCAAAGAGCACGTAAGGATTCAGAAGCAATGCTTTTGCAGCGCGTCGGAGCGAGCTGAAAAGAGCGTGGAATGCCATGCGCACGTTGTCTCGGGTCCGTCTGTTGAAAAACTTCGACATGGCAAAAATGGCATAAGGCCCTTAGGTTTACGTTCGTCAGGAATTAAAAGTTACGTTGTTTCGAGGTTATTTTAATAATTAAAAAGAGCCCCGACCCTGGATGCATAGAGATGCCGAAGTAACTTTTTCAGCCGGAAGAATTGCTGCTTAAACTCCTCGCTGTTGATTGGTTTTTGGGTCAATCCATCGGCATATGCTCGCGCTAAATCCCTTGCTCCCTACGCCCTCAATCAGTAATTTCAAATAGATATGGAATCTCGGCAGGTTCAGGAAGTCATCGACGGTAAATATCGGGTAAAACTCCTCCGCCATCACTTTTGCATCGGTAGTTCCCAGGCGAAAGCAAATGAGCGTCCCGACATTTCCTAATATGCCACTTCGCACTTCCTCCGGCAGCTGCTCCATGTATTGGTGTGTCAGATATAAGCCCACCTTGTACTTGCGGACTTCACTTAACATGCTGGCAAATGAGGTGGTAATAAATGCATGGCATTCGTCGATGAATACCATAAAGGGCAAGCGTTTGTCTTCGGTTTGTTTCGCCCTCCGCATCGCGGCTGTCTGGATAGCGGTGGTCAATAGGCTGCCGAGTATCTGTGACACATCTTCACCGATGATACCTTTGGAGAGATTACATATCAGAATCTTGCCGCTATTCATGATATCCTCAACGGAAATGCCCCCCTGTTGCCCGACAATTCGCTTAAGGATGGAATTGGCTCCGAACACGCCCGCCTTGTTCAATATCGGCATGATAATTTCTGTTTTCAGGCTTGGCGTGTAGGCGTCAAATTCATCGTGCCAAAATGATAGAATAGCGCCGTTGTCGGTGAATTGCAGTACCAGATTCCTAAATCCCTTGTCCAGTAGCAGCGGCTGAATATCCAACAGCGTCGCGGTTGGATATTCCAGCAGGGTCAAAATGGTATAGCGCAAAATATACTCCAATCGAGGTCCCCAGCTATCTCCCCATATTTTTTTGAAAGAGAGCACTATTTCAGAGGCTACCACATGCCGTTCGTCCACAGGCACACCGTGGAGCGGATTGAAGCCTAAGGCTTCCCGGGGGTCGGTGGTGTCAAAGTACACCACATCTTGCATCCGCTCAATCGGAATGCGTTCCAATAGCGCCTTGCATGCGTCCCCGTGCGGTTCAATCAGTGCAACACCATAACCTTTTTTTATGTCATCAAGTGCCATGTTCAACAGCAGGGTGGTTTTGCCGCTGCCAGTTTTACCAATGCTATAGACATGCGAAAAGCGATCCTGGAGTTTGATGCCGAAGGGTTTGTTTTGATTGCGGAATGTGGTGTAGCCGATGGGGGTATAGGTTGTTGTTTGCGCTGTATCATCCATACTCCTAATTGTATGGAGCGCAACGGCGATATAACAGGAGGTAACAGATTTCTGCTTGGATTCTTTGTACCGCCTGTTAAATAATCTGCCGTATGCGAAACTGGAATTGTGGAACTTTCAGAAGCACAATTGCAAAGGTTTATTGAATTATATGAACGGAGGTTCGGCATTACCTTAAACAAAACTGATGCTCATAGAAAAGCGCTTCAGGTTCTGAATTATGTGCGCATCGCCGTAATACCGGTTGCAAAAATTGAAACAAATGATATAAATACTATGCCAAACGTAAGTGATATTCCATAATGCTTTTTGTACCTGATGAGGGGCAACGGATAGCTTGCGTTTGGCGACAAAAGTGGGTTCCGTTGTCCCTCTTTGCGTTGTTATGAATAAAGAAAAAATAAATTATTTTATATACGCTCGAAAATCAACCGAACCAGAAGGCCGGCAGATTTTGTCGATTCCCTCGCAGTTGCGTGACCTTCAAGGTCTGGTAGAAAAAGAAAAGCTATCCTGTATTGAAACTATCACCGAAACCCGTTCAGCAGCCTCACCATACAACCGTCCAGCCTACACCGATATGATTGCACGGATTAAAAAAGGCGATGCGTCGGGGATAATCGTTTGGCACATTGACCGCCTGGCCCGCAATGAATTGGAGTTTGGCGAATTGAAATATCTTTTGCAGGTGGGAGTCATAAAATCAATCTGGACTGCATCGCGGGAATATAGAAGCGCCGACAATGGGTTGCTGATTAGCCTGGAAGCCAGCATGGCAACGCAGTACAGCCGAGATTTGGGCGATAAAGTTCGTAATGGATTGACTCAAAAATGCATACTTGGCCAACCGCCCGGCGTTGCTAAACTCGGCTACTTGAATACTAAATTTCAGGAGCACGGTTCTAATAAAATCATCGTTGACCCGGAACGATGGCATATAATACGAAAGGCGTTTGATTTGTTGCTTTCAAGGCAATACAACACACCGCAGATCGTCGATGTTTTAAACAATGAGTATGGATTTCGGACGCGGACATCCACAAGAAAAATGGGGCGCCCGTTGCATCGTAGCGTATTATACCGAATATTTACGGATCCTTTTTATTCCGGCTTTTTCTATTACAGGGGATCCCTCCATAGAGGCTCGTACAAGGAGATGATCTCCTTGGAAGAATTCGACCGTGTCCAGGAGATTTTAGGGCGAAAGGGCAAGCCCCGGCCGCACAAACATCATTTCGCCTTTACCGGCCTAATGAAATGCGGTGTCTGTGGTTGTGCAATTACCGCGTCTAAAAAAACCAAGTTGGTCAAGGCAACCAATACATGGGCATCCTATACCTTCTATCACTGCACTAAAAGGAAGGGAAAGGAGTTATGCACCGATAAACATTATACTACCCTGGCCGACCTTGAGGCTATGATTAGAACGGAGCTTATCGCCTACCAGTTAATGGGCGAATTCAAACAATGGGGCATTGAAGTTTTAAATGAGATGTACTCACATGAGGCAGATAAACAGCAGGTACTTATCGACGAAACAATAGGCCAAGAGCAAAAACTACTGAAAGAAATAGACGTTTTATTAGACCTACGAATCTCGAATACCATTTCGGAAGAAAAATATCTCGAGAAGAAAACCGAAAAAGAGGCACTGTTGCTTCGTGTCCAGGAAAACACCTCCAAGCTTCGGACCGGTGGGCAAAATTGGCTGAGAGACCTAACGGAAAAGCTTGATATTGCAGCAAACATTGTCAAAAAGTTCGACACGGGAATCCTTGAGCTGCAAAAAGATGTTTGCAATAACTTCGGTTGGAACTGGACATTAAAAGCCAAAAAACTCTTTATTGACAAGTTTGAATGGTTCGAAGCAATTAAAGAATACTCGGATTCCGCGATTGCCGTTTTTGGACGGTTAGAACCGCAGAAAGCCTTTGATTTATATGGACAAAAAGCATCCTTTGATATGCTTCGTCCCATGTTGCGGAGACTACGCAACCACATTAGAACCAAGCCACCTTAATATCCACACGTTGCAAGTAAAAACTATTGGTAATAAAAAAATCAACCTCCTTATTCACTCCATTAATCTATCACATAATCAATCTATGGAACAAGCATACACGAATAACTTAAAACCGATCCGCCTCGAAAAGAGTATGACCCAGCGGCAAGTGGCAACGCTAATGAATATGCAGTGCGAATCCCGTTTATCACAGTGGGAAAATGGCACTGCTGTTCCGTCAATTTTCAATCTCTTTCGCTTATGTCAGATTTATGAGGTCACTGCTCACGAATTGTTTTCAATTGCATCTGATGAATCCTGTCAGCCATCTTCAAAACCGCCCGCTTGAGTGCTGCACGTTCTTCCATACTCATCCAATGATAAAGCAGAAACACGGAATAGGCATCGCGGGTGACCACGTAATTGCGGCCAGTTTTGGTGGCAGTTAGCTTGCCTTCCTTGATATACCGGAAGACGGTAATCCTGCTTACTCCGAGGGCTGCCGCTACTTCACTGGTTGAGAATAGGTCTTCTGGCGAATTAGACATGGGAAGAGACTGTAGCACGGAAGGCCCCTCGTGGCTAACAGATATGTCATGTAATGTGTCGTCAAAATTAGATACATTAGCACTTGATTAATGGCTACAATACGCCTAAAATCACAACCATATGAAGAATATCGTTACCGTCAACACCGAATTGCCCACTATCAAGGACTATGTTGAATATCGCTCGGGTACGTCTTTAATGGATTACGACATTGTGTTGTTTGATCCCACACTGCCCTACGAAACAAGGATTGATTTTTCTGGAGGAGGGTCGTGTATATCTATTGAAGGTACAACGCGATTAAAGCAATCAATGGGACACTGGTCGAGGGAGTTTAGCGGCGCACTAAGAGCTGGAAAAACAATTTTCATCCTCCTAAATGAATATGACGAGGATTCGGGGGCAAGCGGATACACAACTGTTAAAGGCTCTCGTACATACAGCACCTATCAAATTAACAACTACGACGTTTTACCCACCAGCATCGGCCTCCGAAACGCAAAAGGGAAACATCTGAAAATTGCGGACACCCGCTTTAAGGGGTTGTATGATGCAATTAAGGACATCGCGGAATACCAGGTTGTCATTACCTCAGCCGTAACTAAAAAAATCTTCACTTCAAAAGACGGGTCAAGTGTCGTTTCCGCCATAGTCAAGCTCCAAGACCTCCCAGGAAATATTGTCTTTTTACCGTTCTTCGATATTGAACAGATGAACAAGTACGACGAGAAAAAAGATAAGGATGTTTGGACGACTGAAGCAATTCGAACCTCAAAAATAATAGTCAGTCAGCTAGTCGAGATCGACAGGGTTCTGAGATCTGATACAGAGGAAACGCCAAAGCCAGAATGGCTAGAATCGATTGAGTTACCGAGGATGGCTGCCGATATAGAAAAAAGTATCCAAAAGTATGAAAGTGACATAGCAGCTTTGATGGAGGAAAAGAATAAGGAAGTAGAGTCAAGAAATGAATTGTTAAAGTATTCGGCATTGCTTTATGAGAACGGGAAACAACTAGAATTGGCAATTGAGCGATGCTTGCAACTCATCGGGTATTCAGTGCAGAACTTTCGGGAGGGCGACCTGGAAATAGACCACATTATCACGAGCCCCGAAGGATTTCGGATGATAGGTGAGTCAGAAGGAAAAGACAATACAGCCATCGATATATCGAAGTTTAGACAGCTGGAAACAAATATTAATGAAGACTTTGCAAGGGATGTGGTTTCGGAGCCAGCAAAGGGCATCCTGTTTGGCAACGGCTTTCGGCTGGTTGAGCCAAGCAAGCGAGACGTTCAATTTACCGAAAAATGCCTAACCAACGCCAAAAGACTCGGGACGGCGCTAGTCAGAACCATGGACCTCTATAAAGTGGCCCTACATATCCTCGATAACCCAGAGGACGATAAATTCAAAACGGTTTGCAGAGATGTAATCGAAAACACCGCCGGCAAAGTTGTGGAATTTCCAAAACCTACGGCAAAAAGCGAAAACCCAGATTAACATTGTCGCTTAAAGAATATCGAAAACAAATTGTGGTTGTTCAAGAGAATGCGGAAGGATGCCGAAGTCTCGTTATTATTGTTACATTTTGGCTCTTTCTGAAGATAGGATAGTCGATCTATAAGGGAAAAATACTGTTAGGTGTGTAACAAAAACTTATTTAGGGGACTAAATAACTTATACGGACACATTCGGTTTTACGCAGATTTCAGATTAACCCTTAAATATTATGTTTTATAGCATTGCTATAAGTAGCAAGGGCGGAGACTGTGCGCCCGCATTAGAACTAGAGCGCCCTAGTATCCACAATGCAGTACGCAATAATTATTGCTGGTAAAAAATTCGACCTCCTATTTAGTATTCTTAATCTATATCACAATTATATCTATGGAACAACCAAACAATTTAAAACGAATCCGTATTGAACGCAGACTATCACAATATCAAGTAGCGCTGTTGATGGGGCTCCAGTGCAAAAACAGGCTCTCGCAATGGGAATGCGGCAAAGCGGTGCCACACATCAAGAATCAAATTAGGTGGCTTTTCAATCGCTGATTTAGCCTTTTCCATTTATGGGGCTGCTTTAAGTTTAACACCTCCAATTTTATTAAGTCTGTTTTCTAAAAGAGAAGCATTAAAAAATATGAGCGTTTGGGTGAATGTTGCTGTGATTTTTGGATTTACATCGGCCTGGGCTGCTGCTGTTCTTGGAACATACATTGACAGCCCCAAAGATGAAAATCTTGTTTTCTTGTCGCCTGTTTTCGGGCTGTGTGTAGCGAGTTTGATGCTGGTAACCGGGAAAATTGTCAATGTTGTATTCAATTATAAAAGAGGCCCATCAATGGGCCGCTAATTGTTCAACAAAATGTTCTTGGCCATTATCATATGACTGCGCCTTTAGACCGTAATCAGTAGCTTTTTGGGCTTGCCCTTTGGCGTACGTTATCAGACGAGGATTTTCTTGAAGGCGTAACAGCACTATTCTTTATTCCAATTATTTAATTGCTACATTTACCCCACCAAATCACTTATTGCCATGCAATTAGACGAAAAACGGCACGTTATAATGCCCCTGTTAGACGAGCTACGGAAGTACAATCCTTCAATCGGCAAGTACGAAAAAAGCATGATGACAGAATCGTTTGATTATTCTGTCAAGCTGTCTAACGGCCTCATCAGGCTGCCGGAAGAATTAGTCAGCGACTATGAAAGGAGCCCTGATGCAATAACGCTTGTCCGTATCAAGTCTACCGCCTCTAAGTTTGTTCCTTCCAATGCAACAATAGCATCACCTTCATCAGCCGGAGCCTTTCCTGTCGAGAAACCAATAAAAGGAAATCGGCGTATTATCATACGTGCGGCTTCCATTGCAATCGCCATTATTATAATAATTGTCATTGCTATCTTATTGATTAGCCGGACACAGCAACGCGATAAAGAAAACGCCGCTCGGATACACCAAGAGTTGCTTGATTCAGAAAAAACAGCCCGGCTCAATCAGGAACAGCTTGATTCAGCGAACGCCGCTGCAAAGCTTAATAAAGAAAAGCTTGATTCAATAAACACTGCCCAACAAAATCAAGAAAAAGTTGCAGAAGCGGCCAAAATAGCGATTCGGAATACCATCAGATTCTATGTAACGGCCAGCAGAAATGCGTTCACGTATAAGCTGGTAGGAAGCATCAGCAATTTGAAAATAACCGTTACCAACAATACGGCTTATACCATGGATGCGGTGAAGGTTCGTGTTGCCTATATAAAGCAGGACGGTGGGGTGTATAAATATGAAGAACTAAGTTTCAACGGTATCGCGCCAAATTCCCAGATGACCCTTAATGCCCCTGATAGCGACCGGGGAACTCATGTGCAGTTCGCAATCGAAACAATCTCATCCAGTCAGTTGGGACTGTAATTCTTTGATGGAATATACAAGAAATCCGAATAAGAAAAAAGGCCCCGTCAAAGGGCCTCTACCGATTGTTCAACAAGCATTTCTTGGCTTTTATCATACGACTGAACCTTTAGAATGTAATCAGTAGCCTTTTGCGCTTGCCCGCTGGCGTACACTATCAGCCGATCATCATTCTGCAGCCGATCAATCCAGCCCTTAATATAGGCCACACTGTTATCAAATTCCTGGTAGATTATGCCAGTGATGGAATTGAGATAACAGGCGCCGATTTCCGCAGTCAGTTCCTCAATGCTGTAGGGGTCGGAGCCGAACTTGATTGGCTCGACAATTTCCCTGCGGTTGAGCCGGGACTGGTGGCCGGTACTGTGTACAAGCTCATGGAACAGCGTTCCATAGTAGCTGCTGAGGCTGTCGAATGTCCCTTGCCTGGGCATGTTGATATGGTCAGTCGCGGGGTCATAATAGGCCCGCTGTCTCCCGTGCTTGATTTTCGGGCAGTTCGGCATCCGCTCAATGATCTCGTCACAGGCGGAAATACCGGCAATGGATTCGGGCGGAAACGGAATGGTAATCACTTCCGGCAGGCCATTGATCTGGTCAATGTTAAAGACCTTGTAATAGCGGAGGATGGACCGTTCTTCCCCATCTTGCTGGAAGCGCTTCCAGAAGATGACCATTGCGCCCTTTTCACCTTTCTTGACGCTTGCTCCTACTCCTTTGAGTTGCTTCCAGGTAAGGAAGTAGTTTTGGGAGTACCCCAATGAGCCCAACAGCCAGGTATTGATACCGGTGTAGGGGCGCTTGGTAAAGAGGTTCTGCGGGTGGCCGCCGTCTGTCCAGGGCTTGCGCCAGGGAATGACTTGCTTTTCCAGTTGTTCGATAATGCGGCTGGTGATGATGTTGTACACATCAATGGTTTGTGTGTGAGTTTCCATGTCGTACAAATTTTTAGTGTCAAAGAATTTTCTTTGATTGTACGCGATGGATAAGTAGAAAATAGGGGGTAAATTATACCTAAAGAGTAATTTAACATTCTACTCTAAGGCTTTGATTTTCACTATTTAATCTATAAATTTAATCGTTTCATTAGATATCAGAAAAATGGCTGAAGAAATGGCTCAAAAAACGGAGCAACCTGAGAAAGACCAAATTGGAAAAAAAGGAACGAGTCAAAACAAACAGCAGTCTAAAGCCAAAGCTAAACAACATGCAAAAATTTTACAGAGGGAGCAGCAAGAAAAAACACTTGCTGCAATGCAAGCGGCAGCCAAAGACGTAAATGGCTATGAAATAACGTCAGTATTTATTAGGGATGAGGAATATATTATCTATGAGATTAAAACCGACTATCTATCAGATTCATTCAAAATCTATATCCACACGAAACAAGAAAAAGATATTAGTGGAATTACTAGACGATTTGAGGCAATTACCGTTTATTACGCCGAATTTAAAAGCATTCTGTATAAAGTAAAAGATCCCCACACCTATAAAACCAGAGCGGCGCTTTTG
>JABDGE010000071.1 GCA_013286235.1 Bacteroidota bacterium
TAATTATCAGCTATTTATATATATTTTTTAAATCAAATCAAGGTGTTTTTAATGGTGGCTGATGGTGATTTGCTTGTGGTTGATAGTGGATTGCTTGTGGTTGATGGTGGATTGCTTGTGGTTGATGGTGGATTGCTTGTGTTTGATGGTGGCTTTTTTGGGATGTGCCTCATCATGAAATACGTATACAAAATAGGTATACACTTGAGTTAGCCGCCTTCGCTACGTGCTTCGCCGAGGCTACAGCGGTTGAAATAGGCTACGGCCGCCGAGGGATATGTAGCGTCTCTACAGCCAAACACGATGAGGTCCGGGATGAATATTTAATATGTCAAAGAACTAATTGTCAGCTATCTACAGCTATATTTTGGGGAAAAGCAGGGCCTAATCCCTGTCTTTTGTTATGATTGTGCTGTGATTTTATTGTGTATTAATTGTGTATTCGTTGTGATTTTATTATGATTTGCCTATGAGTTCACAGAGTTTATTGTGATTGCCCGATAATATGCACCTTTTGCATGCGTTTGCTTGACTGTTATAACATGCTGATTTTCAAAACATTTAAAGAACATCGTTTAAGCCAGGCATACCACAAGTACACCGAAACTTTACAGCTTTTGGCGGATTTGCAAGAATTCCGATGACAAGAGGGATGTGTTACCTACCGACTGTTCATGTGGGTCCGTGCGTTTGAAGGCTGTCTATCTTCCATCCAACTCATTGTCAGCGGCCAACTCTAAATCCAGTTTAAAGATGCCGCGTTTTTATTGAAGTGACAAATCGGGTTTTGCTAATGGTACACTACGTGTAACGTCTCGTAACACTACGAGTAAGCTTACGAAAATTGGTCGACGTTGATTTTCTGCGACTTATCGGTTCTATCAGAACCAATTTGAGCCTTTTATTTTATAGGTCTTTAACCCAACAATAATTCGCTTAGAATTCTGTTTGATAGATTATCGCAATTAAACTTGAAACGGACCGCCATCCTTACCTTTCAATATTACCGCATCCTGTTGGTTTATAATATTGCCTTTACAATTGTTTGGATAGCATTTGCGCTTTATGGATTTGGAGACTTAAACCTGATCATTTTGTTTTGGGCAAAGATCAGCGGCTTTATTTCAGCTGCGGTTTTGCAGGGTTATTCCGCTAAGGAAAGCTACTTCTATTTTCGCAATGCCGGTTACAGGATGCGCCGCATTGTGCTACAGGCTTTTTTAAAAGATATTATCAATTTCGTGTTTGCTTACCTGCTCATTTCACTAATCATTTATGCAATCGCGCATTTTAAAAGTAGATAGTGTCCAACTTTCGTTTAATGACCAAAAGATTTTGCAGGATGTGGCCCTACGGTGCAGCCTTGGTGAGGTCGTTGGCTTGCTGGGGCGTAATGGTTCCGGGAAATCATCATTGCTGAAGATCATATTTGGTTCGCTCAAACCATCCTACCGTTACGTAAGCATCGATGATGTATATATTTATAACGGTTACTCAAATGGCAGCATTGCCTACCTGCCCCAGCACAATTACCTGCCGCATGGGATCAGGATCAGCAGCCTGGCCCGGATGCTGGTTGACGCAACATTTTGGGATGAGTTTACTACCCAGCCGGTTTATCAAAAGCATCACCACAAAACGGCCGGCGAGCTTTCAGGCGGCGAATTGCGCATGCTGGAAACACTGATGGTTGTTTATAACCGTGCTGATTTTATCCTGCTGGACGAGCCATTCACCCATATTTCACCTGTGCAAACCGAGTTTTTTAAACCGATTATAAAAGCGTGCGCCAAAAGAAAGGGAATTATTGTTACCGATCACCAGTATTATAATGTGCTTGACGTAGCTGATAGGATAATCATTTTAGAAAATGGCTGTACCAAACCCGTGCACGATGTGGAAGATTTGGTTACCTATCGTTACCTAAGCGGGATAAGCTGATCGGGTTTTGTTAAATGTTGCAAAAACTGCAACGCAGCCGTCAATAGCCGGGTCTTATCAGGCAAAAGCCCCTTGGTGAAAAAGCTCTGCCTGTTATTGTTTTTTATTGCCTGCTGTTGCGCCGCATCTGCACATAAAAGAATAATGACAGGCAATATCTCTTTCAAAAACGCCTGGGTGGACCCGGATCCGCCGCCCTTTGCCGACTTTAAAACACTGGTTGTACCCATAAAAAGAGCAGGCAATTTAATCATCGTCGAAGCTACGGTCGACTCCCTCGAAGGTAATTTTGTATTGGACACCGGCGCCCCCTACCTGGTTTTAAATGAAACCTATTTCAGGGATGCGCCAAAAATAGACGACGAGGAGGCTGGTGGTATAAACGGGCGGGCAGGCGCTGCCTTTAGTACCGTAGTGCATAATTTCAGGATTCTCGATCTGCAATACAGCCGCCTTACGGCAGATGTAACCGACTTGTCGGCCATCGAAAACGGGCGCGGTATAAAAGTGCTGGGTTTGCTGGGCACCCGCCTTTTTTCCAAATTTGCCATAACAGTCGATCTTTTTCGCAGCGTACTCTACATCCAGAAACTGGATCAGAACGGCGAGATCCCCGAAACAGAACGGATTTTTCACGACCGGTTTATGGTAAGCACTTTCAGGTACACAAACGACGTAATTTTTATGAAGGGGAGTGTAAACGATCATCCCCTTTGGTTTGCATTTGACACCGGCGCCGAAACCAATCTTTTAGAATACAGGATGTCGAAAAAAATCGGTGAAGACATGCCCGTTATCAGCCGCTCGAAACTTACAGGGGTTGGCGGTTCAACGTTTGAAGTAATTTATGCCCGGTTTGATCATTTGCGCATTGGCGACCGTATGTTTATGCAAAATCGTGTATTGATAGCGGATCTCGACAAAATGGGCAGGGTTTACGGCTCATCGATAGACGGTGTTTTGGGATACGATTTTTTTGCGCGCGGCATATTCACCATCAACTTCGTGAAAAAAGAATTTGAAATGTACATTTACACTAACCAGTAAACATGAGGCGCGTTACTTACATAGGGCTTTTTTTGATATTGCTTTGCTGCAGTATTAAAAACCTGGTTGCGCAAAACCGTAATTCGCTGGTGATCGCCAGTGACCGCCTTGTCCTTAATGTTGATCTAAAGTCTCCTTTACCCGCGATTGACAGTATCCTTGCAGTAGCTGGTATCAGTGATGCGCACGCTGCCGGGCTGAAAAAGAATGATTTTGCCGCGATTTACAAAGATGGCTGGCAACTGGCGACAAAGAACAGCGATGCTATTCGATTTGAAAGGCTGCTCTCAGCTATGAACTACGATAGGAAAGACAGGCCTTTTGAGACAACAACGGCAATCCCAAGCCTTGACGGCAAGCCCGGATACCCCGCGCCGGTTAGGTTCGGGGTGAATAAATATGCCAAAATTACCGTGTATGAGCTTCCATCAGGTTTAACACGTTTTATTTTGCCGGGGTACGACCGGGCTAAGCGTGTGTTCCTGTCAGGCAGCTTCAATGAATGGAGCACGCTGAAGGGCCTGATGAAAAGAATGGACGGCGGCTGGATACTCGACCTGAAGCTCGACGCGGGAGCTTACGAGTATAAATATATTGCAGACGGGCGGTGGATGACCGACCCAAACAACCTGCAGCGCGTGGAAGACGGCGCAGGCAACGTAAACTCGGTTTACTTTAAATATAATTTCATTTTTAAGCTCGCAGGTTATTCGGCCGCGCAGCGGGTGATGGCAGCCGGCGATTTCAATAACTGGGACCCTAACCAATTGGTGATGCAGCGGACGGCAGGTGAATGGCAACTGCCTGTTTACCTTGCCGATGGAAAATATTTTTACCGTTTCATGGTTGACGGCAACTGGATAACCGATCCGGGCAATCGGTTAAAGATAAAAATTAAGGAAAAAGATAATAGCGACGATAAATACAGTTATCTCAACTCGGTTTTGTTTTTAGGCGACCGCGTCGTATTCAAACTAACAGGCTATCCGGATGCAAAAAGTGTTAAACTAACCGGCAATTTTGTTGGTTTTGATGCGGACGATTTACAACTGCAAAAAAAAGGCATCGCCTGGGTTTTACCACTAATTCTTCCCGCCGGCAATTACGATTACCGGTTTGAGGTAGACGACAAGCGTCTCCGCGATCCTGCAAACCCACATTATTCGGTTAAAGACGGTGAAGAATGGTCGTTTTTGGCGGTTAAACCGAATTATACCTTTAAATTGAAGGCACATGGTAATGCAAAGAAAGTTATCTTATGTGGCACGTTTAACAACTGGCAGCCGGACGGTTATGCAATGAGCTTTAAAGACGGAGAGTGGACGATATCCTTTCACCTTGATCCGGGAAAATATCTTTATAAATTCCGGGTAGATGGCGAGTGGATCATAGACCCCGGCAATAAATTATGGGAACAAAATGAGCCTCACACCGGCAATTCGGTTTTGTGGATTGAATGAGTATTTATATTAAATTAGCAGCCGGAATTTATATAGTGTCGTGTCCATTATAAGATGACCTTAGTCTAAAGTCTTAAGCCGAAAGTCTGAAGTCTTGAGTCAGAGTAGTATAAAAGCCGATTCGTGGCTTATTGTATGAGACAGTTGACGTGACGCTAAATAGTCGACGAAGCTTTCGGCTTTTAACGTTTACTTTTATTTTTACAATAATATCATGACGATCCCTATCTACCAGGCTGATGCCTTTACTGATAAGCTTTTTGGCGGCAACCCGGCTGCGATTTGTCCATTGGAAGAATGGCTTTCCGATGAAACCATGCAAAATATTGCCAAGGAGAACAACCTGGCCGAAACTGCCTTTTTTGTAAAAAACGACAATGGTTATAAGTTGCGGTGGTTTACCCCCGAATATGAGATCGACCTGTGCGGCCATGCCACCCTTGCTTCCGCGCATATCCTTTTTACTGAATTAGGCTATACAGGCACTGAAATACATTTTGAAACCGTAAAGGCCGGCGAGCTATCGGTGAAGCGGGATGGGGATAAATACAGCATGGATTTTCCTTCAAGACCGCCGATACATATCGAAGCGCCGGTTGGACTTATAGAAGCGTTGGGCGAAAAGCAACCGGTTGAAGTACTAAGATCACGGGACTATTTTGTGGTTTATGAAACTGAAGATTATGTGAACGACATATCCCCTGATTTCTTCGCACTTTCAAAAATGGACACGGTTGGCATAATTGTTACCGCCCGCGGCAAAAAAGCCGACTTTATCTCCCGTTTTTTCGCCCCCGGCGCCGGTATCCCCGAAGACCCGGTAACGGGTTCAGCGCATTGCAACCTGATTCCCTATTGGGCTGAAAAATTAGGAAAAAACAAGTTGCACGCCTACCAACTTTCCGCCCGCAAAGGCGAGTTGTGGTGCGAGCTTCACGGCGACAGGGTGTTGATAACGGGTAAAGCGGTTACTTATTTGAAAGGAGAGATAACACTCGCCCCCCAGCCCCACCCCCCAGCCTCCTGAAGGGGGAGCTATCAGCTTGCGGGAATAGCATTGGCGGGAATGCATACCGTAAATATCATGCGGGATGCTGACCCGCAAT
Organism: Bacteroidota bacterium; assembly: GCA_013286235.1. GTDB lineage: Bacteria > Bacteroidota > Bacteroidia > Sphingobacteriales > Sphingobacteriaceae > Mucilaginibacter. The sequence goes on from JABDGE010000071.1 coordinate 5,555, forward strand.
TCCTTGGATGGCATGGCTTGTAAATGTAAAAATTATATTCCCCCTTTAGGGGGTTAGGGGGTTGGGCCGACCGTAAACCTTTCCCTCACATGCATCGGCGTTTCCAGTTCATCTATGACTGCAACTGCCAAATCTTCCATCGATATAAAGCTTTTGCCTGCGGCGTCGCTTATCAACTGGTCTTTGCCGGTTCTGAATTTACCGGTGCGCTCGCCGGGTGCGGTTTCAGCCGCCGGGCTTAAATACGTCCACTCGATTTCCTTTTCCTGCTGGTACACTTTTAATGCATCACGTTGGGCCAGCGCCCCGGCTTTATAGGCTTCAGGAAAGCCGGGTGTATCAACTAATTGCACGCCGGGGCTCACTTCCAAACTGCCTGCGCCGCCGATAACCAATAGCTTTTTTACCCCCGCCTGCTTTAAGCCATTTAACAGCGGAACTGCTACTTCAACAATTGTCGACGGCGGATTTACACCGGGCTTGTAATTAAACGCGCTTACAACGGCATCATGGTCAAACACCGCCGACTCCACGTCCTGCGCGAAAAAAAGATTGCCCTTGGTAACCCGGAGGTGCGGCGCCTCAACCGTATAATTTTCCGGGTGGCGGACGGCTGCGGTAACTTCATGCCCCCGGTTTAATGCTTCTGTAACTATGCGACTCCCGATCCTGCCGGTTGCGCCAAATACCACTATTTTCATGTCTATTTGCTTTTTATAGGTTGAAGATCAAAGCAAGGAAATATAGAAATTGTTTTGCAATTCAAATTGAACCCATCTTTTTAAATTTTTCCATCCCTCTAACTAACGCTTCCACATAACAAAGCTGTTAAAAGTTTTACCACAGAACACAGAGAACACAGAGAAGCCGCAGAGGCCACAGAGCCTTAATAGTTTGCCGCTTTTTTTAGCGTTCTCTGCGCATTCTTGGCGCTCTCTGCGGTTAAAATGTACTTCTAAGAGTTGTTTTAGCCGAAACGTCAGCCGCAGCGTCTTTCGGTCCCGATAGCTATCGGGATTCGGACTTCCAGACTTTCGGACTAATCTCTAACCTCTAATCAACTAATCTCTAATCCCAACACACGAATGTTAATAAAAATTAAATTTTTTATGATTAATTTGATGGTTTGAAAAGATAAGCCAGGGATAAAGATAAATGCAGCTCACCAAATTAGAAATTAAGGGGTTTAAGAGTTTTGGCGATAAGATCACTATTAATTTTAACGAGGGTATAACCGCCATCGTTGGTCCGAATGGCTGCGGCAAATCCAATGTGGTTGATGCGATCCGGTGGGTGCTGGGCGAACAAAGCACACGGATGCTGCGATCTGAAAAGATGGACAACGTGATCTTTAATGGCAGCAAAAGTCGCAAGGCTGCCAACCTGGCCGAAGTATCGCTAAGCTTCGACAACACAAAAAACATTCTTCCCACTGATTTTTCGCAGGTAACGCTTACCCGCAGGCTTTTCCGCACGGGCGAAAGTGAATACCGCCTCAATGACGTACAATGCCGGCTTAAAGATATTACCGATCTGTTCCTTGATACCGGGATAGGGCCTGACTCCTATTCGATCATTGAGCTGAAGATGATCGATGAGATCATCACCAATAAGGAAGGTTCACGTCGCAATTTGTTTGAAGAAGCATCTGGCATTTCCAAATATAAATTGCGCAAAAAGCAAACCTTCAGCAAGCTGAAAGACACTGAGGTCGACCTGGAAAGAGTGGAGGATTTGCTTTTCGAGATAGAAAAAAACCTTAAGACCCTCGAAAACCAGGCAAAAAAGACGGAGCGCTATTACCGCCTCAAAGAGCAGTATAAATCGCTCAGCGTTGTATTGGCTTCGTTCCGGATTGCATCCTTTAGTTCCTCATTGGGTAGGATAGAGGAGAAGGAACAAATTCACAAGCTCGAAAAGTCGGGTATTGTAGCCAATATTGATAGCCTCGAAGCATTTTTGCAGCAGCAGAAACTCGATAGCCTCACCAGGGAAAAGAATCTCTCCACACAGCAAAAAGCGACCAATGAGTACGTTGCCAAAATAAGGGCATACGAAAGCGAAAAGAAGCTAAAAAACGAGCAGTTAAAATTTCAGCAGGATAAGGAAGCCCGTTTAATGGACGAGTTGGAGCACGATAAAAGTCAGCTGAACCATGTTTTGTACAATATCAAAAGGCTGACGGAAGAAAAGGTGCAGGAGGACGACAACCTGCTGAGCGTTAAAGCACGTGTTGCCGACCTGAAAGAAGCCGTTGATGAATTGCGCGAAAGTCAAACGGCTTCCCGCAACGAGGTCAACGAGCTTACCAATATCAATTCGCGCCTGCAAAACCAGGTGTACAAAGCCGAAAAGGACCTGGAGATCCTGAAAATACAGCAGCAGGCGCTGGAGCAGGAAGGCCAGCGAAATACCCAAGATGCTACCAACAAGGAAGCCGAGTTGTCGCATTTTAACGAAGTGGTTGCCAATTTGGAAGTAAGGGTTGGCAATTCTGAAGCAGCCTATAACGAGTTAGTTGAATTTGAAAATAACTTGCAGCAGCAAATAAAAGCTGTTGAGGCTGAAATGAGCTCGCTCCAGGAAGGTATCATTCGTGAAGGCAGGAAGCTGGATGCCAAACAAAACGAGTACAACCTGACCAAAAGCATGGTCGATAACCTTGAAGGTTTTCCGGAGTCGATCCGTTTTTTGAAGAAGAACACCGATTGGTCAAAAAACGCGCTTTTGTTCAGCGATATTTTGTTTTGCCGCGAGGAGTTCCGCGTGGCTATCGAGAATTATCTCGAACCGGTAATGAACCATTACGTGGTGGATAGCTTTAACGATGCGATAAAAGGCATTAACCTGCTCGGCAATGCAACCCAGGGCAGGGCCCAGTTTTTTGTATTAAACAGTTTTCGCGATCATGCTGCTCCCGGCCCTGACGGCGAAGCGCTTAATGAGGCCGCAACGAAATCTATTCCCGCCCCGGATGGTTTAGCCGGCGCAACCCCTGCCCTGAATGTGGTCGAGGTGGACAAACGTTACCAGCCCTTGTGCGATCATTTACTAAAAAATGTGTACCTCGTGGATGATGGTACCGAAGCCGCACTCAATAATGCTGATTTACCTTCCGGCCTGGTCCTGATCGGCAAAAGCGGCAAATTCAATAAGTCAAGGTACACCATGGCCGGTGGGTCGGTCGGTTTGTTCGAAGGGAAGCGTATCGGCCGGGCTAAAAATCTTGAGGCGCTATTAAAGGTGATCAAGCTGATCGATATAGAGCTGACCGGCTTCAAAGTACGTTTCGACGAATTGCAGCAAATGCTTTCATCTCTCAAAGCTTCGGGAAAAGCGGCCGAAATAAAACAGGCAGGGCATGAACTAAACTTGCTTAACACCGAGCTGGTAACGGTAAAAGCCAGGCAGGAACAATACCAGGAATTTATTGAGAATAGCCTGAACCGCAAGGAAGACATCGCCCGGAAAGTTGAAAGCCTGAAAGCCGAGGAGTTGATGCTTAAACCGCAGCTGGAAGATTTGAAGGCGCAAAAACAAACGCAAAATGATTTGCTGATCGATAAACAGGGTGCTTTTAACGAGCTAAATGAATATGTTTCGGTACAGTCGAATGCCTATAACCAGGAAAACATAAGGTTTCATCAGCAGCAGAACAAGGTGTCGGGTTTGGTTAAGGACCTCGATTATCGCGAGGCGCAGCAGGAAAGCCTCGAGAGCCGGATAAAACAAAACAATGGGGAGCTGGAAAAGGTGAAGCTGGCGATCCAGGAAAATTTGCAGCAGGCCGACAATTCAGACGATGATTTGATCGGGATGTATGTGCAGAAGGATGAGTTGGAAAAGGCCACACAGCAGGCGGAACAGGAATATTACGAATGGCGCGGAAAAATATCTGAAACGGAAAATGAGATTACAGCCCTTCGCCGTAAAAAGGATAATGCGGAGCTGATCGAAAACGAGCTAAAGGACGAGCGCAACAATTTGAAAATTGAGTTGAACGCCCTGAAAGAACGCTTGTCGGTTGAATTTAATGTGGATATCAACGAACTCCCCGAAGGTGGTACCGATGGTGAGGAGAACGAACAGGAAATACGCGAAAAAACTGAAAAGCTGAAGAAGCAATTGGACGACTTCGGGGCCATAAACCCAATGGCGGTTGAAGCTTATAACGAGATGAATGAACGCTACAGCTTTATCCAGGCGCAAAAGAAAGACCTGAGCGATGCCAAAGCTTCGTTGCTGGCCACCATCCAGGAAATCGATGATACAGCGAGAGAAAAATTCATGTCCTCGTTCCTTGCAGTCCGGGAGAACTTTATCCGCGTGTTCAGGTCATTGTTTAATGAGGAGGACTCCTGCGATCTTATCCTCGCCGATCCGGAGCATCCATTGGAGTCGGATATTGACATCATAGCCAAGCCCAAGGGAAAGCGGCCGCTATCTATCAACCAATTGTCAGGCGGTGAAAAAACGCTAACCGCAACTGCCATCCTGTTTTCGCTCTATTTGTTAAAACCTGCTCCGTTCTGTATTTTCGACGAGGTGGACGCACCGCTTGATGATACCAACATCGATAAATTCAATAATATCATCCGCAAATTTTCTTCCGAATCCCAATTTATTATTATCTCCCACAACAAACGTACGATTGCCAGCACGGATATTATTTATGGCGTAACCATGGTGGAGCAGGGAATTTCGCGCGTGGTACCGGTGGACCTCCGGGAACTGGTGGATTAACGAAAAAAGCAAAGGACGTCTTCCCGTCCTCGAAGAGGACCCTGCGTTGCACTATTAGAACCAACATCGCCGCTGTTACCGCAATTGCCACTGCCACTCATGCCCGCTTTCGGCCACAAGCTATGATCTGATCTCAAATCTCAAATCTCAAATCTCATATCTTCCCCAAACAAATTTTCGTCTCGTAACACTACGAGTAACGTCTCGTTACAGTTACTGTACCCTTACGAAAACCCAATTTGTTTTCATCATTAAAACAAAACATATTTACGCCGGATTGCAGAAAACTGAATTAGTAAACAATACGCGGCGATGGCTTGCGACATCCGAAATCCGCACGAATAGCCCAATCCCTGCACCCCGGCTGGCCAGCGGGTCCGAAGGACTACGGAGGGCTGGGGCGAAAATTCAGGGCAATTCAATAATGTTCGCAAGATGCTGGCGCGGAGGCCCGGCAAATAATCGTTCTTTGAATAGCTAAAAATCAGTCATTTGGGCAAATAAAGACGAATGGGAGAAAACGATTGACGCCAGGATTAGAAAGCATGCCCAAATTTCAGAGCCAACGCTCTCCCCCTTTAGGGTCCGAAGGACTCCCATGGAGGGCTGGGGGGCACAATAATCCCGCAAAAAAAACAGCATTAACATCGTATTAGGTCGCAATAATGTCCAACAATTCAGCAAAAACATAGCATTAAACTGGCATCAACCGTACAATAAAAATAATCGGCCATGTACGGGAGCCACCAGTAATCACTATAAAACAGCGCAGCCCTACCGAATGCCGCTGAAAAAAATGTCTGTAAACAAATAACAGGACTAACAAAATGTCAGTAAACAAAAAACAGGAATAACAAACTCAAGTGTAAACCTATTTCAGGACGAGGCAAAAAATAAAATCACACGGAATTCACACACCGTTCACATGAAAATCACACAGCAATCACACGAAATTATACAGAAATCACACGGCATTCACATGCGATAATAGCCTGCATTTCTCCAAAAAATCGCTGTAGATAGCTGATAATTAGTTCTTTGACATATTAAATATTTGATCCGGATGCCGTAAATAACAAGTTTTCAGGCAAAAAAATCAAACACTTCGCGAGCCGTAACTTAAGTCAACCGCCGTAGCTTCAGCGAAGGAGCGTCCGCATGCCCATCTGGCTCTCCGGCTACGATCTATGAACTATGAACCCACTCATATCTTACATCTCAAATCTCACTTCTTCCTAACAAGTTTTGCAGTCTTTTTATCACCAATCATGCCGATAAATTTGTGTTTGTTCAGGCTGAACATTTTGGGGTTCGAGGCCAATAGCTTAAACGATCTTTCGCTTGCCGACAGGCTTTGAATCACTTTATTTGGAACCGAATAAGTGCCGGTAGTGACATCTGATAATGCTGCCGCAAACAACCCCTCGGTCGGGTCGCCCCAATTTTTGGAAAGGTCGTCATAGGCAAAGTAACCAGGGTAACCCGTTGCGCCGGGGTTAAATCCCTGATAATAGCCTCCCTGGCCCGCGGAATTTTCGACAGAGAATTCCGGCGTGTACATGATGTATTTGTTTATATCGATGTCAAAAAATCCCACAGGCTTTCCATAACTGATTTCTCCAATAAATTCAACGTCCATTTCAGGCCGTAAATTATTGATGGTTAGCTCACTTGCCGATGCGGTTTGCCCGGTCATGATAAAGAATACACGGGGAACGGCCAGGGAGCCAGCCTTGGTGAAGTTTGTCGCGTTGGCTGCAACGCTGTAATTCAGCTGCCCGTAGTTATAATCGGGACTACCCGAACGCCATTGATTGCCAAGCAGCGGGTCTTTTCCGCTAACTAAGTTGCTGTTATAATACGTGTTATACATCAATGTGCCGCTTTTTGCTGCGGGTACGATCAGGTCATCCAGGTGCTCAGCTGTTGCAACATAGCCCCCGCCATTATAGCGCAGGTCCACAACTACATCGGTGACGCCCTGCGCGGCGAAGTTGGCGAATATGGGATCCAAAATCGGGTCGGCAACAGCATCCGAAACAAAGCTGTTGAATACAATATACCCAACCACGTGGTTATTGCTGGTGGTTATAATGGTGTCTTTTAACACCGGGTTTACGTTATAGCTGGCTGTTGTTAAATTAACTGAATAAGTGGTTCCGTCGGTCCTTGTCATATTCAGTGTAATGGCGCTGCTTTCATAGATAGCATTGCTTACAAAGTCTAAATTAGTGCTGTTCCCATAACCCGGCCCATCATATGAAATGTTGGTATTGCCATTAATGCTGGTTATTTCATCGCTTCGCTGTACGCCTGCCAGGCCGGCCGGCGAGCCGGCGTACACGTATTCAATCCGCAAATCGGTTGCCGTATTATACTGAACATCAAAGCCAAAGTCGCCTTTTACACCATTTAGTGCAGCCGTTTCTGTTCCGTCGTCAATAAACGAATATTTTGCCGTACCGGGATCTAAAATTGAGTATTCATAAGGTCCGCCGGTTGCGGGGTTAGTGGCATATTGAGACAGGGCATTCATTTCATCGCTCAATGCTGTTAGCGCAGTAGGATTGGTGAACGACCGTGGCTGGAAGGCGCCATAACTGGGCAGCTGGTTAAACCATAAATAGTCTTCGGCGGCGTAAACAAAAATAGAGTCCTGTATTAACTGGAGCGTTGTACCGACCTTGGATGGTCCGGTGGGGCCATTATCGCTATTGTGTTTGCTGCAGGAAGAAATAAAACCAACCGGTATTACAGCAAGGGCTAAGTAAAATATTTTTTTCATTTATCTTTTATTAGGGGTATTCAATAGCTTGTAACGAAATTATTACAATTGTGTTGTATCAAGAAATTCGCCGGCATTTATGCAATCAATCCCGCATACTTCGGCGCAGAGCCTGTCTTCTTCGGAATTTTCTATCATCAAAACATCCTTCCTCAGCAGATCGTGTTCTTTTAATAGCGTATGGATAACATCCGGCTCCGGTTTTGCCATCGTTCCTTCGGCAAAGTAAGCCACCAGGTAGTTTTCCAGGCCATGCCATTCTACCTGCTTTATTTTATTTAACTGTTGCACCGGGTCCCCGTTGGTAACTATAAATACCTTTTTCCGGTCGACCACAATTTCCTGGAGTAAATTTAACATTTTTTTGTATAGCAGCAACTTCAAAGGTAACCGGGCCGTGAGCAGCAGATCGTCGAGATTTTTACGATATTTTTCATCGACGTTCAATTCCTTTTTTAGTCTGTCAAATACACGTGCCTTTCCTTCTTCGTTATACGCACTGATCATCAGGTCGGTTATTTTTCCGGCGTCGATCAGTTTCGTATATTCCAGTAAACCGGCGAAAAGATAGTACACCTGGAACAGGTAATCTTTTTCGGGGTACAGTACATTGTCCAGCTCGAAAATGAACGCTTTTTTACGTTTGTCCACATCGTTATAGGTCATAGCGTTAAATTCGTTGTCTGCGTTATGATGTATCAGTGCCGTATTGTACAATTTTATTCTTTTTAAATATAGCAAATCGCCTATTTTTGTTAATACCATGTGGATAAACATATTACGGAACTTTGGTTGATTTAATTACAGGTAGTCTAAAATTAGGGACTGATGGTTCGGTAAAAACAACTGTTATAAAATCAATTTAATTTTAACCACGGAGACCGCAAAGAATGCACAAAGAGCACTTAGAAAAAATTGATAAACTATAAAGGCTCTGTGGTCTCTGCGCCTTCTCTGTGTTCTCCGCGGTAAAACTTTTAACAGTTTTGTTATATAGAAGTGTTAAATTGACTTGCAAATGAATGATTTAACCAAAAAACTGCAAATGAAGCCCGGCAAGCGCTGGCTGCTTTATAATGCGCCTGCGGGTTACCTGGCCAATCTTGAGCCGCTGCCTGAAGGAACTCAAACTGTCTTTGTTCCCGAAGGGAATTTTGACGGGATGCAGTTGTTTGTGAAAAATAGTACGGAATTGAAGGATGGTTTAAAACATGTTTCAAATTTGCTTACGGCTGGTACCGTGCTATGGGTCATTTATCCCAAAAAGACTTCGTCCATTGAATCTGACCTCAATATGCCAGGCAGCTGGACCGAACGTGAAAAATATAACCTGAGGCCTGTCACTTCCATCGGGATTGATGCAACCTGGACGGCTATCCGCTTAAAACAAGAGGGGCAGACCAAAGTCTCGGAGTTTTGCAACGAAGAAATAAAAAAGAATGAACATTCAGCCTTTATCGATCTTGAAAAAAGGGAGATAAACCTGCCACCTGACATGCAGGCCGTGCTCGCTCCATCAACGGCCGCTCTCAATTTCTTTCAGTCCTTGTCCTTTACAAATAAAAAGGAGTATGTTGTTTGGATACTTTCCGCCAAACAGGAGAAAACCAAAAACGAACGTTTATCCAAGCTCCCCGAAAAACTGCTGGCAGGCAAGAAAAACCCTTCTGAAAAATAGCAACCCCAGGGTAAACTCTCCTCAACTCAGTCGACCCAATCCAACCAAATAAACTAATCGCCAAAGAACTTGCGTAACCGAATGGTTATACATATGTTTGTAACCGTTCGGTTACTGATAAAATATTTTAGATGAGAAGAGACGTTTTCCAGGCGATAGCCGATCCCACCAGAAGGGAAATAATCGATTTGCTGGCGCGAAATCCCCAGAATTTGAACGCCATAGCAGATAATTTCAGCATCAGCAGGCCTGCAATTTCAAAACAAATTAAAATTCTCACGCAATGTGGATTGGTTACCATTAGCCGGCAGGGGAGGGAGCATTATTGTACGGCAAACCTTGGAAAATTTAGAGAAGTGGCAGGGTATATTGAAAAATACCGGGTGTTGTGGAATTCCAAACTGGATGCCCTCGGCGAATTTTTGGAGAAGGAAGCGGAAGCAAATAAGAACTCACCAATAAAACCTCGAAAAAATGAAAAATGAACCGATCGTAGTGGAGCGCACCTGCCATGCTCCCGTTGAAACCGTATGGGAAGCCATAACTGATGTCGAAAAGATGCGGCAATGGTATTTTCCTTCGCTGGAGGAATTTGAGCCGGAAGTGGGTTTCGAGACCCGATTTGATGTTGGTCATAACGACAAACTTTTTGTACACATCTGGAAGATCCGCGAAGTCGAACCATTCAAAAAGGTAAGCTACGAATGGCGCTTCGGTGGTTATCCCGGCGATTCAGTAGTTTCTTGGGAGCTATTTCCTGATGATGAAGGCGCCCGGATCGTTTTAACCCATGCCGGCGTCGAAACTTTCCGCGGAGACCTGCACCCCGACCTCGCTGTGCACAATTTCATAGCCGGCTGGACGGATTTCCTCGGAACGAAACTGAAGGGTTTTGTCGAAGAAGAAACTGAAGCAGAAAACTAATATTAACCTTAAAATTATGGAAACAGAGCCTTTTGTAATTGAAAGAACCTTTGATGCCCCTGCCGAAAGAGTTTGGCAGGCCATTACCGACCGCGATAAAATGGAGCAATGGTATTTTAAGCTGGAGGAATTTAAACCCGAGGTGGGATTTGAATTTCGATTTGACGGCGGGCCTCCCGAGCGGGTTTACCACCATATTTGCGTGGTGACCGAAGTAGCGCCCGGGAAAAAACTTACGCACAGCTGGCGGTACGACGGTGAACCGGGTGAATCGTACGTTACATGGGAGCTTTTCCCCGAAGGCGACAAAACCAAAGTAAGACTTACCCATGCCGGTTTGGAAACCTTCCCGAAGCACCCGGATTTTGCAAGGGAAAACTTTGTAAAAGGCTGGACTGGTATTGTTGGCACATCACTTGCCGGATACCTGGCGAAGGCTTGATGCCGCAATATATAAGGCATTGGGCCGCCCAAACAGGCCGGTTCCAATGCATTATATTATATTATTTTTGCCCGATGACAAATCAGCCCAACAACCCGCTCCACGGCAAAACTTTAGAAATGGTATTAAATGCCCTCGTAACGCACTACGGCTGGACCGAATTGGGTAACCGGATCCGCATTAACTGCTTTATCAGCGACCCCAGCGTAAAATCAAGTCTAAAATTTCTCCGTAAAACCGAATGGGCGAGGAAAAAAATTGAAGAATTATACCTGGGAACGCCTAGTTTATATCTCGATGTTGAATAACATTGACCTTTAAGTCTTGAGTCGAAAGCCCAGAGTCTTAAGTCAGAAGATGATAAATACGACTTAAGACTTAAGACTTCGGACTACGGACTTTAGACTTAACACTAATGCTTCCGCTTATTGTTCATCTTCGCTTTTTGCCCCGAACTGTAATTATAGGTCTTCGCGTTTTCGGGTTTTTTGGCGTGAAACGCTTCGCCTGCGACAGGTATTGCTACTTTGTTTTTTGCCGGCTGATTTGCTTTAACTTCGGTAGTTTTTCTTTCCTGTTCGATAACAAGGCCTTCGGGTAATTCGCCTAATGGTATTTTTTTACCGGTGGCCTGTTCAATCCTTTTGACCAACGTAAGTTCAATATCGGTGGCAAAGGTTATGGCCATAATCTCGGCGTTAGCGCTATCCCGGTTAGCTACTCTGTCAATAAACACTTCTTTCTCTGCGGGTAATTCAAAATGTACCAGGAAGGGAATTTGTCGCAATCCTTCTTCTGCTACTTTTTCTTCGGCAATGACCAATACCCTTGCCTGTTCCGAGAATGCGAACTCAGTTACGGATGTAAAACCTTTAAATTCTATCGACCATGTGTTTAGCAAGGCAACCGTAGTATCCTGCCGGTTTTGAAGCGTTTTATAGATCTTTTCGGCAGTTTGGCGGGTATTCACAAATACCACGGTTTTGGTGAACAACTCATCATCCCGCATAAATAAATTGAGCAGGTTTAGCTTGGTGCCGAAATTGGGCAGGTGATATAAAACCTGCGGGTAGGTGTCAATTTTAGCATCAGTTATCTCTTCCACTTCAACAGTGGCAGCCGTTTCCATAAATGGCATGATCATTTTTTCGAGCTTATCATGCATCACTTCTGAAAATACCAGGCGCTGGGCTTTGGTAATGCTGTTTGCCAACTCGGCAACAGGCAGTTGCAAACCTTGTTTTACGATCTGGTCCGCATCGTCAACGATGAAAAGTTCGATTTTGTTAAGGTTGAGGCCAAGTTTTAAGTAGATAGCCCGGGCCCTGTCGGGAGTTGCTACTACAATATCGGCGCCATCTGCCAAAGCATTCATTTGTGCCTCGGTACCCGGTGTCGGATATAAGCCGACGATTGACAGATGTTTATTGCTGTTTAATTCCCCAAAGCGGCTAATCACCTCGATTACATGTTCTTTGGCTGGCACCAGGATGAGCACCCGCGGAACGCCTTCTGCTTCATACCCTATCCGGTTCGCGACAGCCAAAACATAGGTAGTGGTTTTTCCGCAACCCTCGGGGCCGATGGCGATGAGGTCCTGCCCGCCGTAAATCCGGCCAAGGGCTTTTTGCTGAATTTCCCTCGGTGTTGTGTAGCCCACCCCGATTATTTTGTTGAGCAAATGTTTATTCAGCTTTAATTTTTCTGACCACGCCATTCCAGTTGTCTTTGAGGGGGACAAATTTACCCTTTTTATGGCAGAGTTGGGTTAATGATATCGCTGATATGATCCGGCGGGTACATTGCTGGAGGAGTTTGTATAAAAAGACTAAAAAATGTACATTCGGTGATTGGGTCGGCTCTCAACAACCTCATCCAACCTACCGAAAACTGATGTCGAGATACACTGATGAAACTGTAAGCATAACACGCCTTACCTCGTTTAGCGACGGCGTATTTGCCATCGCCGTAACATTGCTCGTTTTTAACCTGAAAGTGCCGCAAATACCGGCCAACCTGGTTCACCGGGAGCTGCCATCGGTAATTTTGGGTATGGTGCCGGCTTTTTCCACCTATGTTGTTTCCTTTTTGCTGGTAGCTATTTACTGGACATTTCATCACCGGCTGATGAACCTGGTGGTGCGCATCGACACGCAATTTTTGTGGATGAATATCTATTACCTGTTGGTTATCTCCTTCATCCCCTTTCCAGCTGCATTGTTCGGCAGCTACTTCCACGAACGGTTTAGCTTTCTATTTTACGTTTGTTGTATGATCGTCGTCAATCTAATCTCGATGACCATGGTTGCCTATGCATCTTACAAATACCGGCTTGTTAAGCAAGACCTTCCCGTCGCTATTTTAAAATACCTGTTTTCGCGGCTTTTTGCAGCCATTATCATTTTTATCAGCTCCATACCGCTGGCTTTTTACCAGCAACGATGGGCCTTGTATTACCTGTTTCTTATTTTCCCCGTGAACTGGGCGATGAAGATGTATTTCAGGCGGTATGAAAAGGGGTAGAGGATAGTTTTCCTGATTATCAATTATTTAAAGGATCAAATGGAACAGTTGAAAATTGTTATTGGCCGCAGTAAAGATAACTATGGTGCTTATGCAGAAAATGCACCGGGTATATATGGCGAAGGCGATACCGTTGAGGAAGCTAAAAACTCGGTACTTGAAGCGATAGCATTTTATAAGGAGCATACTCCCGCAAATACCCCTGCAATTTTAAAAGGTGAGTATGAACTGGTCTATAAATTCGACACACAAAGTTTCTTAAGTTACTATAAGGGAATATTTACCAACGCGGTGCTTGAGCGGATCACAGGAATCAACCAAAAACAGTTACAACATTACGCTACCGGATTACAAAGTCCGCGGCCTATACAAGCAAAAAAAATAGAAGCAGCTTTGCATAAATTAGGTGCTGAACTGATGGCGGTAGAATTGTAGTGCCGTTTAAAAGCAAAGGACAAGTTTTGCGCCCGGTTCCAATTTCGTTTAGTGCAAAAGCCAAAAAGATCTAAGCAATACGGCTATTATAGCATAAGCAATCAGAATCGGCATGATATGAGTTTAGTTTGATGGCTGACTGCTCTTCTCGGCTAAAACCGACAATTTCGTCAATAGTACCCTGATCATAATTTTTATGACCATGCCATTCCGATCGTGTTTGAGGATGGCAAAATTTCCCTTTTTATGATAGGGTTTTTGATTACGATGAGATGACTAATTATACTTCCAGCCAATCAATATCCATGCTGTTTTGAAGGATGGCGGAAAACATCGTGCGGGTGGGGACATCAAGGTACGGATAGGTAACTTTTGAAAGATAAAGCCCTTGAGGATATGCAGGGATAATTGATTTAGGTGTTTGTTTATTAATCAGATAAAATTCAAACTCATCAACGCCCATTTCTCCCCTGCCAATTTCAAGTAACCTGCCAACGATAATCCTTATCATTTTGCTCAAAAAACGATTGGCGGTTATTTGAAACCGGATTCTATCTCCGCTGCTATCCGCGAATAAGCTTGCAGATGAAACGTAACACAACGTATGTTCAATCCTGTCCGGACCTTTGCAAAGGCCCCTGTAATCATTATAAAGCGGGAGAAGTGCGACTGCTGCACTCATTTTTTCAAGATCCAGGTCCAGTTCAGGATAAAAGGAACTGAAACCGCCTAAAAACGGATCTTTATAAGTATGGATATAGTAATCATAAGTCCGTCGGATAGCGTCGAACCGGGCATGGGGCTGGCCTTGCATAGGAATGATATCAAAAACGGCGATATCACCAGGCAATACTTTATTTAGCCGGAATAACAGGTCAAAATCCCATGCCTCCTGAATATCCGTATGAAAGAAGAATTGGCTGGCGTGCACCCTGGCATCGGTGCGTCCGCAGCCAATTATTGCAATTTGTCTTTTCAGCAGTTTGGCCATCGCATTTTCCAGCACATCTTGTACACTCCGTGCACCGGGATGTTTTTGCCAGCCACTATGCCTGGCGCCATGATAGCCTATATGGAAAAAATATCTCAATTTGATTGTTACAAACTAGTATGCGGCAAAGATAAATAATCCCACAGTGAGCGAGGTTATTTACCTGAGTTGCTGTTAAAGGGTAGATTTGGATGAATATTAACGATGATAGCGGATCTTATGCTGAATGCGGAGACTAATTTTTGTGATTGAGATGTTTGCCGTTTTTCGAATCCAGCCAATCAAATCCACCCTTTCTTAATCGCATTGCTAACAAGTTCAGCCGTATTTTTCAAGCCATTTTTACCGATCATATTTTTCCGGTGCCTATCCACCGTTTGCTTGCTGATATTTAAAATTTCACCTATTTCTTTACTTAGCTTGCCTTCAATCAATAAAGTCAGCACTTGCTTTTCACGCCTGCTCAAGGTTTCTTTGCTGACCGAAAACACTTTTTGAACGTCGACATCGATGTAAGACGGTTCTCCATTTAGTCCAATAAACGAGAGTACGGGCCGTCCATCTGGTTTTAAATGAGTAATGTCAGTGTGTAAACCCAAAGTTCTTAATAATAAACCGTCTGGGTCGTGTTCAACAACTATCGCCTGGTGTAAGATCCGGATGTACTTATTGTCTTTTCTCCTTAACCTGAAATCAAATTTCACTTTATAGTCCATTAGTTTTTCAACGGGTAGCTGACTTAAGAATTCCACCGCTTTGAACTCAAAATTTAAAAACAAGGGACGATCCTCGGGATGCAGTTTATCCATTAAAAATTGCAGAGTCATTTCTGATGGCGTGTAACCCAAAACCGTTTCAATTCCGTCGCTCACAAGGTCAAGGCTGCTGGTTTTTATATTGAAAATATAATAATAATAATCTCCGGCCTGAAAAAAACTTAAAAGCTTTCGATAAAGATCAAGCTGAAAGCTTAAATGTTTCGGCGTCGAGCCACTTGTGGCTTTTTTCCAGATATTATTTACCTCTTCTTTAAAAACTGTTAGTTCCACGACAATTCCTTATTAGATTGTTGCTTAATGCTTATC
>JABDGE010000072.1:0-20394 GCA_013286235.1 Bacteroidota bacterium
ACAAGTATAAGGTAGATACCGTTCCGCACCTGCTTTGCGGCGGGTTTACAAAAGATGAAACCGAAAATGGCCTGATCGACCTTCAATTCCTTGGGATTGAAAATGTGCTGGTTTTGAGGGGCGACGCGCGGCTGGCCGATTCCTCATTTATCCCAACACCCGGCGGCCATTGCTATGCAACGGATCTGCTGCAGCAGGTGGTAAATATGAATAAGGGCGTTTACCTGCACGATAACACCGGAGTCAATTTAAAAACCAATTTCTGCATCGGTGTAGCTGGTTATCCCGAAAAGCATTTTGAGGCGCCTAACCTAAAGAGCGATTTTAAATACCTCAAACAAAAGGTTGATATGGGCGCAAGCTTTATCGTTACGCAGATGTTTTTTGACAACCAAAAATATTTCGAATTTGTAAACAACTGCCGCGCCAACGGCATAAATGTACCCATCATTCCGGGGCTGAAGCCTGTTACTACTTCAAAACAACTGGTAAACCTTGCAAAAACATTCCATATTGATATGCCCGACGACCTGTGCGACCTGATAAACGGCTGCAAATCCGAAAAAGATGTGAAAGATGCCGGTATTGAATGGATGATTAACCAGTGCAAAGAGCTCATCAAATTTGGTGTGCCCGTTTTGCACTTCTACACCATGAGCAACGCCGGGCCTACGAAAAGGATTGCGGAGGCGATTTTTTAAGGGGGGTGGCAGCCAGGCTCCCAGCGAGGGCCGCGTAGTGGTGAGAAGGATTGTTTTATGACAAATTGATAGATTTTTACTGAATAACACCATTCCTCCCTGTCTGGATAATATCAAAATTCTATTTCAAAATTATCCGATAATATTAAAATAGTGATTAAAAAATATCTGATATTTGTGCATTGTCTTTTAACAGGGATCTATGAAAAGAGTTGGCGCCTTACAGACTTTACAAGCCCATTTAACAAAACCCCAGCACAGCATACTTATTGGACCAAGGCAGGTTGGAAAAACTACCTTGGTGAAGCAACTGGCCGAAATACTTGAACAGCAGGGGGAGATCTGGTATTATTTAACCTTTGAGGACCCAGCGATCTTAGATGCTATAAACCTGCATCCTGAAAACATTTTCAACTATACCATGCTGCCTTCTGCAGTGCCCGTGGGGAAGAAGCTTTACCTGATCATAGACGAGGTGCAATACGCTGCTAACCCAAGCAACTTTCTAAAACTGTTATATGACAAATACGCGGCGCAGGTAAAAGTAATTGCCACCGGCAGCAGCGCTTTTTACATCGATAAAAACTTTAAAGACAGTCTTGCAGGAAGGAAAAGGGTCTTTGAACTTTTTCCGCTCTCCTTTCACGAATTTCTCCAATTTAAGCAGGAAGATAAGCTATCGGAGGAGTGGCTGGAAATGCAGCACCGCGAAAAATACCAGGGTCCCAACCGCGTTAAAATCAATTCGTTTTTTGAGGAATATTTGATCTATGGCGGCTACCCCGAGGTTGTATTGGCCGGAACGGATAAGGAAAAACAAGAAGTATTAAAAGAGCTTGTTAATAGTTATATGAAGAAGGATGCGCTGGAGGCCGGCGTGCGGGAGGAACAAAAATTTTTTCAGCTCGCCAGGTTACTTGCAAACCAGGCGGGCAATATGGTCAACAGCAATGAGTTGGGTAATACGCTGAAAATGGCCGGGGCTACGGTAGACAATTATATTTATATTATGCAGAAAAGCTTTATCGTTAACCTGTTGACCCCCTTTTATGGAAATCTCCGTAAAGAGTTAACAAAAATGCCTAAAGTATATTTTAACGACAATGGCCTGCGCAATGTACTGACCAATAATTTTAGCAGGTTTAGTGACCGGCAGGATAAGGGCGAATTGCTTGAAAATTATGTTTATAACCGGCTTGGCAAGCTGCACGGGGCCGATAGTCTTCACTACTGGCGCACCGCTGACGGTAACGAAGTGGATTTTATTGTTGAACAGGGCATAAGGCTGGGTTTGGCGTATGAGGTTAAGTACAATGATGTCGCGTTTAAACCTAACAAATACCATAAATTTACCGAAGCCTATCCTGATTTTAAATTGTTTTGTATCAGCGCGGTCGTCTCCAAAGAAAATACGATTGAAGTAGTCCGTCTATAGCTGCTGATATTTCGAAAGTTTTGCAGTTGTGCCCCTCCGCCAGTTCAGGTGCCACACTTGCACCCATAAAGCTGTGAGATCACGCTTACGCTACGGATTAAGCCCTGGGTCAACCTGAAAAATCGCTGTGGGAAAATATCCTCTATAGTGGTTGAACATAAAGGCGCAAAGGAATTGCAAAATATTGAAAATCTCACCACCCACCACTCACTCACTACTCACCGACCTACCTCCTTTATCAACTGCTGCTGATACTGCCACTCACCACTTACACCGCTCACTCCGCCGGGTCAACTGTCGCACTTGAACCCATAAAGTTGTGAGCGTCACGCTCACGTTACAGATTAAGCCCTGTCTCAAACAAATCTGGACCCGCTTGCAACAATTTCAGACGATGATTTGTAAATAAATCATAAATTTGTACTATGTTTTCAGAAGCCAGAAAATTACATTTGATTGAGGAGGTGCTCAAAATTAATAATGAGCGCACTTTAACTGCTTTGGAAAATTTTATTAAAAAAGCGCCAAAGACAGAAAAAGCTATCGTTAATCCACTTATGGGATTTGCCGGTATCTGGTCAGATGAAGAAGCAGAAGATATATCCCGTACCATAGCGGATGCTTGCGAGCAAATTAATCCCGATGATTGGAAATAAAAATGCTTTTAGACACCAACGTTGTAATCGAATTTTCAGGGGAAACAGCAGTATGAAATCCAGACTTCAGAACGAATCATTTTTAACCATACCCCATGTCGTATTAGGCGAACTGTATTTAGCTGCCTATCGGTCCCAGAATGCCGGCAAGCATACCGAACAAACGGTTCCTTGTAAATTGTGACGTTTTAACCGCCGATGCAGAGACCGCCGAACGCTATGCCCGCATTAAAGCGGCGTTATTGCAAAAAGGAAAGCCTATTCCGGAGATCGATATTTGGATAGCGGCGACAGCTCTTCAATATGGTATGATATTAGTAACCCGCGATAATCATTTTAATGAAATAGATAAACTTCAATTGGAGTATTGGTAAGAAATTACGGGGATGCTCAAAATTTATAACCCTTGACCCTAAAAAATCGTCATGGGAAAATATGCTGCAGGAGTTAAACCAAAGGCGCACCATTCACACAATTCACACTCATACTTACCCACTTTACCAACTGCCACTGCCACTGCCCTCCACCACTCATCAACAAAATTGCAGAAACAATATATTAATTATAACTTACCCGCTTAAACCTAAAATAACCACCGGTACTTAAAATGAGAACATTATTTATCGCTTTGCTGATAACATTACCTGCTATTATTTTTGCCCAAACCAACTATCACGAAGGATTCGTTATAAAAAACAACGGAGATACATTGAAAGGCTATATTGATTACCGTGAATGGGCATATACTCCAACGTCAATTGATTTTAAAGCCGGAAATGGAACTGATATTATCAAGTTTGATCCGGCGGCTATTAAAAGCTTTCAAATCAATGGGTTCGAAAATTATGTTAGCTATATCGGCCTGGCAAGCGCGAACAAAAATATTTTCCCCGATCTCCCTACCCGTTTGGACACGACCACTAAGCAAATGGCCATTTTTTTAAAGCAATTGATAGCCGGAAACAACGTTACCCTTTACTATAACAACGAACAAATTAAAAAACGATTTTTTATAGCCGAAACAAACCAGCCCCCCGTTGAGCTAAAATATTATGAGTATTACGCCACTGCCGGGCGGGGCGATGAAATATTTGATAATTTATTCAGGGGGCAATTAATATTGTTGAACAACAAATATAAAAATGGCAGTCAAAAGCTGCTGAACGCAATAGCCGACGCCCGGTATGCCCAACCCGACCTCGAGCAGATCACCATCCAGTTAAACGACCAAAATGCAATAAGCACCTCTGCGGACAAAAATGTAACTAACCATCCAAAACCTGTCAGATTTTTTGCGGGCCTGGGCGTCGATGATGTCACAACCACTTATACCTACGCCCAATCCGTGGTCAGCACTACTAATAGCGGTGGAACAACTTCGACCTATAATGACGTCTCTTATCATTCCACTACAATTGCTCCCAAGATCAATTTCGGGGTCGACGTGTTTATCAATCCCAATGTTCAGCAATTTATTTTCCGGAGCGAGTTATCCTTTTCATATTCCAACGGACTCTTTAACCGGACCGTCCAAACAGTTTTGGGTACCAGCAATACCTATAACTATAAATTTACCCAATATACAGCCGCACTCACGCCGCAGCTCTTATATAATTTTTATAACACCGATAAATTGAAATTTTATATCGACGGCGGCGTCACGCTAAATTTTTCCGGTTATCAATACAACAATGATGTCGAGGTTAACCAAAACGCCCTTACCCTTCAATCCTTCTGGGCATACTTTCCGCTCCAGGCCGGCGTTGTTTTTAATAAAAGAACAGAGGTTTATTTTTCATACAGCACAGCGGCGAGCTATTCGGGTTTTGATGACTTCAAAGTGGCCAACCAGTATGCGTCCCTTGGCCTGAAGCTGTTATTTTAGTGGCAGTAAAGCAATGAGCTGTCGTTGCGGAATAGTCTATTAATCAATTCTTAGGATTCCCGCAGATTGAATCTATGGATAAGTTGTGCATGTAATGAAACACCAAAGCCCGGCTAAACACCAGGCTTTGACATGCGATTCACTTTCGACTTTTGACTTAAGACTTTCGACTCACCACACATGTATCCTATCCTCCGGCTTCTTATACATTTTATCCCCCGGTTGCACGTTAAAAGCTGCATACCAGGCGTCGATATTGGTTACCGGTGCGCCGGCACGGTATTGCTCCGGCGAATGCGGGTCGGTTAAAATGCGCTGGGCTGCTGCCTCAGGCCGTTGCGAACTGCGCCAAACCTGCGCCCAGGACAAAAAGAAACGCTGATCAGGCGTAAACCCGTCGATCTTTTTATTCGATTGCCCTTCCTTAGTCTTTTTAAACGCTGCATACGAAACGTTCAGGCCGCCCAGATCCGCAAGGTTTTCGCCCAGGGTCAGCTTGCCGTTCACGTGCAGCGTGTCTAATATCGTAAAGGCATTGTATTGCGCAACCACTTTGTCAGTACGTTCTTTAAACTGATCGGCATCGGCTTTGGTCCACCAGTCGCGCAAGGTGCCGTCGCCGTCATATTGGCGGCCTTCGTCATCAAAGCCATGGGTCATTTCATGACCTATCACGGCGCCAATTCCGCCATAATTAACCGCGTCGTCAGCCCCAAAATCAAAGAAAGGGAACTGCAATATCCCCGCCGGGAAAACGATCTCGTTATTGGTCGGGTTATAATAAGCATTTACGGTCGGCGGCGTCATGCCCCAGCGTTTTTTGTCAACAGGCTTATTGATCTGGCTAACGCCGTAATTATACCGCCATTCCGACAGCCGTTTCAGGTTGCCGAAGTAATCGTTACGGTCAATAACAAGGCCCTCGTAAGTTTGCCATTTATCGGGATACCCGATCTTAACGGTAAAGGCAGCCAGCTTTTTCAAGGCCCTGGCCTTGGTTTCGTCGCTCATCCAGGTAACATTTTGGATGCGTTCGCCTAATGTCGCCTTCAAATTGTTTACCAGGTCAACCATGTATTGCTTGGCTGCCGGCGAAAAATATTTGGCCACATACAGCTGGCCCAGCAATTCGCCTTCGCCGCCATCAACTATGCGGGCTATCCGCTCATTACGCGGGGTTTGAATTTTTTGGCCGCTTAGCGCGCTGCTGTAGTCGAAACTTGCTTTCACAAAGGCGGAGCTAAGGGCGCCTGCCGATCCTTTCAGAATGCTCCATTTCAAATACACCTTCCAGTCATCGATCGGGGTTGCGGCCAGCAGGGAGTCCTCGCTCTTAAAAAACCCGGGCTCGTCAACCAGTACGCTGTCCTGCCCCGGAACTTTCATTTCGGGCATCAGGGCAACCCAGTTTAAGTGTGGGGTAGTACTGCTGAAATCCGCAACGGTAAATTTATTATAGGTAACCTTTGGGTCGCGCAGCTGCACCCGGCTTAGCTGTGCTTTTGCCAGGGCCGTTTCTATCGTAAAAATAGTAGCGGCGTTTTTAGCGGCTTCATCGTTTGTTGCCCCGGTGAGGGTAAACAGGCTAACAATGTAATTTTTATAAGCCGCCTGTATTTTCTGGTTGCGGGGGTTTGCTTTCAGGTAATTATCACGGTCGGGCAGGGTAGTGCCGCCCTGGCCGAAGTTGGCGATGTTTTTGGTGGTATGTTTGGCGTCAGCCCCAACTCCAAATCCAAAAAGCGGGCTACCCTCGCCATGGGTACGTTCAAAAACCACTTCGTGTATCACCCCGTTCAGGTCGCTTATTTTATCGATCCTGTCCAGCTCGGGCTTTATGGGGGTAAAGCCTTTCTTTTCAATGGCAAGGGTGTCCATACCGCTGGCGTACAAATCGCCCACGCGTTGCTCCAGGCTTCCTTTAGGATGGGTGGTCTCGCCAACTTCGCCAAGCAGGCTCAGCAGCTTGTTGGTATTGTCCTGGGCCAGGATGCCAAAACTTCCCCAGCGGGTTTCCTTGGCCGGTATAGGGTTGTTTTTTATCCAGGTTCCGTTGGCATACTCAAAAAAATCGTCACCCGGCTTTACCGAAAGGTCCATGTTAGCGGAGTCGATAAATTTAGCAGGGGGGCCGTCGCCGCGCTTTTTCTGAATAACCGTAAAGGCGCAAACCGAAAGGCATACAAAACCGATCAGTATAAAATTTGTGAATTTAAATTTCATATGGTGTATTGATGAATTAATAATGTCAGTCACAACCGGGTCAAAGCATCGCCGGGATTTTAAAGGTAATAAATATCGCTGCGCCCGGGAAAGAAATAAAGAAAAGATTTTACCGGTTAAACCACTTTAACAGGAATGACGAAGTGCTTTATGGACGATCGAACTAAAAATACGTTGAATTGGAAGCGTTTTTAACATAGCCAGCGCCTGTTTGCTATTATAGATTTCAATTGTAAAATTGTTGTGATGAAGAGTAGTCGGGAAGTCGGGAAGTCGGAAAGTCCGGAAGTCCGGAAGTTCGGAAGTCGGAGAGTCGGGACAGTCCATTGGGGGGATAAGCATAAAAATTCTCCTGGGAATCATAACCATCAACTATTAAGGGAGTAGCCGACAAAAAAAACCTGAACTAATCGTATTTTTGCGGCCATGAATGTTGCTAAAACGTACGAGCCGAAACAAGCGGAGGAAAAGTGGTACGACTACTGGGTAAAAAATGGATTTTTCAGATCGGTTCCGGATGAACGCGAACCCTACACCATTGTAATTCCCCCTCCAAACGTCACCGGCGTGCTGCACATGGGCCATATGCTGAACAATACCATCCAGGATGTGCTGATCCGTCGTGCCCGTATGAAAGGCAAAAATGCGTGCTGGGTTCCGGGAACCGATCATGCCAGCATAGCCACCGAGGCCAAGGTTGTCGCCATGCTAAAAGAGCGCGGCATCAACAAAAAAGACATCGGCCGCGAAAAATTCATGGAATATGCCTGGGAATGGAAGGAAAAATATGGCGGCATTATCCTGGAGCAATTAAAAAAGCTCGGCGCTTCCTGCGACTGGGACCGTACCCGCTTTACCATGGAGGACGAATTGTCCGAAGCGGTGATCGATACCTTCATCCACCTGTACAAAAAAGGCTGGATATACCGGGGCATCCGCATGGTGAACTGGGATCCGCAGGGCCGCACCGCTGTGTCAGATGAGGAGGTGATACGTAGAGAAGTTAACCAGAAACTTTATTATATCCGCTATAACGTGGTTGGTGACAATGAGCCCGGAGGTTATCTGGTGATAGCGACCACCCGGCCCGAAACCATCATGGCCGACACCGCTATTTGTATCAACCCGCATGATGAACGGTATTTCCACCTGCATGGCAAAAGGGCTGTAATACCTTTGATTGACCGCGAAATACCGATCATTTTGGATGACTACGTAGATAAGGATTTCGGTACCGGCTGTTTAAAAGTTACCCCGGCCCATGATCTGAACGACTATGAGCTTGGCCAGAAACACAACCTGCCGGTTATCGATATTTTAAATGACGACGGCACCATGAATGACAAAGCCAAAATACTGGTTGGCGAAGATCGTTTTGCCGCACGAAAAAAAATAGCCGCCCTGCTCGAAGCAGACGGTTACCTGGATAAAGTGGAGGAATACAAATCGCAAATAGGTTTTTCTGAAAGAACCGATGCAGTTATTGAACCCAAACTTTCCATGCAATGGTTTTGCAAAATGGACGAGATGGCAAAACCGGCGCTTGATTACGTTTTGAAAGGTGATATTAAATTGATACCGGATAAGTTTTTGAACACTTACCGGTATTGGATGGAAGACGTAAAGGACTGGTGCATCAGTCGGCAATTGTGGTGGGGCCAGCAGATCCCTGCCTGGTATTTACCAAACGGGCAGTTTGTAATTGCCAAAAACCGGGAGGAAGCCTTTGAACAAGCCAAAGCACTCACCACTCAACACTCACCACTCACTACTCACGACCTCACCCAGGACGAGGATGTGCTCGACACCTGGTTCTCGTCGTGGCTGTGGCCCATATCGGTATTCGACGGGTTTAAGGATCCAAATAACGCCGACATCAATTATTACTATCCTACAAACGACCTCGTAACAGCCCCCGAGATCTTATTTTTCTGGGTGGCCAGGATGATCATGGCAGGGCACGAGTTCAGGGGCGGGGCGCCGTTTAAAAACGTTTACCTAACCGGGATCGTGCGCGACAAGCAGGGCCGTAAAATGTCGAAACAGTTGGGTAATTCACCAGATCCAATAGACCTTATCGGTAAATACAGTGCGGACGGCGTTAGGGTAGGCATGCTCCTGTGCTCACCTGCGGGGAACGACCTGATGTTCGACGAAAGTTATTGTGAGCAGGGACGAAATTTCGGGAATAAAATATGGAATGCCTTCAGGCTGGTAAAAGGCTGGGAAGTTGACCACAACCTCGAAAACCCTAACGAACAGGCCATCGAATGGTTCGCGAGCCGATTTAACCAGGCCTTGGGCGATATCGAAGGTAACTTTGACCAATACCGGATATCCGAGGCCTTAATGGCAACCTACAAGCTCGTTTGGGACGACTTCTGCGCCTGGTATCTTGAGATGATCAAGCCGGGTTTTGTAGATGGACAGGCGTTGCCAATTGATAGTGAAACGTACCATCGTACCATTGGATTTTTTGAGAATATATTGAAATTGCTGCATCCTTTCATGCCTTTTATAACCGAAGAGCTATGGCATGATGAGATGTTTGGAAACCGTTCGGAGTACGATTGCTGCATCGTTGCCCAATTACCAATCTATGGGAAAATTAATACCCAATTGCTTGCCGGGGTCGAATTGGTAAAGCAGCTGGTGGGTCAATTGCGCAATATTCGCCAAAAAAATAACATTAAGGATAAAGAAAAAATTGATGTTTCTGTAAAGGAAAATCCATCTGTTCCGTACGAAAATTACCGGGCAATAATTTCAAAGCTGGCCAATGTTGAGGCCTTTAATTTTGTCAAAGATAAAGTGATTGGGGCAGTGAGTTTTATGGTGTCGACGGACGAGTTTTTTATTCCGTTAAGCCAAAATGCCGATCCCGTGGCGGAGTGTGCACGGCTCCAAAAGGATAGGGAATATTTAATGGGCTTTTTGAGATCGATTAACTCTAAGTTATCGAACGAAAGGTTTATGAACAACGCCAAACCCGAGGTTATTGAGGGAGAGTTAAAGAAAAAGGCAGATGCAGAGACGAAATTGAGGATCATTGAGGAGGGACTTGGCGCTTTGGCGTGCTAATTGCAGTTGATGTTGTGATAAATTATTGTAGATGACGCAGGGCGCCCAATGTTGGGCCTGTTGTTGTAATTGCTGACATTTTATCGCAAAAGTATTAAGCAAACAATTAAAGGCCGGCTTTTAATGAAAAACAAAGTAAGTTTTTTTAACTTTTCCATATACAAGATTCTTTCCAAGGACCAACAGCCTATCGACCAGGCACGTATTCGCTTGCTCTATTATGGCTTCTTTATCGTTGCAGTAGCCAATTTGGGCTTATTGATCAGCGTTTATTTCCAGCGGCAAACCTTGCTCACTATAACAGCAGCGCTACTGTTTGTTTCTGTTCTGTTCCTGTTTAAATACCTCACCTTTAAGCCACATTGGCGGCAAATATCCCATGCGTTATTGATCATCGGCACGCTTATCAACATCAATAACCTGTTTGTCGCACTGCAAAAGGTGGATGTGATCACAGTTCAGGTAATGCTCCTTATTATCTTATTCAGCTATTACATGCTGGGGCAAACCTGGGGCCTCATCTATTCGTTAGTCAACATTATCCCGGTAATGATATTTTTGTTAATTTCATATAACACCGGGTACTTTATTTCGCTTCGCCCTGAATACATCGACCAGGGCACTATTCTTATCAGCTTGTTTGCCAACTTCATCCTGATCGTTTATATCCATAGCCACTTCTACGGCGCCTTTTTAAGTAATATCAGGGAGCTTAATGAGAATATTGAAAAACAACATGAGCTGAACCGGGAATTGGAGGTCACGATTGTAAAAGCCGAAAAATCCTCCCGCGTAAAATCCGAGTTTTTGGCCACCATGTCGCATGAGATTCGCACGCCGCTCAACGCGATAGTCGGCATGAGCAATTTAATGCTGATGTCGGATCCCCGCCGCGATCAGAAAGAAAACCTCGATGTGCTGAAATTGTCGGCAAACAACCTGATGTCGATTGTAAATGATGTACTTGATTTTAACAAGATCGAGTCTGGCAAAGTGACTTTCGAAAAAATAAAGTTCAACCTGGTAGAGCTGATCGAGAATGTATGCGGTACCGAACGAGGGAAAGCCGAAAGTAAAGGACTGAAATTCAGCTTGAAATATGATCCCCGCCTGGAGGATAGAATGTTGGTAGGCGACCCGGTAAGATTAGCACAGATATTGTTTAACCTCGTTAGCAATGCCATCAAGTTTACAAAAAACGGCACGATTTGGGTGCGGGCCTCTTTTACAGAGATTGCAGACGACTGCGTTACTGTTTCCTTCGTGGTAAAAGATACAGGGATTGGCATCGATCAAAGCGACCTTGAAAGTATTTTTGAACCATTTACCCAGGAGTCGATCACCACCACCCGTCAATATGGCGGCATGGGCATGGGCCTGGCTATCGTAAAAAGATTACTCGAGTTGCAGAGCGTTCATATGAATGTTGCCAGTTCGGTGGGCAAAGGCTCCGAGTTTTCGTTCAGTATGGATTTCCCGGTTGCCGCCCCGGTTATTGAAGTGCTCAATGGCAATGGTCAGCAGGCTGAATCAATGGGGCATTTGAAAATGCTCATCGCCGAGGACAATCCGGTAAATGTCCTGCTGATGAAAAAGCTGCTTTCCCGCTGGCATATCAAGCCGGTGATTGCTGACAATGGCGAACACGTGATCCAGATAGCAAAAGACGGCGATTTCGACATTATTTTGATGGACCTGCAAATGCCTGTGATGAATGGCTTTGACGCTGCCATGGAAATCCGCAAGTTTGAAGATGCGAAAAAGGCTTCAACGCCCATCATCGCCTTAACAGCCACTTCATTAAACGATATTAAAGACCAGGTATTAAGCGCCGGGATGAACGACTACGTATCAAAACCATTTAAACCCGAAGACCTGCTCGAAAAAATTCAAAGCCTTGTGGCCACTGTTAGCTAATCTATAGCGGCGAATAATCCGGCAAGTCATGTATAAAATTGTAGGTCCTTGTTTCAAAATCAATCGTGCAGTAATAGTGCTGTAATCCATTGGTAACAACAAGTGTTTTTACCCGGTGCACCATATTATAGCGTGCCACCTGGTCGAATGTTTTTTGATCGATTGGAACTGATGGTGCTTTGCACTCCACTAATAGGATCTTATCTCCCCTCGTATTGAAGACAACAATATCCGACCGCTTTGCCTTACCGTGCAGCACATGCCCGCCTTCAAGTTTTATCAGCCCCTTCGGATAGCTTTTTTGATGGATAAGATATTGTACAAAATGCTGCCGCACCCATTCTTCAGGCGTCAGGATGATGTCGCGCTTCCTGATTACGTCGAACAAAATTAACTGCCCGTTCCGGTCGGTAATTTTAAAAGGGTGGGGGGGCAGATTTAACGGAACCAGCAGATCCATACCGGCGAAATTAATGATTATTGGTTTATAAGCGCTCATTTATCTACCTGCCGAACCTTGAATTCACCCTAAGATAAAACAATAGACAGGCTCCGTGTTCTCTGCGCCTTCTCTGTGCTCTCCGCGGTTAAACTGCACAATATGTAAGAGCAAAGTATCATTAAAATCCTTAATTTGCGCCTGAAATGACCGCTGCTGATTTACTGAAAGACTTAAAAAACAGGAAGTATAAACCAATATACCTGCTGCATGGCGAAGAGCCTTATTACATCGACCTGGTAAGCAATTTTGTTGAACATAAGCTCCTGCCCGATGCCGAAAAGGGCTTTAATCAAACGGTGTTCTACGGCAAGGATACCGATATCATGTCGGTATTGAATGCGTCAAAAAGGTACCCGATGATGGCTGATTACCAGGTTGTGCTCGTAAAGGAAGCCCAGGATATGAAATGGGGTAGCGAGGACCCCGACAAAAAAGGCATCAACCCGGTTTTGAGCTACCTCGACAACCCATTGAAAAGCACCATCCTGGTTTTTTGTTATAAATATGGCAAGTTCGACAAGCGCAAGAAAACCTACAAAGCCATCGAAAAAAACGGAATTATATTTGAATCATCACCCCTATATGACAGTAAGATACCCGCCTGGATAGAAGATTTTTTGGCCGAAAAAAACTACAAGATCAGCCAGCAGGCTACATTTATGTTGTCGGAATATTTAGGCAATGACCTGTCGAAAATAGCCAATGAGCTCGAAAAGCTGATGCTTAACATACCGGCCGGCCAGGAGATCACCCTAAAGCAAATACAGGACAATATTGGCATCAGCAAAGAGTATAATGTTTTTGAGCTGCAAACCGCGTTAAGCAAAAAAGACACCCTCAAAGCAAACCAGATCATCAACTACTTTGAAGCCAATCCCAAAGCAAATCCAATAGTACTTGTACTTGGCAACCTAAACAACTTCTTTACTAAAGTATTGCTTTATCACTACGCGAAAGACAAATCGCCGCAAAACCTGGCCCGGGAACTTGGCGTAAGTCCATATTTCATAAAAGATTATGAGCAGGCTGCGCGGAGTTACAACCAATGGAAGACTATGCGGATCATTAGCTACCTGCGCGAATACGATGTAAAGAGTAAAGGAGTGGAATCGAACACCGATCATGGCGGGCTGATGAAAGAATTGATGTTTAAGATATTGCATTAAGCAATTTGTTAAACTTGCGGAATTTATCTTTATCACTACCCTCTCATATCTTACATCTGCACATCCGCACATCGCTTTCTCACATCTCACATCTCACATCTCAAATCAGCCCCGATAAATTTTTGACAAGATTTATTTTCAACATACTATCTTTATAGTGATAAAAACACCGGCGCACTATGGCTTTCAGTTTCAATTCCGATAATGGCTTGCAAAAGACCGAATATGCGCACCAGGAGCTGATGAACTTTTTCAACGCCATGGACGAGGTTTTTTTCTCTGTGGATCAGGAAAGCCGCAAAGTTATACAGATATCAAAAGGCTGCGAAAAATTGTATGGGCATAAACCAGAAGAATTTTTGGCAAACAACCGGTTGTGGTTTGAACTGATACACCCGGACGACAAAGAGATTGTGGGTGGCGAGGATGAATTGCTGCTTCGTGGCGAAACTGTATGCAAAGAATACAGGATAGTGCGGAAAGACAACACCATTCGATGGGTGGAAAATAAAGTGGTGCCGGGATTTGATGACAATGGTAAGCTGGTAAGAATAGACGGGATAACGAGGGACATTACCGAACGCAAACAAGCCGAAGAATTGCACCGGGAGCGCGATGCCTGGAGTCGCCGGATTGTAGAAACAGCCCAGGAAGGCATTTGGACCATCGACGAAAACGATAAAACTAATTTTGTAAACCAGAAGCTGGGCGATATTTTGGGCTACGACCCAAAAGAGATGATCGGTAAAGAACCAGCTGTCTTTATTGATGGGAGCGAAAGGGATGCTGCTAACGAAAGGATACAGAATCGGAAACGGGGGTTAAAACAAAACGTCGACGCGGTTTTCTTGTCAAAAGCCGGCGAACAGGTATGGCTGAAGCTTTCAGCTAACCCGATTTTTGACGAAGCCGGAACCTACAAAGGCGCGCTGGGCATGATGACCGATATAACTCAGCGGAAAAAAGATGAAGAAGCGCTCAGAAAATCAGAAGCCAATCTGCGGGCCATTTTTGATAATACCGATTCATCTTACATACTGATTGGGTCCGACCTCAAGATAATTTCCTTTAATGCGCTGGCGCAGAAATTTTCACAGGAAAATAATGCCAAAGATCTTGAACTAGATAAAGATATAAGCTACTATTTCAGCCCGGAACGATGGCCGTTTATTCAGGAAACACTCGATAAAGTGGCGCGGACCGGCGAGACCGAAAGTTATGAACTCAGCTATCCCAAACCCGACGGGACGCTGCAGTGGAACAACGTTCGGTGGCTGAATGTTAGGAATAGCGACCACGGACATTTGGGCTTTATTTTGGCCAATAAGGACATTACCGAAATGAAAACCGCTATGCTCGAGCGTGAAAGGGTAACAACAGATTTGATACAGCATATCAAGGACCTGGAACAGTTTACCTATATTATTTCGCACAACCTAAGGGCGCCGGTGGCCAATATCATAGGCCTGTCGGAAATGCTGAAAGAGGACATGCTTGACGCGGACGATAAAAAGGAAGTTGTTGAAAGGGTATCGCATTCTATAAAAAATATCGACGGTGTTATCCAGGACCTGAATCATATTCTGCAGGCACGGGAATTGGTTAATGAAAAGAAAGATGAAATTTATTTTATCGACCTGGTAACTACCATCAAAAGCAGCATTTTCAATACCATATCAAGCGAAAAAGCACAGTTCGAATGCACCTTTGACGTCCCCTCCATATTTACTGTCAAAAGTTACCTATACAGCATTTTTTATAACCTTGTATCAAACAGTATAAAATACCGTCAGCTCGGGGCCACGCCGGTAATTTCCATTGAAAGCCGTAAAATAAAAGACAAGGTAGAGCTTCGTTTTAAAGACAACGGCAAAGGCATCGACCTGGATAAAAACGCCGCGCAACTGTTCGGACTTTATAAACGGTTTGACACCACCATGGAAGGCAAAGGCATGGGGCTTTTTATGGTAAAGACCCAGGTAGAGGCGCTTGGCGGCTCTATCCGGATAAAAAGTAGACTAAACCACGGAACCGAATTTATTATACAATTTTCTGCGTAAAAATTCAACCAGATATCTTGCAAGTCAATTAATTAGCTTATATTGCAGTGATAAATTGTTGATGATTCATGAAGCGTGTTAAACCAGCCTTGCCACTGGCGTTGTTTTTTATTTTACTAATAGTTTCCTGCAGGAAAGCTGCAGTAATGCCAACCTATCCGTCTAACATGTCCTTTGTGTTTAATGGAAGCCCGGTTAATGCGAAAAACCCAGTGGCTGTTTATGACAGCAGTAAAACCGCCCTGCAATTGATGGGGCAAACTACCGGCAATGTGATTGAAGTAGTGGTGAATGGTAAAATGGGGCTTGGTACATTCGACATATTAACCGGCCAGGCATCCATAAATTATCGCGTTGGCTCCGACGTTTATACGGCTACTTCAGGTACGGTCACCGTTACTTCATTTACCAACATACAGGTTACCGGAAGCTTCGCATTTGCGGCCGCCGATACCGCAATGATAGCCGGCTCGGGCACTAACGGAACATTTACAACACCCTACACTGCGCAATAACGGCTAACAAACAAAATATGCGTGGTTATTAGCCCACCTACCTTATTTGTTAATTTTTCGCCTGCTAATCAGATACCTCAAACTTGTCGGCTGTCACCCTGATCCTGTCATCGTCGCCTTCAACCTCAAATAAAAGAGTTACTTTACCGCCCTTACCTATTATGGTAATCGTCACATTTTTATCCTCGCCGTTCCCATTGTCAATAACCGCTTTAATAACAGTTTTGCCTTCCTTATAGGCTACAGGCCAGTTACAGTCATCTGATTTAATGGTACCGGCCATTTTGTGTTCGTCGTTTGCATTGATCACATCTATGGTGATGTCCTTCGTTCCGACAACTACGGTAGCCTTCTCGTCATCCGATCGGGTAACGCCGCCATTCGCGTCCAAATGGTCGGTCTTCGAAGTAGTGATGGTAAATTTATGGCCGCATTGGCCAAAGCTAAATGTGGCGCCTGCCAGCAGCAGCGAGAGTGTTAGTGCAAGTGTTTTCATCGTATTACTTTATTTTATTTCGCATTTCAGGTAACATCCGCAGCATCCTATTTTCCGGCAATGAGTTGTTTAACCCCTTCGCACATTTTTCTGATCCGGTAATAGGAGGCTGTGGTGTTTTCTTTTTTATCCAGCTTGATTTCAAGCCTTCCGGGCGATTCTTTAATGTGAAACCTGGTACGATCGTTCAACGATGTAGTAGCATCGACATAATCATTTGGCGAGGAACCCATCTGGTCGGGACTTATGTTCCTATTGATATACCCCTCAACTCTGCCCGTTGCTTTTGGGTCATACCGCGCCGAAAAAGTATACACGTCTTCATCTTCAACCACCGAAACGGAAATCGAATGGTTGTAATCGGTAAACTTAGCCCAGAATAGGAACGTGCCTAAGGCAACAATGCTGAATGCAGCAAAAAGTACGCTTGTTTTCATTTTAAATCCTCTTTATAAAATTTGTTTTGTAAAGATATATGTTTAAGATGGTAATATGCAATACATAGTTCTATAAAAATTAAAATAAATTTTAGAATCGACCCTTCTTTCAATTTACAGGTTGATTTGTCACGGCACCGGGAGGGGCGGTGTTTGGTTTGTATATTCGGATAGTGGTTGCAATTAAGGGATGAACAGTTAACTAATTCTCTGTCTTTACGTATACAGGCCTTTATTTGTCTTCTATATAGCTTAAGTTATTTTAGCCGAAACGTCAGTCTCAGCTTCTTTCGGTCCCGATAGCTATCGGGATTCGGACTAATCGGCAAATAATCAGCCTGCTTGTAAATGTAATTTGCTTAACATACCATTAGGATTGAATGATTATTGAAGATTTACCTACGCACGCGGTTGAGCAATTTATTGACTTTGACCTGGAAGACGACCAGGAATTGGTTGAAATTGTCGAGTTGGCCTCGGCCGTCACCCACTCACCCATAGCCATCATATCTTTTTTAGATAAGGACACGGCATATTTCAAAGTAAAAAAAGGAGTAAGCAAAACGGCCATCCCCAGGGATATGAGTTTTTGTGCTCATGCAGTAAAGCAAGATGGGTTGATGGTAATCCCTGATATGCTCCTCGATGAACGTTTTTTAAAAAACCCATTGGTGACAGGTGGTTCACGGCTTCGATTTTTTGCGGGCATGCCGCTGATAGCTCAAAATGGTGAAAAAATAGGCACGCTCTGCGTTCTCGATACCGAACCTCATATCCTGGACGAGCACCAGCAACTGGTTCTAAAGATTCTTTCAAACCAGGTGATGAAGGTTGTTGGACTCCGCGCCGGCCTCAAGCTCCTTGAAAAAAAGCAAGCTGAGCTCGAGGAACAAAAGCAGCTCAATAACGATGCGAACATCCGGTTGCGTTCTTTTTTTGAAAGTTCCACAAATTTCCAGGTTTTGCTGGGTAAATCCGGCGAGATAATGGACTTTAACAAAACCGCTTATAATTTTATCCGGGCGGTGCATAAAGCCAAAATTGTGAGGGGCGAGGCCCTTGTTAAATACCTTGCCTCCGATTTTGTGGCCACCTTTATCAGGCTTTATAACCAGGCGCTGGAGGGACAAAAGGCTTTTGCCGAAGGATCAACGGTTTATGAGGAAATGGGCGTAATTTACTGGGAAGCCGCATTTGAAGCAGCCCGTGATGACGAAAACAACATTATCGGTGTATCCTACCTGATCCGGAATGTTACTGAACGGAAGCTTAAGGAGCAAAAGATAATTGCACAAAATGCTTCGTTATTACGAATTGCGCACATACAGGCGCATGAATTCCGCGCCCCCCTTACATCCATAATGGGCTTGATGAGCCTGATAAAACAAGAAAACTATTCACCCCCCGAAGAATATTTAAAATTGCTTGAACAAGCCGTCGAGTCGCTCGACACCACCATCCGGAGGATATTATACGATGTGGACAATTCTGTTATCCCACAATACGCTCCCGATAATCTATAGCAGGCGATCAATTTGCAGCTACATTATCGGCTCTCCGATGATTTTGCCCCCGGTCTTCGGTTTGAAGCACCAGCTATCGGTTACGAAAACAATACAACGATCAAAAGATTATTTAAACAATAAAGGCGGCCCAAAAGCCGCCTTATTTCTGCGCTTTTTTTTCTAAATCGTAGTCGGGCTTCTCAACAGCCCCAGGATAAATGCTATTACGGCAATAATTAGTAAAGTATAAATTATTCCGCCTGCCGAGTAAGCAAACACGCCTACCGCCCATCCTATAACAAGGATAACTGCGATAATATAAAGTAATGATCTCATGGTATGATGTTTTAGTTAAGTATGTTAACTATTGTTATAAAATCGTGCCAATCTTGATCGCTGATAAAATCCTATTTTTACCCCGCAAAAAATGTGTGCAATAGGCGACAAAAACGTCCATTTTAATTCTTTACCGCAAAAAGATGGGTTATGGTCTACTTTATGCAGTGTCACCCATAAGGTGTGGTCCAAAGTCGAAACCCGCGGGCCTTGAGTAAAACAGACACAAAAGTCGACTTCGGACTAAAGACTTCAGACTTGAAACTAATCCTCATCAGGGTGCACCAATGTAATCCTTTCTTTGTTCAACCGTATACTGTCAACCGGCGATAAGGTTAAGGATACCTGTATGTTTTTTCCCTTCCATTTTCCCGTAAGCTGCAAAATATTTTTGGGCGAGTAGGTATAGTTGAGCACCTCAACAATTTTGCCGGGCTTCGTAAAAGTATAAGTTCTTTTCAGGCTATCGGTTTTAAAAAGGTATTGGTTGTACTTGTCGCTCATGTCCCACGTT
Organism: Bacteroidota bacterium; assembly: GCA_013286235.1. GTDB lineage: Bacteria > Bacteroidota > Bacteroidia > Sphingobacteriales > Sphingobacteriaceae > Mucilaginibacter. The sequence goes on from JABDGE010000072.1 coordinate 19,430, forward strand.
ACAAAGTAACCGCTATGAGGCCACAAAAATATGTGTTTCCACCGCAGTGTATCGGGCGCGATTTGCGTCAGGGAATCCTTGATCGTGAAGCTGGTAACCTTATACATTTTCTGTTCATTGAGGCCATCGGCAACCTCGCCATAATATTTTTTAGCAGTAATAGCTACGCGAGCAAGATATATTAATGGAAAAAGCACTAATACCGCTGTGAGCAAATAGCCTTTCCACCTGGTTCTGAATACCCTGCGCTGTTGCGGGATGACAACTGGCACGCCTTTAAAAAACAGCCGGAATAAATTTGCCGCATAAGGCGCCAGCAGGTAAATGGTGTAGAGCAATAAAAGCGACGAATACAGTTTTACCGTGATGTTGTAAAACCAGTTTAAGGCAACAACATTGCCTAAAATCGTCAGCAAAAAAACGTAACCGAATACGGCCGTGCGGCGCGAAAGCAGCAGTAACCCCGCAATTGTCTCGCAGGCGCCGCTAAATATGGAGTAACCCGGCGATACCCCTATAAAATTCCACAAAAGGTCGTTCCGGCTGAAATCGCCGAATGGCAGCTTTAAGAAAAAAACATTAGGATAAGGCATTTGTACGGGTATAATTTTGTCAATACCATAACCCAATATGGTGATAGCCAAAGTGTAACGCAAAAACAGGTTGAACCAATAAAAAAGCGTGTCGTAGTTACGTTTCTTTTTATCGGCAAGGCCCCAGGTAAAAGCGGCTATCAGGGAAAAGAAAAAAACCGTCAAATAGTATATGGCGCCATAATGGTTATCGAGCGGTATGCTCCGCATCGTTCCAGGGTTGTACCCGGTGTGATAAATATGCTTATCCAGCCAGTACAGCAAGCCTGCTAAAGGTTTATAAAACGCGTAAATGCTTTTATAAGAGAGGCCTAACAGGTCCTGGTATATGTTAAAAGCCCAGCAAAGTATAGATGTGATGCCCAAAAACAA
>JABDGE010000072.1:20404-20933 GCA_013286235.1 Bacteroidota bacterium
GGTTTTCCCACCGCTATGAACCGGCTCTGTTGATTCAGCTGAATTGGTTTTCATCACTATTGTTTTTAAGGAAAATGCAGGTTGAAATGTGAAATTCAGTTTAAAGTAAGAAAACAATTTCGACAAAAACAAAACCCTCTCTATCAATTCAATACCACCACACCTGCCCGTTTTTTTCGGCAGGGATTATTTAAAGATATTCTGTCTGCCGGTGAAACGTCATGATCTGTAGAAAAACCAAATGTTAAACTTGAAAATACCCGCTCACAAAGCCGTGCGCTTTAATTATTTTTGCCCAATACCTCCATATGAAAAATAACGCAATACGCATTGCAGCCGCATCAATACTATTATCCGCATTTTATTCCTGTACGGTACTAAGACCTGCAGCGCCCGAAGCCACCGCGGCCGAAGTTCCTAATATCGTTCAGCCGGTCTCCACCATTGATGTGCCGGTAACTGCGGATCTGAAAAGCTACTTCGTTCAGGCCGAAAACTCTGTCCCGAACAAGTATGCCGATAAACAGGA
>JABDGE010000073.1 GCA_013286235.1 Bacteroidota bacterium
CAATGCAGCGGTAGTTGAGAGAATTGCTGTTAGTTTGAGATTTTTTTTCATTTTTTCTGTTTTTTTTATTTTAGTTAATAGTTAATAGTTTGTAATAGCTTATTTATACCATTTATAACCACAATATACAGATTAATAATTCAATAAAAAATTTATAAATTATTTTTTTATTTTTATTAATAACCCTAATCTACATATAAAAACAGCATCTAAATGACCTATTTGATATGTTTTTCGTAATTTAAATGACAATTTAGGTGATTTTTTGAGATGATTTTTAATAAAACGCCCCTGATGGAGGCTATTTTTATGATATTAATAATTTAACGGATATATTTTGAGGAAATAGTAATTTCTGCGGAGATAAGATGTAAAATACGTGTTACAATATACTAAAAGAACGCGAGGTAACCCAAAAGACGATAAACCTTGGGGTATCAGTGATGAAGTGGTCAGGATTTTGAAAATCGAAGAAAGCGTAAAAGTCGTCCATCCAACTTTTATTTTAAAAATTCTGTTAACCAGCTATTAATCTGTACTACAATTCTATTTAACCAAAACTATATTCTGAAATATCGTAACGGAGTCGGACCTGGCCCAGGGGCGGCTCGAAGTAACCGTTAAAATTGTTTTTCCTTTTTTCAGGGCGGTAAACTGCCAGGTACCCACCCCTGAACGCCCGGGCGGGGCGTTGGGCTGTGGAGGGGATTCATGATGTTCCTGAAGCTTCAATATGGTCGTGTCGAAGCTCGCTTTATTGAACCGGAACCCGCCATTCACGTGATCGGGTAATGTGAGAATAAAAGACTGGGTTGTCGAGACAACCAGAGTCTTCCCCGAGTCGTCTTCCGTAAGCTGTTTAGCCACCCTTGGCTGGGCCACGCTGTAGCTAAAACGGGAAAGGCAGACGCAAACAGATAATGAAATAAATATACCGGCCAATTTATTCCTAATGGGCGCCTGCATGTTAATAATTAATTTGTTTCCCTTTGCTATGTTTTATATTTTATTTTGCACCTATCAAATATAAACTAATTAGCGATGATGTACATCTCAAGCGACGCGCAACTGATAAAATCCAAAGTTTTCAGTGAATTGCATAGCCAGCCAGGGATTTTTGTGATTCCCAACCCCTGGGACGCGGGTTCAGCCAGGATATTGGCCACCCTTGGTTTCAAAGCGCTTGCCACGACGAGTGCCGGCCTTGCCTTTTCGTTAGGCAAGCCGGATGGCGCCGGGACCATATCCCGTTATGAGGCCTTAACAAATGCAGCGATCATAAACAGTGCAACAAGTTTACCAGTATCCGCCGATCTGGAAAACGGTTACGGCGACGAACCTGAGGCCTGTGCTGGGACAGTACTGGTTGCTGCTAAAGCAGGAATAGCGGGATGTTCCATCGAGGATGCCACCAATAGACCGGGATCTCCTATTTACGCCTTTGAACATGCTGTAGAGCGTATAGGAGCTGCTGTAGCGGCGGCACGCAGTTTGCCCTTTCCATTTACGCTTACCGCAAGAGCAGAAAACCTGATCCATGGCCGGCCTGATCTGCATGATACGATACGCCGGCTGGAAGCCTTTGCCGCTGCAGGGGCCGACGTGCTTTACGCGCCCGGGTTAAGAACCTTGCAGGAGATCGAAACTGTTGTGAGGGCTGTAGCGCCAAAACCTGTCAATGTGCTGATGGGCTTAAACGGGGTAAACATTACTGTTAATCAGCTGGCCGATCTTGGGGTTAAGAGGATAAGCATCGGGTCGGCGCTTGCCAGGGCCGCTTACGGATCATTTTTGCGGGGGGCTCAGGAGATTAGCGACACGGGCACTTTTGCTTTTGCCGAGGATGCCGTGCCTTATGCACACTTTAATGCAATGTTTATGTAATGCAGGGCAAACGCATTAAAATGATCAATATAGTTTGACCCAAAACAGCCCCCTGGAGGACTGCTCCAATAGAACCTTATTTTTTTGTGCCTGTATCGCCCCTAAAAAGTTAGTGGGTTTTGGAATAATCCTGTTATGCATTTACAGGCTTACACACTTGACTCCGTTAGGAGTCCCCTGTTTATAGCACTACACAAATCCGATTTTAGGGCTCCATCGGAGCCTCCTTTTACCATCCACTTAAGCCAGGCACTATTGTATGCGTTTGTCCCGTTATGATATTGGATAATTAATCCCAATATCACTACCTTTATATAACCTTTATTGCTGCTATTATGAAATTTTTTTTAAGCACTGGTTTATTGTTGGCTATGTTCATCGGCACAGTATTGGCACAAACTGTCATAGCTGCAAAAAACGCAAGGAAATATATAGGGCGAACGGTTACTATTTGCGATAAAATATTCGATGGTAAACTAATATTGCCGGCTAATACAATAGCGCTGTATGCCGGCGGCTACGGGTCTGATCATCAATCATTAACTGTTATCATCCCGGCCGCAAGCAGGAGCAAGTTCGGCGGGCGGCCGGAAGCAGATTATTTAGGAAAGGATGTAACGATCACGGGTAAATTGATACTTTATCGAAATAAGCCCGGGATCGTGGTGACTGCACCAGGCTATCTAAAACCTGTACTGGTCGACAACATGCGTAACCCAATAATATCCGTTCGAAGGGAGTAATATGGAAAAAGTATTAAACAAGCAATTCACGGCAACGCTGCAATTGAGCCCCAATAAAGGCGGCTGGACTTTTGTGATCTGGCCGGAGTCTGTTGAGTTTTTTAAAACCCGGGGATTGGTAAAAGTTCGGGGCACCGTTGATGGACATCCGTTTCAAAGTTCGTTCATGGCGCTGGGCAATGGCGCCCACAAATTGCCAGTGAAAGCGGAGTTACGAAAAGTGATCAATAAAAACGCCGGTGACACGGTCACAATCGTCCTGGAAGAACGCCTGTAGTGATATGTCAATTATTAAATGACAGGTTAGTCTCGAGTCTAAAGTCAGAAAAGCGGGAAATTGCCTTAGCGCTGACGACTAATTAGGGTCAAGTTGACAGTATGGTCATCAGACCGGTCATTAAAGGTACAGACAGCGTTACTCACAAGAGGTTAAACCACAACAATGGCGCCCGCATAGGTCAAACCTCCGCCAAAACCTAACAACAGCATCTTATTCCCTTTCTTTATTTTCCCGGCTTGCCTGGCGAGATCCCAAGCCAATGGAATTGAGGCTGACGATGTGTTTCCAAACTGTGCTATGCTGGTCAGCATTTTTTCCATAGGATAGCCAATTTCGTTTGCAACCGCTTCGATGATCCTCAGATTGGCGCTGTGCAGGATGATCCAATCAAGGTCGTCTAACGTCATATTGTTCTTGCGGAGCAGTTCACCTGCGTTTTGTGCAATCGTTCGTACCGCCCATTTGAAAACCACTTTACCGTTTTGGTGGATTTTACCATCCCGCTTGATTTCCTCGCCGTTGACCACGGTAGCGGTTTGCGAAAGATACAGGTCCTTGCCATAACTGCCATCGGTACCGGTAATGGTTTGCAATATCTTTGGTGTTTCCGACGGTTCGACAAGGGCCACCCCCGCGCCATCGCCAAACAGGATGCATGAGGTACGATCAGTCATGTCTGTAAATCTCGATAAACATTCTGCACCATAAACCAGGATTTTTTTGTGCGTCCCTGCCGCCACCATGCCTTTTGCTAAAATAAGCCCATAAATAAAACCCGCGCAGGCAGCCATAATATCAATGCAGCCGGCGTTGGGTATCTGCAGGGTGTTTTGCACCTGGCTGGCCATGCTTGGCATCACCTGGTCGGCGGTCGTTGTGGCCACTATAATAAAGTCAACTCCTTCCAGGTCAACACCGGGGTTTTCGTTCAATAGTTTTTCAGTGGCTTTTACGCAAATGGCGGATGTGGACTCGCCTTCGGCAGCAAATCTTCGTTCCTTTATGCCGGTACGGCTTACGATCCATTCGTCGCTGGTTTCAATTATTTTTTCAAAGTATGTGTTGTCAATTCGTTTTTCAGGCGCGTATGCGGCTATAGCTGTAATTTGAGAATTCATGTTATTAAGGTTGCAAAAAGGGAAAATTCTAAAGGCTAAGGTATAAATAATTGTAACATTAGGCTACCAAAATCGGTTAGGGCTTTTTGGGAAAGTTGGTCAATTGATGGTCTAAAATGGCTATGCCCCATTTTCGTCACTGAAAAATATATTCCGCAAAGGGCGTCGTAGCCTGTTTTATCAGCGAACTCTATAATAATATATAAATGTTAAGGACCGGGTAGAACCGAAAAAAGACGGGAGGGCTCCCGTCTTTTTTACAAACCAATTATAAAAAAATATATGAGGAGGGAATCTTAGTTCTTACTTAAAATAACGTATTGATAAGGCGCAAACGACAACTGGGTTGAAAGCGTGGTTGAGGCTTGCGTGAGGCCGTTTATCCAGGTTGTGCTTTGCAGTCCTGCAGGCACGTTATAATCCACCGTATTATTGGTAGCGTTTACCAATATCAACACATCGTCGGTGCCTGAAACCTTTTCGAACGCAACGATATTCGGATCGTTATACTGTGTAAGCGTGCCGGTTTTAATAGCCAGGTGCGCGGCCCTGAACGCCAGTATTTGTTTATAGGCTGCAACTATAGCCGGGTTGGCGCTGTAGTTTACCGGCACATCGGTAAAAATGCTGATGGTATTTGGATAACCCACTTCCTGACTATCATAGATCAGGGGTATTCCGCCCATATAGGCTGCCATAACAAATGCCGACAATGACCCCTGTATACCGTTGTATTCGGTTATTGGGCTTACGGTGCCGGCATCATCATGGTTAGTGGTGTATCTCAATTTAGTCCCCGACGAGGGGATAGAAGCAATCTCGGCAGTATTGGTCGTGAATATCGAGCTCGGCGCCTGTGTGCCGGCATAAACCGCTTCAAGCGTACTCCAGTAGCTAAACGCGTAGTCGATCTGGAAACCCGCCGATATTTCAGCGCTTGTGGTCCCTTCCGCCAGGTAGATCAATTTATGCGTGGTAATGGTATTGAGGGTGTCAAGCGCTTGTGCCCAAAAATTGCTGGTGATATTATCCGCAAAATCGCAGCGGTAGCCGTCTATGTTGGCGGTAAATACCCAATATTTCATCGCCCGTATCATCGCGGTGCGCATAGCGGTACTATTAAAATTTAAAGCGGCGACGTCGGTGTAGGTGGTATTGGGTGGGGGAATAATATTGCCGTTTGCATCCTGGAGATACCAGGATTTGTTGGTTATCCATACACTGTCCCAGGAAGTATCATTTGCCACCCAATCCATTATAACGGCCATGCCCAGGCTGTGGGCAGCAGCAACTAGATTCCGGAGGTCGGTAAGCGTACCGAAATTGGGGTTAACAGCTTCGGGATTTTGTACGCAATAAGGTGAGTTGATGCTTTTAAGTACGCCCACCGGGTAGGTTGGCATCAGCCATATTGTATTAACGCCAAGTGCCTTAATGGAGTCGAGCCTTGCCATAACGCCCTGGAAGGTTGCGGGGGTATAGGTTTGGATATTTACCTCGTACATAACTATATCCTGCGTAGCAGGTACGCCGCTATAAGGTGTGCCATATTGCGGGGGATCCTTATAGGTGATTGTGTCCGCAGGCGGGGGGGTAACAGGCGTCGGCGTGCTGTGTTTGCTGCACCCGGCACAGGCCAGTAGTATTGATAATAGTATGCCGGTCATTTTTAATTTTGTGCTGTTAATTTTCATCACCTAATCCTCTCATTCTTTAATTTGAAATTTATACTGTTAATGGTTTATACAGTACAAACTTAATGCTATTTTGTTAAACAGCCCGCTGAATTTACCGCGGGCTGTTTAACAATAGCCGGCTAATTTTGAACCACCGAATAAAGATATCCTTTCTGTACCGTTTGGGTCATGTCCATTGTAATTGTATAAGTACCTGCTGTAGTGATGGTAATAGCGTTTGGATTGTTAAAAACGATAGCCCCCGAAAGAGCATTGGGGTTCGTCGGCCCATAATTAATATCCCACGAATCATTTGCCCTAAACTTTAAGGCACCTGCAGTCAATGACGTTGTTATCGTCCACAAACCAGTGCTCACATTATAGGTCATTGGCGTTGAGCTGTTCCATTGGCCGGTGGTGGCTGTGCCAATTATGCCAAACGACTGGATATATTGCGCGCTGTAGGTAAGCGCCTGCACATTGGCGTCGAGCAAATACACGCCGGCTGAATTGTAGCCGATTCCCGGAGCATTGCCGTTGGTGGTTAATACGCCGTTGCTGGCGTAACCATAATTGATATGGTTATAGTCCGGAGCAGATGTAAACTTAAAATTGCCCGCCGCACTTAAATAGGCAAAGCCTTCGTAAGTTGTATGGGCAATTACCGAGGGAATGACAGGCGCAGCAGCCGGATTATAGTTTTCATAGGAGCCGGGCAGCCACAACTGGTCCAGCTGCAGCGTAGTGAGTGATAGGCTAACCGGCTTTGAGTACACCGTATCAACGCCGTAGATCGCCGAGCCCACCCGGATTTCCAGGCTGGATGCGGCGTTGGGTGTTAAGTTAAGCGGATTCATTAATAAGGCATTCAAGTTGTTATAACTTAAGGAAAGCGTGTTGGTCGACGTCAGGTTTCCGATATTGACAAAGGTTTTGAAGTTTTTACCAAGGGAATCTACCTGGACGAAGTAACTCACCACCGCCGAAACGCCATAATTAGGATTGCTCCAGGTTACCGTAAATATTTGCGATGAATCTGCAACAGTAACATCTACCGATGTTGCCGTGTTCGGACTCGTGATGGCCGAAGGCTGTATGTTTGCTGCAACTGTTACCTTTTTCTCTTTTTGACACGCTGATAATAGCGTAAAGACCAGGGCGGTTGCTATGATAAATAGTTTTTTCATGATCATCTTTTTAGGAATTCAATAATTTTTAATAGCCCGGATTTTGTTTCAGGTTGCTGTTTAACTGCAAGTCAGATGCAGGAAGCGGGAACAGCATCAAATGCACCGGGGTAGCCTGGCCGCCAATCACATTCCCCTTCCAGTCCCATAAATAAGTACCCCCGGTGAATAAGCCGAACCTGATCAAATCGGTTCGCCTGAACATTTCCCATTGCAGCTCACGGCCGCGTTCGTTTATCATAAAACCGAGCGTAAGCTGTGAGGATGTGATATCGCCTGAAGAACCACCATATGCCCTTTCCCTGAGTGCGTTCACCAGCGACAATGCTGTACTTGAACTGCCGCCGGCGCCGCCTCGTAACACGGCTTCGGCATAATTCAGGTAAACCTCACCCAGCCTGAACAATGGAAAATCTGTATCAACAAAGGTGTTGTTGGAGCCCGGCACGCCGGTCGAAGTAACGTTTTTGAATTTTGCCGACAAATAGCCTTCCGTAAAAACATTCGGTGTGGGTATGCTGGTAGTGTCCTGCCCGCTCGTATAAAGAATAACCCTTTGGTCGTTTCGATCGGAAAAAACCTGGTTTACAAATGCGGTAGTCATCCTGTTTCCGGCCCAGCCGCCCGATGCAATACCGAATTCGTTGGTGGCATCTTCCGATCCGCCAACCGCGGCATGAATAATAAAGGTCACATCGCCGTAGCTTTCCGTATGCGTGCCGTCTTCAGCAAGCGGAAGGATAATCTCATCGCGATAGTTGTGGTTATCGGCCAAAAACAATTGCTGGTAGTTAGAGTGCAGCGAGTACACACCCGAACTGATGATCTTATTACAATAAGTGATGCAGTCGGTATACCTCGGGGCGCCAGGGGTAAAGCTGTTGGCGGTTAAGGTGCCCGTGAATATTTGCGCGTTCAGGTACATACGGCTTAGCAAGGCCCAGTCGGCTGCCCGGTCAACCCTGGCGTATTGATTGGTTCCCGGAGCAGCCAGCGTGGGTTGAATAGCGATCAGCTCCGTTTCAATATAATTGAACAGGTTGGCCCGCGAAATTTGCTGGGGTAAAAAAGTTCCCGGCAGCTGCGTTTCGGTAGCAAACGGTACGTTTCCGTATTCATTCATAGCGCAGTAATAAAAATACGCGCGCAGAAACCGCGCCTCGGCCACATATTGGGTAACGTTGGCTTTTAAAGTCCCGGTAAGTGAGCCGAGCTTAGCGTTTACGTCCCTGATAAACTCATTGCAATAGGCAATGTTCACAAATATCCGCTCGTACATCAACTGCACATATAGGTTCTCGTCCGACCATATGCCGCCATGGTATTCTACCAGGCCGGGGTCGCCCCAGGCATTGATACATTCGTCGGTAGTTGCTTCTTCAGCCGCCCAGTATTCGCGCAGAAAACAGGCTGTACCCTGGTCTGATGCCTGGATATCGTTTTCCGTAAAGCTAATATCCTGCCCTGAGACCGCCATCGAAGCATATAGCTTAGCCAAAAACTCGGTGTACGACGCAGGTGTGTTAAATACGTTGCCCGAAGTAGTAACCAGCGGATCGATAGGTACGGTGTTAAGGTCCTTGGTACACGACGACACCAAGACAAGCGTCATAACAGCCGTGATCACAATTAATTTATGTGCTCTCATAATATCTTATTTATAAAGTTGCGTTTAAACCCAGTTGATAAATACGTGCCCGCGGGAAGAAGTTATCGTCGATACCCCCGGCAACTTCGGGATCAAGCCCTTTGTATGGGGTTATTACAAATACATTTTGCACACCGGCGCTAACTCTCAATTTCAATTTGTTGTTCCAATACGCCGGGAAATTATAGCCCAGGTTCATATTGTCCATCCTGAAAAACGAGGCATTTTGTATATAGTAATCCGATTGATTCGTGGAGATCGCGTTATAAAACTGCGTATAGCTTGCGTTGGTTGTTTGGTTTGATAAATAACCCAGCGATGAATACAATCCGCGGTAAGTGCTGTTGGCTGCGACGTTATTGTAATCGTAGTTACCAAGGCTCACCCTACCCGAAAAGCTGAAATCAAACCGTTTGTACCCTATGTCGGAATTTATACCCATGGTGACAATCGGATCGGGGCTGTGGTCGAGGTACAGGTCGGAGCTGTTAATTTGCCCGTCACCGTTGCGATCAACGTAGCCGTCTTCAATCGGCTTACCATTTTGGTTGTATATTTGCTGATAAACATAATAGGAGTTAATAGGATAGCCTACCTCGTTTGCTTGAATGGTTCCTGATGTAGTACCTGCAATCCCTGAATTCGGATTTACCTGGATATAGCCTGGACCGGTAGAACCCACCAGGTTCAGGATCTTATTTTTGTTAAAGCTGATATTATAACCCAATTGCCAGCGCCAATCTTTTTGTTGAACGATAATGGCATGCAAGGCTAATTCGCCGCCGGCATTTTGCATGCTGCCGATGTTTTCGAGCAAGGTAGAAGCGAAATTCGTCAGTACCGGCACGTTAACCACATTCAACAGGTTCGAGGTTTTTTTGTAATACGCATCGATGCTGCCGGTTAACCGGTTCCCGAAAAATCCAAAGTCAATACCGATATTGCTGGTCGTGGTCGACTCCCATTTTATCCCGGCATCATAGGCACTGGGGCGGAGCGTGTAGTAAAAAGTATTACCAAACTCGTACTGGGTTGAAGCATCGCTGCGCACGAATACCGACTGGTAAGGATAATTATTGTTATTGGTAAGGTCCTGCTGGCCGGTGGTTCCATAACCCAACCGTAACTTAAGGTCCGAAAACGTGGTATTGCCCTTCATAAAATCTTCATCGAGAATTTTCCAGGCAAACGCTGCTGCCGGAAACACACCCCAGCGGTCCTGCGGCGAAAACTTTGACGTGCCGTCATCTCTCAAAGTAAGCGTCAGCAGGTATTTGTCTTCAAAAGAATAGTTTACCCTGCCGAAAAAGGACGCCAGGTAGTATTCTGTTTTGTAAGGTTCAGCCGGCAAATAATCAGTTTCGTTATAATCCGATTGAATGGCGTTGCCCGCTGTCCAGAAATGCGACCAGGAATAGCCCGCGGTTGCATCGATGGTGCTTTTGATCGACTTAAGGTCCTTTTTATAATTCAGGTAGAACTCGGCCAGTTGGTTGCGGTTGTTCGTATTGTATTCGATCTTCTGGCCGCCCGAAGCTACCGGGATGTATATCCATTGTGTACTATCAAGCACGTTATTGTGGCCAAATGCAAGCGAATAATCATACCCTAAGTTGGCAACGGCCCGTAAACCGTCAACATCCGGAATTTTGTAATCGAATTGAATATTTCCTAAACTCCTTCGGTTGGTAGAGGTATTATTGGTTTCATCGAGTTGCGCCACAGGGTTTGCTGTAGCCAACGTAACAGGATCTCCGTTGATGTTGGTATTGCCGTCGGTTGTCCAGGTAGTATAGCCTCGCCAGCGCGTGTTTCCGTTATACACCGGTTGTGTGGGATCGTAGTTAACAGCATTGGCTATGGCAGCCTGGTTGGCAAAATTATTGGTGTTATATAAACCTTTCAGGTTGATGTGGACGTTCAGCGTGTGGTTAAAAAAGCTGGGATCGAGCCCTATAGAGAGCACCGTGCTTTGGAAATTGTAGGTTTTTAAAACACCATCGGAATTGTTATATCCTACGCCGATTCGGTACGGCAGGTTTTTCGCCGTGCCCGCTATACTCAGGTTATGATCCTCGCCAAATGCCTGCTGGTATATCTGGTTCTGCCAGTTGGTATTAGCATCTCCCAACAGCGAAGTGGCCGCGGGGATGTTTGCGTACACCTGGTTCACCAATGCCGTGAACTGGCTGGCATCATAAACCGGCACTTCATTTGGTATCACCGACAAGGATGTTGTGACGTTGTAATTTATCGTCATGTTTTTTGTACCCCGTTTGGTGGTGATCAGGATAACACCGCTCGACCCTCTTGACCCATAAATAGCCGTGGCCGAAGCATCCTTCAATACCGTAATGTTCTCAATGTCGTTGGGGTTGATCATCGACATAACATTCACTGTGCCTCCCGGAACTACGTTACTGAGCGGCACCCCGTCAACCACGATCAGGGGGTCGGTACTCGCGTTAATGGAGGTGGTACCCCGGATGCGGATGGTGGAGGTTTCTCCTGGTGCGCCGCTAATTGAAGTGATCACCACGCCCGGAAGTTTGCCGCTAATCGCATCCTGGATGGTGTTAACGGCGCCTTGATTAAAATCCTTTGAAGTAACTACGTCCACCGAACCCGTGGCATCGCTTTTTTTCACGGTGCCGTAGCCGATTACTGCTACCTCGCTCAGCTGCTCGGATGAAGGTTTGAGCTGAAGATTCACCACGTTGTCGTTGCCGGGTTTTACGGTAATGGCCTGGTCGAGCGGGATATACCCTATGAACCTCACCAACAGCACCTGCGCTCCCAAGGGCACATTGGCCAGTTTAAAATAACCATTTGCATCCGTCGGCGCGCTTAAGGAAGTCCCCTTTAGGACAACCGATGCACCCGGAAGCGGCAGGTTGCTTTCGTCAACTATCCGGCCCGTTATTGTACCCGTCTGCGCCATCGCCAGGCTGGCCAGGAAAATAAAAAGTAACAGGAAAATGTACCTCAACAAGTAAATCTTTTTCATTCATTTAGCGGTTTAAATTTGGTTTAAATTGATTGTGGCTTCTTCGCCAAATCGAAATCAAAGGACGCTGGATGAATAAAAAAAGACAATAGCAGTAGCCTTCAATATAGAAAATATTGAACCATTGTTAAAATAAAATACTAATATTCAATAGCTTACAGCGAATGTCGGCTGGGCCAATATAGATTTAAGGATAAAGCAAAGCACGTTTTATACCGCTTCTATGGCCATTATATGGTCCTCAAAATCATCGTTGGGAATGAACGAGCGGTTTTTGATACGATTTTTATAGGAGTAGATTGTATTTACAGAATACCCTAACAGTTTTGCGATGCGGTCGTTATCGTGGATGCCCATCCTGATGAGGGCAAATATGCGATGTTCGGTACTGAGCAACTGGCCTTCGGGTATACAGAGTTGTTCCTGCTCGCTAAACAATTCGTTAAACTTCCTTACAAAATCAGGAAAGAGGCGAAGGAAAACTTTGTCGAACGTATGAAAAAGGTGCTGGCGCTCGGTTTCAAGGTTCAGGTTCTTCACCGCCACAAGGGCGTCTTCATAGCGCTTGCTGCTTAGCTTCTTTTCCAACGATTTTTGGAAACTCTCCAATTTTTCAATATAGATCGAATTGATGTTAAAATAATAGCCAATGTATTCATTCTTTATCTTATTGGCTGTGCTCAGGTTTTTGTTCAATTCTTCCAGCACTATATTGTTTTCCTGCAGGGTGATGTTGGCCGCTTTTATAATCTCATCTGCTATGCGCAGCTTTTTTAACTGCCTGAAGATGATGACGGCAAACACTACAACGGAAAAACCAAGCAGGGTGATGATAGCTGAATAAATATACAGCAGCTTTTTCTGATGCTCTATCTGGTCGACCCATTGGGCCTCGATAATAGGGAGTATACTGCTTATCCGTACCTGCCGTTGCAATGCCCCATAAAAGGTGGCATCGTCCATTGCTTGCTGTATATAGATGTAAGAATTTTTTATGTCGCCCTTTCTGTGGAGCAAGTCGGCCAGCTTATAAATAGCCACTGTCTCTTTTGTGGCGGATTTAATATCAGTGATCGCCGCCTTTATCAGCAAGTCGACAGATTTGTCTTCAGGGCCTTTTATTTCATAAATATAGCTCAGGCAGCAGGCATTCACTGCAAAATCGTGCGGGGATAAACCGGGCAGGTTCAATAGGGCAATGTATGTTTGGCGGCCCTTATCATAGTCACCCGTGCGAAGACATCTCAAACCTTCAAGTTCCAGATAACTGAAAGTTCCCGGGGGACACAATACCAATGCCGAATCAATACAACTTATTCCGCGGGGATTATAGATTTCAAAATAATCCTGGCTGCGGTCGTAATCTGATAAGTCGAAATAGGTACGGGCTTTTAAAAAATAAAAATTCACCCTTTCGTCCGCAGGAAGCAATTTTGCATTGATACCGCTGAGCTCCTCAAGTGTTTCCTTAAACAACCCTGAGGAAAGCAACGTGAAAGCCAACTTAATTTTTGACGAGGCAATCACGCCGGGATCGCCGAGGGCAATAGCTGTGGCTTCCAATTTCTTGGCATAGAAGTACGCCGAATCATATTTGAATGATTTATATTGCTCGTACAGCGAGTCGTATGCTGCATACTTCGCGTTATCAGTTGTTGATTGTGTAAGCCGGGTTTTAAGCAGACCAATAGCGGCTTGCTTTTGATCCACATAATTATTCTTGTTGGCTAATACATTATTCAATTCAGTCAACAGGCTGTCCGTGGCCGACTGTCCATGAGCGTCCACAAAAAAGCATGCTGCAAAGCAGGTTAAAACGAATGACGCCGTAAATTTCATTAATGATTGGGTTCTCGCCGTAAAGTAATAAAAGTATGAATCTTTTTATAGATTCATATACTGTCATTCGGCGGGAAACAAATATTTCGGCCTTGTGGTTTAGCTGAACCGTGGATCAAACCATAGCAGGCCATTCAAGCTTGTTGGTATCAAAACCTATCGCCCTGGCATGCCTGATAAAGCGCTCCCTGATGACCTCGGGCATGGTGGTTTCCCGTGACAGCAGCCAAAGGGAATCCAGGTCGCTGCCGGATGCCAGCGCATACTGATAATCTTCATCCACGTCCAATATGTTGTAAGCAAAATAAAAGGGACCGAAATAAGAGACTTTTAATTTACCGATATTTTGCCGCGCGGCGAGTTTTAGTTTTCCCGCTGCCTTAACCCATCGTTTTTTTTGCATGTCGAAGCCACGCGTAACTACGCTGATCATCCCGTCATCCCGCATCGTATATTTTTCGGTAAGCGCCCTGATGTTTTGTTCTACCTTGTTGGGCAACCGTGCTATTTCATGCCATTTACCCAGGTACCGACTTATATCAAAAGGCTGCACTACCGTTGCCCCTTTTGGAATGTCTTTTTTTGGCCATAACAAAAAAGCCACCGTGGCGGCAATAGCGCCGGCCGTGCCTGCAATCAGCCATTCTTCTTTTTTCATTTCTTTTTAAATGGTTTCATGTTATGCTCCCATTATTTTATCAATCTGCCTGTCCAATTCCGGGCTTTTGAAAATTTTATACAATAACACTGCCACAGCGCAAAACACCAGTGTAGGAACTAATGGCAATGTTTTCCTTTGTTTGGCAAGTTGTGAAGCCATATCTTTTATTTTATTAACAATCCTAATAAATTGTTGTTTTTAGAAATAAATTTTACCAATAGTAATAATCCATGATTTACCACCAGGATCGTTCCCGGAAAAATTTGCCCCTCACCGCGCCGCATCGCTCCTAAAATTACTGCATTCGTGTTATTTTAATTAACGCGACTTTTTTATACCATTACCTAAAGCAATGTCCATTAAATTGATTAGCAGATAATTACCACATGAACCCCGTTCATTTTCATAAAAACAACCTAAATAAGACCGTCCTTGTACTTATTGGCATCACCGTGTTTGCAATGGGTGTTGCACTCTTTTGCTACCCTCCGGAGCTTTCTTCCGATTTGTCGCAAGCTTTCCAGGTATTGCGCTCCATGCATTTAGGTGCCGGGTTCAACAATTTGGTAAGCCCGGACCAGGGGGATATTTCAAAATCATTCAGCCAATTTTTCACCTGGTGGTCGCCCGGACAGTACCTCATCCCTTATTGGATTCAACTCACTACAGGCTTAACCATGGGCCACAGCATAGCCCTAACTACAATGCTATCCGAGCTGTGCGGCTTAGCCGGCTTTTATAGCTTTTTCATAAAACTCGGCTTTTCCAAAAACATTGCAGCTATTAGCCTGCTCATTATCGTATGCCAGATCGCGTTTGTGATCCCTTATGTTTATTACAATGGCGGCGAAGTTTTACTTTTCGCTTTCGAAGGCTGGTTTTTATATGGCTGTGCATCAATAAAAACACCAGGGTCCAGCCTCGTATTATTTGTGCTGCTATCGGCTTTCATCGGGTTCTTTCTTAAATCGTCATTTTTATGGATGTATGCAGCGGGTTTGTTATGTTTATGGATCCGGCTGGCAGCACCTAACGGCAACAACTTTTACGGGTTAAGGCTTCCCCTGTGGATCGGTGTACCGGCGGCTGTTGCATTGGCAGCCATCTATTTAGGCTTTATTGCAAGAGGCGAGAGCCCTGCGTCAGTCTCCTACGGATTTAAACTAACCTGGGAAACATTCGCTTACCCGATGGCATCACCGCTCTTAGCCGGTTTTTCGGTGGACGAGCTCCTCCGCGGGCTGGAGGTTCCGATCGTAAATTCCTTGTTGAGTCCACAATGGAACTTCGTTATCCTGCTATTGGCGGCTTTGCTAAGTGTACTTTTGATCGTTGCAATCGTGCGTTACCTTCATAATTCAACGTACAAGCTATTTTTGATCACGTTCTATGCTGCGGCGATCGTGTTTTTCGGATATTCCTACTGGCGCCAATTGGACATTTCGATGGAGGCCCGGCATTTCCGGATAGTTGGCCTTTTGCTGACGCCGGGGGTTATAAGTTTAGTAGCCGGTTTAAAGCCCGGTTTCAAAACGCTATTCGCGATAGCTGTCGCGGGAATCGCCTTCTGTAGCTTTTCTTTTCTTTTACGGGGAGTTGAGACCAACGCTTCCAATGCCAAAGGTATATTGGGGGTGGCTCAGCCTAATATCGACCAGGTTTCGCTCGATAAGCTTTTGAAACTCGACAAGGAAAATAACAACCTGACATTTGTTTTAATCGGAGATGATATTGGCTTGGAACTATTACACAACCGTATCATTCCCTTGCAGCCAATTCCCGACGACTTTAGGATCGATACAGGCGATTACATTTACCAGGGACATGGCGGCCCGCTTTATATTGTGATGCCTGAAGACTACAAAGGCGCAAAAGAGAAAATGATCCTGAAGTTTTTCCCCGGCTATCAAAATTTTAACCGCGAGACGCTTAGCCTTAATTATAGACTATATGTTGCCAAATAATTATTACCGTAAGGCGATTATTGCGGAGAACAAGCGTTAAAAAATCCCCAAAAACTTCTTCCGCTTCTTTTTATGCGTTGTGCTACCGCTCTTTCCGGATGCGCTGCTATCGCTATCCCGCGATGCCTGCGCCGGCGTTATGAATTTCACAACGGTATCAGGCGGCAGTACTTTTGTTTTTATGATCGTATCCCGCTTTATAACAACCCGCACTTCCGGCTTTCTGAAAATGCCGTAGCTGCCGAATGCCAATAGGACGACGGCGGCGAGTATTAATATCGTCATCAGCGACTTCCGGATTTTTATAAACTTTGGATCGTCCGGCAAATTATCACTACCCCGGGCAGCATTTAGTGTATTAAGTTGATCTATTGTGTCAAGGCCCAGCGCCCCAGGGGTTTGTGTTGCCTGTTCCAGGCTGCCCCTGATCAATGCCTGCTGAAGGGCCGCGCCATCCGGGTATCTTTTCGCAGGGTCTTTCTCCAGGCAGGCAGCAATGAGGCTAAGCAGCCAGGGCGGGGACTGCATCTCAGCCCTGCGTTTTTCGGCCGGCCATGTTGAAGGTATGTGCTGATTGCGAAGTTCCATCAAGTCAGGCGCCTTTGATTCCATGTGCGCGATCATCACGGCGTTACGCGAAGTTTCGCCGTTATCTTTTAAAGGAAAGGGAACCTGCCCGGTGAGCAGTTCATAGAGGACAATGCCATAACTGTAAATGTCCGTCTGGAAATACATCGCGCCGGTATTTTGCTCGGGGGCCATAAACTCTATTGCCCCGGCATGCCTCATACTGGTGCGTCTCTGCTCGTCGCTCATAATCGCCAACCCAAAATCCAGCAACACGTAATTGCCGGTGTGGATGTTATATTTGATGTTATTGCTTTTTATGTCGCCGTGCTTTACCCCGGCCTTGTGACAGTGCGCCAGGGCATTGGCCAAATGATCGGCCACCTTTAAAACTTCCTTAATACCAAATACGGGATCATGCGGTGGTTTCAGCAGCTCTTCAAGGTCAGGGCCTTCGATAAACTCCATTTCGATGTAGGGCAATGATCCGCTATCGGTTAAGCCTGAGCTTAATATCTTTACCACGTTGGGGTTAGGCTGCTCGTTCACCATTTTGAGCTTGGCAACCTCGTTTTGAAAATTCCGGAAATTTTTGTCACCATCATCCTCGGCATGGATAGGTGTAGGCAATAATTTTATTGCCGTAATAATGGGACCTATCCGCCGGCCTTTGTAAACAGACCCTTGCCCCCCTGTGCGCAGCGCGCCCAGGTTTTCTACTCCTTTGGTTATCGAAAAAACTTTACTCACTTCTTTTTGCCTTGCGGCTCCTTATAACTAAATGCTATCACTGCGCCTTCCCCCAGTATCACCTGGTCGCCTTCTTCCAATCGATGGCCAACCTGTATTGAACTCAGCTTATTCAACGTTTCATTCGCTGTTGTTTTAACCTTTATCTTATTGCCGGGTGGAATGCCGCCCTCATCCGCGTAAAGCATGAAGCTGCCATTCTCATTGCTCCATTCGATATGGGCATGCTGGCGGCTAATGTATTTATTAACCTCGTTCTTGCTGTCGCCGGGGAAGGCTATTTGGTTCAGCCTAAAAAAACCACCCGCAACCTGTACATTGCTGTCGCGGCCTATATTGACCTTTCCATCGTTTGAATTTAGCTGGTACATCTTTTTCTCTGCCTCGCCATTCAAAATCACAATGTAGGCTGTCGCCGATTTTTTTATCGAATTGTCCTTCGTGCGAATAAACATGGCGGCCACTGTACCTTTTACCTGGCTCGCTTCAGGCGGCAGTTCAGCGGTATAACTAACATCAAGCGCCCAGGAAACCGGCAGGCCCAAAGCATAGTCATCCGCAATCTTTTGAATTTCGTCCCTTAGCTTGCCGGGGTAGTCGGCATAAACAGCAGCCTCATATACATGCTTCTCGCTATCCGGCGCGGCTATAAACAGCTCAATGCCGATTATATTTTTCCCCTCGCCGCCCTCCGCCTTCTGCAGCTCTGTCTTAATTTTTTTCAGGATGGCCGCACGCGCCGTCTTAACATCGGCTGAATGCTCATTTTCCTCTTTTTTAAATAAATTAAATGCCATCGTTTACCTTATTTTTAATTATTGATTGCCATTATCCTGGTCTTCCTGCGGAACCGGACTCATGCTTTTAATATAACCCATTTTTAACAAATAAGGAATCACATGTTTCCCTGCTAAATGCACGGCATCGGCCGATCCCTTTGTTGATTCGATCCGGATGCAGGTAACGGTAAAGCCACTATCCAGTGGGTTGGGGGCAAAGAAAACATACCAGCCGTCGTTGATGTCGCCTCCTTTCCATATGCGTTCGGGCGTACCTGTTTTTCCCGCCACCGCCAGGTGCAATATGGGCACTTTTGGCGCGCTCTGCTCAATCATATATTGCTGCAGCAATGCGGCATAGGCCGGCTGCGTTAATGTTTCAGATGTCTTTGTTCCAACCACCGTATCGTTGATCTTTAATGCAAACCGGCTTTGCATCAATGTGCCCTTGTTTGCTACGCCCGAAATAAGCCTTGCAACCGCGGCAGGGGTCGCTATCAGGTCCCCCTGGCCCCAGGCCATGCCGGAAATTCCTTTGGCGCGCGTGCGATGAATATTATTGGGGTCATAGCGCGGCTTGGTGTTGAATTCTGTCTTTCTCCATAATTCGCGCCACTTCTCCTGTTGAGCCGCATTGGTGTTGCCCGCCTTCTTTTCATAAAAATAGCCACCTACGCCGTTCAAAAACATACCTGATTTTAAGTATAACGTAGCCATATCTTCTTCGAGGTGCTGCTGATTAGCCAGCTTTATAAAGTAAACGTTGTTCGAATGTGCAATGGCCCTTTCCATCGTAATCATCCCTGTTTCGTCCGGCTCCACGCCGGTGGTACGGATCCTTTCTTCTGTACTTACATGATACACTACCTTTGCAGCATCGCCTCCCAGTTTATTAAAGGCGGCCATCGCCGTCAGCACTTTCGCTGTCGAGCCAGGCTGCGTGGCATAAGTAAAACCCAAATCGGTGGTAGTTACCCATTGTGATAGCTTGTTTTGGTCGGGGACAGCCATGTTGAGCAGGTCCCAATTCCTGACAGGCGGCAGGGGATACTGTGTTGAAACCAGCACATCACCGTTTGACGAATCCATTATCACCACCGAAACCCGCTTATTGCTTAACGAGGTATCGCCGGCCATCGACTGTTCAATACTGGTTTGCAATTGTGCATCTACCGAAAGCTGCACGTCACGATTTTTCTTTTTAAATGCGGCAACCTCTTCGCTGTTGATACCCTGCACCAACAGCGGCGCTATGGCGCTGTAATCCTTTTTGGCTACGGTCATTTCCTTTACCCCCCGCGGTAAAAACCGGTCTTCCTGGTAATGCGATGCCTTCACCGTATAGTTGGATAGAGGCATCTTAAACCCGCGCAACTCGGCTGCATGTTCATACTCCGCAAAATAACCGTTGGTACCGCCGTCAAAAACCATCGTATTGGCGTCGCCCAGCCAAAAAAACAATTGTTCCTCAAAGGGATAATAGCGGCTTACCCGCTTGTGCATTGCCGAATCCAGATCGTAATTATCCGCGCCGGCTGCGCTTAGCCGCTCCTGCTGGTTTTTGATCAATACCGGGTTGCTGGTGGCCAAAATCAGGCCCTTGCGATCGTAGATGGTACCAGCTTGCAGCTTATTCATCAATATCGCAATGCGGGGGTTATAGCTAAACATCCGCGCTCCGCTTTTGTCGGCCACCAAAGCCGGCTTAACCACCCATTTTTCATTATCAAAAAGATAGCTTGAAATATTAACGGTGAGCAATATGATGCCGATGGATGCCGCCAGCAGCGCGGGAACAAGATTCTTATCCTGCTGTTTGGTGATGTAGGCCATTTGAATGGCGGTACCTTTCACCCTCGATGCCGATAAGAGGAAGCCGGCCGCCACGAAATTGGCCACCAGCGAGGAGCCACCATAGCTTTCAAAAGGGAGCGCGACACCCGACAATGGAAGCGCGCCCGTAGAGCCCCCGGCTATCAGGAGAAACTGCAGGAACGTACAAATGCCGATCCCGGCGCATAAATAAAACAGGAAAGGGGTGCCCGTTTGCCGCCCGATGAGTATGGACCGGTGTAAATAAAAAACAAACATCAGGAAGATGCAGACGATGCCCGCCCATCCAAAATTTTCGCCGATAGACGGTAATATCATATCGGTGTGCGCTTCGGGGATGGTTTTCGCGAACGACTCTCCTACCCCTTGCCCGGCTACGCCTCCGCCGGACATGGCCCACAAGCCATTGGCAACCTGGTCGCCCCCGTATACGTCGTTGTTCCAGGGATCCTGCCAGATAGCCTTACGTTCGATCAGCCGCTCAACCGGGCCAGGGAACAGTTTAGCGAGGTGCGGCACCCTGTCCAGCGTCATAAAAGCGGATATAACAATCAGCGCCATCAGCGACGATTCGCTCAGCCGCCTGCGATTCCAGGCCCACAAGGCAATCAGATATGCAGCCGATAAACCTGCCGACAGCCAAACGTTTTTGAATATCCAGGTTATTAGTACATAAAATACCACTGATATTATCATGGGCATAAAGTCGCCCCGCGAAAAAGAAAAAAGAATAATAAAGCTAAAACAGATCACCATGGCTGGGCCAAGGTCACCCAAAACAAGGAAAGCCAGCAACGCCGCACCGATGGCCAATATCGAAAAGTAAAAAAACGACCAGCGTTTGCGCCAGCTGGCGTACTCGCTGATGAATTTTTCGTTCATCGCGAAAAAACCGGCCAGGAACAGGATCACGAGGTATTTAACGATCTCGCTCGGCTGAAAAAT
>JABDGE010000074.1 GCA_013286235.1 Bacteroidota bacterium
GCAGATCAAAAAGCAGTTCGGCGCCGACGCCGACGAGGTGCTGAAATACTATCCCGGCAACACCGACGAAGAGGCCCAGCGCTCGCAGGTCCGCATGAGCCGCGACCAAACTTTCGCCATGTCGGGTTTTAAATGGATCACCCTGCAAAGCGAACAAGGCAAGGCGCCCATCTACGCCTACAATTTCCAGCGCAAACTGCCCGCCACCCCCGACTATGTAAAATATGGCGCCTTCCATACCGGCGAAGTGGCCTATGCCCTCGACGACCTTAAATTTTTAAACCGCCCCTGGGAAGCTGCCGATCAGCCCCTTGCCGACCTGATGTCGGACTATTGGGTAAACTTCATAAAAACCGGCAATCCTAATGGCAAAGGCTTGCCCGAGTGGCCCAAATACAATAACAAAACCCAGCAGGCGATGGTATTTAATACCACCAGCGGTAAGCAGGTCCTCCCGGATAAGGATGCGTTGAAGTATATGGTGAGCAGAGCAGAGGCGGGTGGTGAGTAGGCAGTAGTGAATTGTGAGTGGCAGTAGCAGTTCATGGTTCATAGCCGAAGGGGAGTTGGCAGTGGTGAATGGTGAGTGGCAGTGGCAGTGGCAGTTCACGGTTCATAGCTGAAGGGGAGTTGGCAGTGGTGAATGGTGAGTAGGTGAATGGTGAGTGGCAGTAGCAGTGGCAGTTCACGGTTCATAGCTGAAGGGGAGTTGGCAGTGGTGAATGGTGAGTAGGTGAATGGTGAGTGGCAGTGGCAGTAGCAGTGGCAGTTCATGGTTCATAGCCGAAGGGAGTTGGCAGTGGTGAATTGTGAGTAGGTGAGTGGTGAGTGGTGAGTGGCAGTGGCAGTAGCAGCGTCAGTTCATAGCTGAAGAGGAGTTGGCAGTGGTGAGTAGGTGAATGGTGAGTGGCGGTGGCAGTTCACGGTTCATAGCTGAAGGGGAGTTGGCAGTGGTGAATGGTGAGTAGGTGAGTGGTGAGTTTTTCAAAACCCAAAATTCGCGATAGTGATGGCAGCGGATACCGGCCGGGAATGAGTAGCAGTGGCAGGATATAGTGGCAGTAGGGTTATTGTAGGAAGAGAAGCGCATAAGGCCTGCAGGCGTATGAGCGTACAGCACGGGCCGCAGGCATCGCCCAAAATTACGTCGCAATAACTATCGTTGTTATATTTCCCAATCGACTCAATCAACACTTCTGATCACGACAATTTATAAATCAATCGACCCTACCTAAAAAAGATATTCATCCAAATTATCAAACCTGATAAATGAAACAACACTATTATATAAGACTAATATAACCGTACCAAACCACCCCGAGCGACCATTTAACCTTCATCACCAAAAAACAAAACTCAATAAAATCAATCCACCCACGTAAAACTTTACATTAACTAAATCCAAACGTTATAGCTCCCAAAAATTCGACCGAAAACACACAATCTTCAATCATCAAACGCCACCAACTCAAAACCTAAAAGTCGACATCCATATCCCAAAACAACGGCTCACCCAATCAAACTAACCAACTAATTCCACCAACTCCCAACGTCCCAACAAAAAACTAATTCAACCCAATCAACTTAATAAACCAATTCACTACATTGCATTACCAATATATAACCAACCATGTCTGACAGAAGAAAATTTCTAAAACAATTAGGGGGTACCATAGCCCTTAGTTCCGCCTCGCTCACCGGTTTTGCCGCGATGGAGGACCACGAAAGAAGAATTTTACAGGCCGAAAAACGGACCGGCCCCAATGATAAAGTACGCTTTGCCACCATCGGCATGGGCATTATGGGCTATAACGACACCCGCACCGCCCTGGCCTGCCCCGGTACCGAGCTCGTCGCCTGCTGCGACCTGTACACCGGCCGCCTCGACCATGCAAAGGAAGAGTTCGGCGCCAATATCGTCACCACAAAAAACTACCACGAGATCCTCGACCGCAAGGATATCGACGCCATTATCATCGCCACCAGCGACAACTGGCATAGCACCATTGCCGAGGCCGCCATGCGCAAGGGTAAGGCTGTTTACAGCGAAAAACCCATGGTGCATTACATCAGCGAAGGCCTCAACGAGATAAAAACCCAGCAGGAAACCAAAGCCGTTTTCCAGGTGGGCAGTCAAAGGGTGAGCAGTATTGCCTTTAAAAAGGCGAAGGAACTGTACCAGGCCGGCGCCATCGGGCAGATCAACTCCATCGAAGCCTCCTTTAACCGGCAGGATCCCCTGGGCGCCTGGCAATATACCATCCCACTGGACGCCTCGTTGCAAACGGTCGACTGGGAGCGCTACCAGGCAAAGGAAAAAATCAAACGCGCCTACGACCCCAACCGCTTCTTCCGCTGGCGCAATTACCGCGAATACGGCACCGGCGTGGCCGGCGACCTGTTTGTGCACCTGCTTTCGGGCATTCATTTTATCACCGACTCCAAAGGGCCGGACAAGATCTATTCCATCGGCGGCACCTATTACTGGAAAGACGGCCGCAACGTACCGGATGTGATGAGCGCCGTGATCGAATACCCGCATACCAAAGAGCATCCCGCTTTCCAGTCTATCCTGCGCGTAAACTTCATCAGCGGCGACGGGGAGCGCACCACCACCAAGATCATCGGCTCCGAAGGGGTGATCGACCTATCCAACGAGGGCGACGGCTTCATCATCCGCAAAAACAAAATGGCCGTTGCGCCGGGCATCGGCGGCTGGGACTCGCTCACCACCTATACCAACGATATGCAAAAGCAATTGCTCGACGCCTATAACCAAAAATATTCCGCCGCCGATAAGCAGCGCCCCGACCTGCCCGGCGTCACCTACCAGGCGCCCCAGGGCTACAACGCCAATATCGATCACATGAACAGCTTTTTAGATGGCATGCGCCTCGGCAAACCCATTGTGGAAGATGCCGTTTTCGGTTTCCGCGCCGCCGCCCCCGCCCTGGCCTGCAACGAAAGTTATTTCCAGAACAAGGTGCTGCATTGGGATGCGGAGAAGATGATGCTGGTGTAGATCTGCGGATGTGCAGATTTTAGATGTGAGATATGAAATATGAGATGGCAGAATAAGGCCGAAGACCCACATGAAAACAGCGCCGTAGGTGCCAAATATCGGTAGGATTCATGATTCATGGCCGGAGGGTCGTTGTTAGAGGTGCAGATGTGCAATTTCACATGGAAGGTTCCGAACAAACATCTATATATCCGGCGCTGTAGGTGCCAAATATCAGTAGAAATTGGACAAAAAAGGAATAGCGAGCCCCGATTGCTATCGGGGTACGCAACATAACCCGGCGGCATTTACGCTAATGCATTGCGGATGTTCCGTACCTACGGCACGGTTTTATTGCTTGTGAATTTCTCTACCGATATTTGACCCCTAACGAGGTCGGTGCTTAACGAAATGATATTGCCCATCGGGACGGCTGTTGGAGAAAAAATCGCATGCGGTTCTACCGATATTTGACCCCCGACGGGGACTTCTTTTGTAATCGTTATTATCCATCGTGGTATTATCAAAAAAGCATATCGACGCCAAATTATTCACCCAACGGCGCCGTAGGTGTCAAACGTTTGTAGAAATAATAGAAAAAAACGATAGCGGCCGGTTGTTATCGGGGTACGCAACCTAACCCGGCGGCATTTGCGCTAATGCATGGCGGATTTTCTTATGCCCCCGCCTGCAAAATAAACCCCGGCTTTCAAAATGTTGACAAAAACCCGCATATTTAGACATGGAAGTACCTTACGGCGGCCGCGCCATCATCAACGAATTTTATAATGGCGTGGACATAACCATACCGGCGAAAAAAAATTGGTTTATCATCGTGTTCCTTTGCTTTTGGCTTTGTGGATGGCTGATAGGCGAGATTATGGTGCCAACAACCTTTTTTCATTCTGGGAAGGACGGACTATTCGATCTTTTTCCCCTGGTATGGCTTTGCGGATGGACCGTGGGCGGGGCTTTTTGCCTGGCCACCTTGTGGTGGAACCTGGCCGGCAAAGAAATGATCAGCATATCGGCAGGGGTGCTTAAGATCACAAAAAAAGGAAGCATAGCTCCCACCAAAAGCTACGACCTCAACGAAGCCCGTAACTTTCGGGTATGGGAAGAGCCCGACAACAACTTTGGCTTTGGCACCCGGCGTACCTCAATGGCGCCGTGGAATGTTGGCGCAAACGGCACGATCAAATTCGATTATGGCCTGAAAACGGTAAAATTTGGCGACAGGCTATACCAGGCCGAAGGCGAATATATCCTGCAGCGCCTGGCCGATAAAAAGCTGATCAATTTAACGTAGCAGGGTATGCGTTGGGAACCAATGCGAAATAAATTGTTTCCGATTTCAAGCTGTGCGCCCTTTTCGATGGCTATCATCTTACCGAAGCCGGCAAAATGGTCCGAATCGTCGGACCGGGTGTTTTCACAAGTTTTTTCTGCGTTATCTGTTACATTCGGAAGGGTTACACATTTGGTATAAGCCTCTATTTTCAGAAAATTTCATTTTTTGCAGGTGAACGGTGCAGACGGGAACAATACTCAATATGTCAAAGAACTAATTATCAGTTATTTACGGCTGATTTTTGGAGGAAAAGCAGGGTGTTATTGCGCTTTTTTGCTTGTGGATTGATAGTGGCTGATGGTGATTTGCTTGTGGTTGATAGTGGTTTGCTTGTGGTTGATGGTGATTTGCTTGTGCTTGAAGGTTGATGGTGGCTTATTTTTCGGAGTTCCTCACCGGTTTTTTTTGAGCGGCGTGCAGGAGGGCTAGCGCCGTTCTTGACGGGTCGTTCATATTCAAAGGCGTTCAGGAGGTCGCGTCCCCCAGGTTCACGGCCTCCCTGGCCGGGCATCGGCAGACCGGGAATTTTGCCGGCCTACAAAAATGATTTAATATACTGATCCATCCATTTGGACATCTCAACGGCTTTTTCGTGGTCGACCGCGTTAATAAAATACATTAGTGCTTTACAAACATCCACCGTTTGGGACAGGGATGCTGCCCCTTCCAGATCTTTAATATTTTGTACCAGTTTGTTTCGGATAACGCTTTCTTTGGAATCTGCGAATTGTTTACCCTCGGGCTTTTCGCGGATGCTGGCATTGAGCTGGATCAGTTCATCGAGCATGTTGGCCTGTTGCTCCTCGCGCGTGAGGACGAAGTTGCGCTGGAGTTTTTTCCATCCGCCCTCAGCCACCCAGTGGCTAACGGTATTGGCGTGGACGCCTGTTTTAACACTTACTTGCTCCATTGTTAGCCTGTCCCTGGTAAACAGGATTTTGGCGTAGTCTTTTAGTTTGGTTAATTCATCATTGGTGTATGGGTTCATATGGCTTTTGTTGTTGTTTTGTGGTGCTGTTTCGTCGTTAGCCCTGAGCCGGGCGTTCTTTAGCCGGATTTGTTCAATTATGGATAAATGCATTGCGATTTGATATTAAACACCTGTCATTCTAGAATAAAGTATCCGGGTGAACAGTTCTATCCGGGAACCGCTACAAAAGTGTAGTGTTATTTTGGCGAAAAAAAATCGGGTTTTCGGGACGTTACACTACGAGTTAGCTGACGTAACACTATGAGTTAGCTAACGAAAACTTGCCGGGACCGTTGATGGAGTTGATTTTTATAATTCAGCTGATTGATATTCAAGTAGTTGGCGCGATGAATGCGCAGTTTATTTTGCGTTAGACATCGGGAATTTCTTCGCCAAAATATGGGTATAAAAATTAGCCGTATTGTTGCGTTATGGCCGATGTGGATTGTCTGAACCAGGATTGCTCTCGTGTTGTGATTTTTTTAAGGTGTTCGCGAGGGCTGTGCCGTTTTTAGGATTTGTGGATTACCTCCGGTGAGGGCTTCGCCGTTTTAAGATTTGGGGGGCTGTACCTCTTTAGATTTTGCCAGATGCGCAAATTCTCCTTTTATAGCTTCGTAAATCCCTTTTCTAAAATTTTGCTGTTCTATAGTGTAATAGCGCGCTCGATGCGTATTATCTAAAAGGAAGCCAGAAATTTACCGGCGGTTAAAATGGGTATATTTTCAAATGGATTCAGGACCAACAGGTCCTGGTCGCCGGTGATAATACAAGAGGCGAATGTCTCGATTGCCAATTCGAGTATCATATTATCCTTTGGATCACGACAATATTCACTTTAACAGAGACCTCAATATGCTGGGAGAGCTTTTCGAACGTTGAAATGGCATTCAATCGTTTTGGTAGAGAGAGATATTTGTCGAACTTCGGCCGGAGGAACACGCCGACGAATTCAGATAAAGTCGAATCTGAATACACTAAAATTCCGGCTTCCCGGGCCTTATCCAAGGCTTCACGGCTAACTGAGGCCGGCAACAAGTTTGCGCTTACAAGACATTTGTATCAAATACAAATGTCTTAATCATCGGCGGCCAGTAATCCGTTCAAAATTTCTGGTGTAAGGCCATTTTTTATCGCCTCGTTGCCGTTGTCATCCAATAATTTCGAATACTCCATAAACAAAGCATCGTTGGCGGCCTTTTTTAACAGGATACTAACTGCCTGGTTAAACTGTCGTTTGCTTGTCTCACTAAAGCCACGGTATATTTTCCCTACCGTTTCGTCCACTTCCAATACAATGCGCTCCATCAATTTTTAGATTAAAGTAAAAGTTACCTTAAGCAAATTTAACGAATCCTATCGACATAATTATTATCCGGCATATGTGATATTGCTTGTTAGGGACATGAGCAGCGCAATTTGCCGTACTTTTGGCTTATGGCCGATGTGCATTGTCTGAACTATGATTGCTCTCGTGTTGTGATTTTTTTAAGGTGTTCGCGAGGGCTGCGCCGTTTTTAGGATTTGTGGATTACCTCCGGTGAGGGCTTCGCCGTTTTAAGATTTGGGCGTCTGTCTCTCTTTAGATTTGGCTAGATGCACAGCTTTCTCCTTTTATTGCCTCATGAATCTCTCGCCTAAAAAATTACCTTTTTAAATTCCCGTACTTTTGTTTTATGGCCGATGTGCATTCCAAAGAAACGCGGAGCTATAACATGTCCCGGATACGCAGCAAGGATACCAAGCCGGAGTTGCTGGTGCGGCGGTTTTTGCATAAAAATGGGTTTAGGTACCGGTTGCATGTGAAGGATTTGGCAGGCAAGCCGGATATTGTATTGCCCAAATACAAAACCGTAATTTTTATACATGGGTGTTTTTGGCATGGGCATGAGGGGATGTAGTATTTTGTAGTAAGCGAAACGGCTTTTCCAAAATCCCAATCGGTGATTGGGATTTTTAGCTGCTGCCAAACTTAGTTTCAGACACTTCGTAATTTTTTCATTCGCTTTGTACTACATTTACTTTATGGAAAGTGTATCCTATTACTATATGTTGGAACAACCAACCACTTGCCCAATTTGCGGCGCAAGAACAGTGTTAATTTCCAGTTTTTCATGAAAGAAGGACAGCGGCTTTGGACGCGCGAAGAATCAATATTAGCGATCAACTTGTATTGCAAAATTCCCTTTGGCCAAATGCATGCCGGAAATGCTGAGGTTAAAGAGTTAGCCTTATTAATTGACCGTTCGCCCGGATCAATTGCTCGCAAATTAGGCAATTTTGCCAGTTTCGACCCCAAACTAAAAGAACGCGGCGTGGGCGGTCTTCCGAACGTAAGTAAATTAGACGCACAAATTTGGCAGGAATACATGCAGGATTGGGATGAACAATTTTTTGAGAGCGAAAAGCTGTTGGCCAAGAAGAAGCATACCTCCATCGAAAAAATTTACGCAGTCGATCTTGAAAACTTGCCGCCAACAGAAGGCAAAGAGCGTGAGCGTTTGGTTATGGTAAGAGTTAATCAGTCACAGTTCAGAAGAATCGTACTCACTAATTTTAGTAATCAGTGCTGCATTACGGGGATTGGTATGCTCGAATTGCTCGTAGCAAGCCATATTGCACCGTGGAGCAAGGATAGCAGTAACAGGTTAAGCCCGCAAAATGGTTTAGCTTTAAACACCCTTCACGATAAAGCCTTCGACCGCCACTTGATAACGGTTACTGAAGATCTGAAAATCAAAATCTCACCTAAATTTTATAAGTATAAAAATGTGATCAGCATCCAACAAAACTTCATCGATTATGATGGAAAATCGCTAATTGCCCCAAAAAAGTTTTATCCGGATGCTGAATTCTTAAAAATTCACAACGACAAATTTGAAGGATAAGTTCACTTATATCCGATTGACACGACGTTCGCTTCTACTTATTTTTAGCGAATGGAAAAGGTTATTTCAGTCGAGCATCTTAAACAGTTAGCATTCCGCGAGAATGGTGACTGGGTTCAATTCTATATTTTCCTGGCAGGCGGCATTGCAAGAAGCGGGAAAATGATAAGCTATCGCCCACCCGAACGCAAAAACTGGCTGGTCATTAATGAGATTGACGATTCCTACCAGGAACTAATTGATAAAAGTCTTTCGAAAAGAACATCGATAGTCGAGGCTATAAAAAAAGGGGCATTCTTTTATGCCGATCTTTCCTAAAATATTGGCCTGTATATGCCAAACATCCAATTCAATTACCGCTTCCGTTGCAGCGGCAACTATAAAAAATTCGTTTCGGTTGTATTTGCCAATCCAGATGGCGTTGAGTTGGCGGAATTGGAAAAGCTCATCCAATCCAAACTGATTTACTGTGAATATTTTTACGCCGCGCAATGGCGACTGCCGGAAGTATTTACGGACATAGTTGATTTTAGGATAGACCCAACATGGCATGAGTTTGAAAGTGTGGCGTATACGGATTCCGCTCCGGATGCCGGGATTTCGGTTGCGGGGTTTATGGGAATTGTTAAGACTGCCTGATTAAATTTTATGCCGTGTTTTGGAACTTCTATTGTGTTAACACAGGACAAGAGCGCACGGTCCCGTTCCGGTTTAAGTTAACCCACAAAAATCAGGTGCACATATCGCTCCGTTACCTTTGATTCGGCGACCACCAAACGTTCCTTCGGAACGAAAAGGGCATTTTTCTGGTCGATTTCTACCGACCAGGCGTTCCTACGGAACGCATTTTTTGTTTTTTCGTCCCATCGGGACGTCTGGTTGGTAGAAAATACAGTTGCCAACGAATACGTTCCGTAGGAACGTTTGGTGAAATCGACGACTATATCCGCCCAATCAAATTTTTTGGGTTAACTTAAAAGTTCCGGATACCCTCCGGAAACAGCAGTTATAAAGAATACCAACGTTTGATGACCTCCTTATTATGATGAACAATAAATCCTGATGGCGAATATTTTCAATAGTCAGCGATTTAATTACCACGGTTGACTATATTGCTTTTTATAAACCGAAGCATGAAAAAGGAAGTTATTTTACAATTATTCGGCCAGTTTGAGCAAGCTTGCTATAACTATAACGGAGTGGAGTGCTGGAGCGCCCGTGAATTACAGGAAATATTGGGTTATACCAAATGGGTAAATTTTCTGAATGTAATAGACAAAGCAAAAAAAGCGTGCGAAAATGCAGGCTCAAGCGCTTCGGACCATTTTGCCAATGTCGGTAAAATGGTTACTCTTGGAAGTGGCGGCAAAAGAGAAGTGGAAGACATTGCTTTAACGCGCTACGCTTGTTACCTGATTGCTCAAAATGGCGACCCTTCAAAACCGCCGATAGCGTTTGCGCAAACCTATTTCGCGGTACAAACCCGTAAGCAGGAAATAATAGAGGAACGCCTGCTGAACGTAGACCGTGTTAGGGCCCGCGAGAAGCTGTCGAAATCGGAAAAGACGTTATCGGGCATTTTGTACGAACGCGGAGTTGATAGCGCGGGCTTTGCGATCATTCGCTCAAAAGGTGACCAGGCGTTGTTTGGTGGTTTCAGCACCAATGATATGAAGAAAAAACTTGGGGTGCCGGCGTCGAAGCCGCTGGCCGATTTTTGCCTACTTTAACCATTAAGGCAAAAGATTTCGCCAACGAACTAACAAGCCACAACGTCATAGAAAAGGACTTAAATAACGAACAAAATATTTCAAAAGAACATATTGATAACAATAAGGCAGTTCGGGAAATACTATTGAAGCGTGGTGTGCGACCAGAAGCGCTTCCGGCCGCAGAGGATGTAAAGAAATTGGAGAGGCGCTTAAAGTCGGAGGAAAAGGCTGTTGAAAAAACCGGCCTGAAAAAAAATGATTATCAATAAGGCCCGACGTATTTACCTATTTATTAGATTTTAGGATCGACCCGACCTGGCACGAGTTTGAAAATGTGGCTTACACTGATACTCCTTCGCTACCGCCTTCGCCGGGCAACGGCGGTTGAAAAAGTTAGGGCGCACGATGTATGCGGGTGCGGGGATTTCGGTGGCGGAGTTTATGGAAATTGTTAAGAATGCCTGATTGAATTTTATCTCCCGCTTTGAAACTTGTATTGCGTGTTAAGGTGAATGGAGCGCAGGGTCCGGTTCCCGAGACCCTGCGGAAACGGGAATCCCGGATAGTTGAGCGCATGGCCCCGTACCGGAGAACCAACGAAAACGGGAAATTCATTTTGTTACCAAAGTACTTTAACCCATTCCCCATAAGAGCCAATTTGTTCATCGGCAGAAAGGATAATAGCGTTTTCACGCACCGCGGTTGCTATCAGTAAACGGTCAAATGGATCGCGATGATCATTTAAAAGCGGAATATCATTGTAATTATATATATGTTGGTTTTGGATAGGTAGAAAAGTAAATCCATCGTCGATAGCCTGCTGGTAAATCTCTTCAATTGTGGCATGAAATGCCGGAAGCTTGCCGATAGTTTGTTTTATGCTGATCTCGAACAGGCTTATCTGACTAAATAGAATCGTATTATCCTGCTCCTGAATTACCTTCATCACAGGCGCAGGAATTTTGGGGTTATTTTACTGGAACCAGATTAAACTGTGTGTGTCTAACAGGTATTTCTGGCCGGCCATCTACCTATAATCCTTAAGATCATCCAATGGCTCATTAAAATCATCGGGCAGCGAAACCCTACCCTTCAGGCCGCCGGGAATCCTTTTACCAACTGTTGAGGTGTCATCATTAGTCGGGGTGGAGGCTTTTGGTATTTTTTGCTTGTAAGCGGTCATGTTTAACCTGTCTGTCTGCTGAATGGTAACGCCCATATCTTTAAGCATTTGTTTTACCAAAGTGCTTTTCTTTTCGGGTATGCTGATGATGAGCGTTTCCATAAAACAAATTTAAGAATATTTCGAGACAATAAGTATATATGAATTTTGACCGAAAAGATAGCATGATTGAATTTTATCTCACGCTTTAGAACCCGTATTGGATATCAAGAGGACAGGGGCGCACGGGTGACTTGCGGAAAGGGGAACATCAAAATACCCTGTTTCTACAAATCCATCCCCGCTCCACCCATTATCCACCCGGCGAAATTCGTTTACCCGTGATTGTATTTCAAAACTTTACCGGAAATTTAGAAAATATGAAAAAGCTATTGTTTTTTTTGCTGGTGCTGGGAGCCGTTCAGGCTAAGGCGCAGGTTATTAAAGGTTCCATCGAGTTACGGGATAGTGCTATTAACCGGAGTATTCCCATTGAAGTGCCGGCCGGAGCCAAATCGGTGAAATATGATGTAAAAGTTTACGCAGACGTAGGTGAAATTAAGGTAACGTTAACCGAGCCGAGCACTAAAAAGTCGTTTAACGTTACTATAGGCACCAAAGCAAGCAGCACGGGCCATGAGCCTTCGAAAGCGGAAATGTCTGACGATGTGAGTGTGAAAATACCTGGTAACTGGACATTTTATATCCGGGCCGAAAATGCCACCGGAACAATTAGTTATGAATTTGAAATACTGAAGCCTTGAGACACTACCGGTTGTTTTTACTATTGTTGCTGCTGGCGCCGGCTTTGGGTTACGGTCAGCGGGCAAGGTTATCCGGCAAGGTAAGCCTCGATACAGGCTGGGCGCGCAAGTTTTATGTTTGCCACATGCCCGGCTTTGATTATATGTTCACGGCTTCAAATACCTTGATCATAGCGGAAGGCGATATCGATACGGCTGGCAATTTTTCGGTCAATTTTCCGGCAACGAAAGACGAGTCGTTATATCGCCTGCATTTTATCCGGAAAGGCGACCCGGCCTCAACGCTCATCATCGGCAGCCGGGATGTGAACCATGTGTTCTTTATTGCAAAGCAGGCTGATCAAATCCATTTTGAAAAAACAGCGGGCCTGCCCATCAGCCAATCGGGCATCAGCGGGAGCAAAGCTAATTCCGGGTTGAATGCTTTGCTTGGGCTGGCAGCTAATGATACAACGGGTAATAACACTTTTATATCTATAGCGGACAGCTCAACCTCGCAATTAGTCGGTTTGCTGGCCATTAGCCGCACTGACAAGCTTAGCGAGGGGCAAAAGGAGAAGGTGAGCGATCTGCTTGCCCGTTATGATGCGCATAACGCTTACGGCGCCCATATTTTGCAGGAGTACCGGGCCACAAGCTATTGGAAACTGTACTTGGCGGGCGGCGTTTTGCTTGCTTTAGCATTGTCGCTGTACGGGTATCTTTTTTATAAACGACAGGCTATTTTAAAGATCTGGCGCGAATTGAGCCAGCGGGAAATGGATATTGTGGGCCTTATTTTATCGGGCAAATCTAACAAGGAAGTGGCCCTTGCGCTGAACATTGAATTGAGTACCGTTAAAACGCATGTGAATAATATTTATGCGAAGCTGGGGGTAAACAACCGGAAGGATCTCGACCGGTATAAGGATTTCATAAATCCCCGACCCGGGGGTTGAGAGTCAAGAACCAAGAGTCAAGAACCAAGAAAAAAAGTTTAAAATCTTGGTTCTTGATCCTTTCCCCTACTTCCTCAAAATCGTCTCAAACGGTTTTGCGTGTAGCTCATGTAGCGCGGGTCACGTTCCGGAGACCCTACAGAACCGGGAAGTTACCTTATAAAATTGCCCATTTGCAATTACAGAATTTTGCCAGGCGTCCCTGCTGAGTCCATCGGCCTATATCAGGTTTTCTTGCCTACAGCCATTACGTGACACACCGACCCCGTTAGGGGTCAAATATCGGTAGAAAACATGCCAACCAAAAGACCCGTGCCGTAGGTACGGAACGCCGCTTGCATCGGCGCAAATGACTCATGGTTGGTTGCGTACCTACGGCACGCTAATTTATTTCTATTTATTTCCTCTACCGATATTTTGCACCTACGGCGCAATGCGGAGCAACGTTCCGCGACATTGTGTGTGCCGTTAACGTCTTTAATTTTGTGGGTTAACCTAAACGTTCCGGAGACCCTACGAAAACGGGGGAACAACAGTCATTTCCTAAGCTGTTTTCCTGAAATGTTCCTGTTTCCATTTCTCAAAAATGGCATTAGTATAGCCATTTTCCTGAAACGCCTTGTCAGCTTCAAATGTCACCTTTGCTGCAAGCCAGGCAGTTAGCAATGATTTTAGTTCCTGAAGATCTTCTTCAGTCTGGTCATTCCTGAACAGTTTCAGGATTTCCAATTGTGCAGAATTGAGTGCAATCGGCATATCAAACCTCTCCCTTATTACGAATATACAATATATCGCCCTCAAATTAAACAAGGACGGCACCATGCTCCGTTGTATAAAGAAGACTATAAGTTGTTTTTGATAAAAAAATCAGCCGGCGGACAGCTTTTTTTAAATGACGTCCCTATCTTCCAGGCTTCCCGTCCCGATAACTATCGGGATTCCGGCCATTTCTACTATATAGCTTAGATTATTTTTGCCGAAACGTCATTCGCTGTTTCTTTCGGCCCCGATAGCTATCGGGGTTCCGACTTTCCGACTAACTCACAACTTCACAAACGCACTCCGTCCTACTAATGTATTATCGGTTGTATTTTTTACCGTGATAATATAAGTTCCGGGCACTAACGCGCTTACGTCGGTTTGCCATTGCGGGGATGATGATTGAGCTGTTTTGAGCACCACGCCCAGGTTGTTAACGATCTGGATGGTATAGGCGGCACTGATAGTGGCAGAGGCAGTAGTAGTGGCAGTGGGTTGAGTGATAGACAGGTTGAGGGCGGCCGCTGTAGGGTTCGGATATACCATAAAGCCGTTAAGGGCGATCTGGTTACCTGTATTGGCGTACATGATGGTGATCACATTGGAATAGCTGATGTTGCCATTCAGATCCGTTAATTGCAGGCGGTAGCTATTGGCGCCTTGTACAGGGGTTTTATCAAGGTAGCTGTAAGCACCGAGGCCGCTCGACACGAGGGCGTCAAGGGTGGCAAATGTTTTGCCGCCATCCGTGCTGCGCTGAACCGCGAAACCGGTATAATTGGCTTCATTCTCGGTGGTCCAGGCAACGTTGTCGCCGCCGGTTGCTTTCAGCGCTGTAAAGCTCAGCAGGTGTACCATCAGCGCCGGGTTCTGGCGGATCACGAGGGTGAAGCGGTAGTTACCATAAGTGCTGGTATCAGCGTGCGTGATGTTAAAATTGTATGTCGGGTTGTCTTTAATGTCGAGCGAATCTTTCATATAGGCGTCTTTCAGCCAGATCTCGTACAGCGCAGGTAAATTGGCAAGCCGCGCCAGGGTGATGTTGTACAAGCCATCGTTGGTGGCCACGGTTCGCAATGGGATGGTTTGCGTTGCCGCAAGGGGCAGCATGTTGATGCCTAATGGTATGTTATCGCTTGAAATGCTGGTGAAACCGATCAAACCCTCCCCCTGCCGGTGCGGTGCATCTTCATTTATAACAAATGCGGTACTCGCTTTCGGATCAAAGTTGATCACTGTTTCTTCGTGGTGTATTGAATCGAGGCTCATCTTCAGGCGCAATACCGGGTCGGGCGTACCCGTGTTTATCCCGGCCAGGTTATTGACCCGCTTGTCCATAAAGCCCGGTGCGCTGGCATTGGTGGATGTGGCTTTTGCGCTTTCGTTAAATATTAGTTGTGAAGTATTAGTACCGAAGGCCTGGACAAAAAATGCCTGTCCGCTGGCGATAAACTCCGATGCGTTGTTGGTGCTGAGGGCCGGGTTGGCCAGGTTATAGATGGCATAGATATTGGTGACGGGATCCAGCTGGTAAACAAAATGGGTTATACCGGTGCTGCCGGCGTAGGGCGTCATGTAAATTCCGGTCGTGGTGGTTGTGCCCTGTACCGTGGCCAAATCGATAGCGCTGGCATAAGGGTTGCCGACGAGGTTATAGTTCTGGCTGGCCCCGCCCAGGAAAGTTGACGAAGGGGAATACCAGTCTGCAAACGGGATAGAGCCCTGGTTCAACGTTCCGGATGCGGTTACCGTAGCCGGCAGCACGCCGCTATAGGACGGGGTAGTCAGGTTGGCAGTGCCTTCAGTCAGGTTCCCCCTAAAGAAAACGTAATAGCCATTGCCGGCGGGTACCGTATACGAAGCAGTTAAACCGGCCCCATTCACATTCACAGGATAGGTGGGTGTCATGCCTGTCCCGGTGCTCATTGAGCTGACGGCGATAAAGTTGCTATCGTAATAGGTTGCGTAGGCAGGCACAAACCCTTCATCATACAAAAACAGGGTCGGGTTGCCGGTAGCAGTAAAGCCTGCACCGCTGCCGGTGAGGTAGAGGTTGTTCAGCAAATAGTTCATGCTGTATGGCCCGCTTCCGGACGTGCCCGCGTTCACCGGTGATGACATTAAACGGTAACCCCTTTTGCCCGAGATGTAACGCTGAACATTAACAGTCCCCGTTACGGAGCAGCCCGAGGGGATCGGGGCTACAGCAGCCGAACCCGTTGCGTCGGAGATCAGGGTGAGGTAGCCGCCCGCAGCGAGGGTTGCCGTGCCGCCTATGGTTAGGGTGCCTATATCGTCCACATAAGCCGCGCCGTTTTGGATAGTGGTAGTCCCGTTACCGTTAAAGGTGACGTTGTTAAATACCGTTCCTGTCCCGTTTCCGGCATAAATGTTCTGGCTAGCGCCGTTGAAGATAACCGTTGGCTCGCTGAAGTCGATGTAATCGCTGGCATCGTTGACGGTGAGTGCATTGGTAAAGTCGCCCGCGACAAAGACATTGTTAGTGGCAGATCCATTAGGCGACTTAAGGCCTGATCCGGAGAATTTAAGGCTGTGATATTGTACGCCGGTGCCCAATCCCGTAATGGCTGCATCGGTATAGTAAGTTTGCGTTGCGCCTGAATACTCGATGGTGGCGCCTGCATTATTAACGTTGAAAACATTGGTTCCCGTTGCTGATAAACCTGAAAACGCAGATGTATTAGCAAACTGCAGGGTGGCCGTTGTGGTTGGTAACACTGCAAGGGTTGAAGTAGCGGCGGCCGTATTGGTCGTTGTCACTACACCGGTTAACGCTACTATCCCACCTGTGATGCTGAAAGTGGAATTAAAGGCCGTGCCCGCGTTGTCGGACGAATTGAGGGTAATATCACTGCTGATATTAAGACTGCTTACCGAGCTGCTTAGGGTTTCGGTATAGGCCGCGCCTAAGGTAGTATTGGCGGTAACATTAATACCCCCGGCATATACAGTACCCGGCCCGGAAATAGTTGCCGCGAGGGTACCTGCGTTGGCATCACTTTGGTAAGTAATGCTGCCGGAAACGTTTAAGGTGCTGCCGGCGTTCACCACAAAGCCGCCCGCCTGGGCCGTGGCGCTGGTTCCTGCGGTGACCTGGGTGCTGCTGCTGCCGATGACCACTGCCGCAACGCTATTGGTGGCCGCGCCGGAAGGACCCAGGTTAGGGAAATTAAGGAAAGTTTGGTTTACACCGATACCTGCGATATCTGTTGCCATTGGCACCGCCCCGGTGGCCCAGTTAGTGGGTGTGTTCCAGTCGTTGCTGGTGACGCCGATCCAGTCGACGTACCCGGAGCAGGCGATAACGATGGTAGCTGTGCCGGTATTACTGCTGGCATCCGTAGCCGTCACATTATAAGTGGTCGCCGCACTGGTAACAGTTGGCGTACCGCTGATAATACCGGTAGTTGTATCAAAGTTTAACCCAGTTGGCAAACCGGGGCTTATCCCATAGCTAACCGGTGTTGTGCCGGTATTCACAGGGCTTATGGGTGCTATGGCAGTTCCGACCGGGAACACATCAGGGGTGGCGTAACTCAGTATTGGGCCTGCGCTCACACAGGCAATGCTGATAACGAAAGTGCCTGTACCACCGGAATTCGTAGCCGTCACGGTATAATTGGCTGCCGCGCTAACTGCGGTCGGCGTGCCGGTAATAACACCGGTAGTAGTATCAAAGTTCAGACCGGCGGGCAAGCCCGGGCTGACGGCATAGCTGGTTGGAGGACCGCCCGTGTTTGCCGGGGCCTGCGGAGTGATCAACGAACCCACCGGGAAAGAATCCGGCGTGGTATAGGCTATAACCGGCGCCTCCTCGATCACTGTGATATTTATAACAAATGTGCCGGTCCCTCCTGCGTTTGTTGCGGATACCGTGTAATTTGTCGCTGCTGAAAGAGCCGTTGGCGTGCCTGAAATAATGCCGGTAGTAACATCGAACGACAAGCCTGCGGGCAGGGCCGGACTGATGGCCCAGGTCACTACCGTGCCGCCGGTATTGTTTGGCGTAAGTGCTGTGATGGCCGTACCGATATCGTAAACATCAGGCGTGGTGCAGGTAATTACCGGCGCCGGGGGGTTGATGGTAATATTAACGGTAAAGGTGCTAACCCCGCAGGAATTGGTAGCCGTGACCACGTAGGGGGCAGCGGCGGTAATTACTGTCGGGACACCGTCGATCACCCCGGTGGTAGTGTTTATGCTTAATCCGGCGGGAAGTGCCGGGCTTACCGAATAAGTGGTTGGTATTCCTACCACGGTTGGCGCTAAAGTAACGGCAGTGCCGGTGGTGTACACATCGGGGGTTGTGTAGGTGATGGTGGGTGCGGTTGTGGTGGTTACGGTCACCGTGGTGGTAGCTGCGCCTGTCGTATTATTGCAGCCAACCGTGTACACGGTAGCCGCTGAATTTGCAGT
Organism: Bacteroidota bacterium; assembly: GCA_013286235.1. GTDB lineage: Bacteria > Bacteroidota > Bacteroidia > Sphingobacteriales > Sphingobacteriaceae > Mucilaginibacter. The sequence continues at coordinate 17,983 of JABDGE010000074.1, forward strand.
AGGGGTGCCGGTAATGGCGCCGGTTACCGTGTTGAACGCTAATCCGGCGGGCAGTGCGGGGCTGATCGTATAGTTCCCGGTAACCGTATATTCATAAACGGTATTGCCAGAGTAATTGCTAACCAAAACATCTCCCTGGGTGTCGGTAGTAACCCCGTAAGGTCCGTTAAGGCCCGATGTGATGGTAGTGAGCAGCGTGCCCAATGAATTGTACACTTCAATTTTATCGTTTCCGGAATCTGCAACATAAACGTTTCCGGCAGCATCCACCGATAAACCGTATGCCGCATTAAATCCGCTGGCAAATGTTTGTACATAGGCGCCGCTTGTGGTGAATTCAACAATATTGTTGTCCGAATGGTCCAGCACATATACATTTCCGGAGGATGAAACCGCAATCCCTGACGGGGCGGTTGTGTAAGTTGAAGGGAAGGTAGTAACCAGGGCGCCGGCGGTTGTGTATTCGGCGATCTGGTTGCCCGGGTTGCGGGTACCATAAAGATTTCCGGCAGCTGAAATGGCGATACCGCGTAAGTTAGTGATACCTGAAATCAGAACCGTGCGCACGCCTCCCGGGGTTATTTTGTAAACGTCGTTTGTTCCCCGGTCAATCACGTAGGCGTTTCCGCTTGCATCAAATACGATACCTACCGGGGTAGTTAAACCTGTGGCAAACACACTTGAATAAACGCCGGCAGCCGTGTACTTATTTATTGTTCCGTTTCCGGAATTAGTAACATAAACATTGCCTGAAGGATCCGTCGCAATTCCGTACGGCGAGCTCAAAGTACCGCCGGTAATTGACGCGCCAACGTTGAAGGTCATTGCCGAAACAGGCCCGCCGGTGTTTACGGGCGACAATGCTGTAATGGCGGTACCGACACAATATACATCGGTTGACGGCGTGTAGCTGATAGCCGGGGCCGGTAAAGTGCAGGAAAGCGTAACCGTTGTTGTAGCAGACAAGCCGTAACTATACGCGGTCACCGTGTAAGTTGTCGGCCCGAAAACAGTTGAAGGGGTTCCGGAAAACGTCCCGGTGGTGGTGTTGAAGCTTAGGCCGGCAGGCAGTGTCCCTGTCAGATAATATCCTCCGATGGTTTGATATTCGATCAGCGTGCCGTTTGTAGCATCCGATACATAAACGTTGCCCGAGCCATCAACCGCAAGCCCTTCAGGATCTATCAGTCCGGAAATGCTGGTAAGCAACGTCCCGGTTGAGCTGTATTCCGAAACCAGGCCCGTGCCCGAATCGCCAACAAACAGGTCGTCCGAGGCATTGATAGCTAAGCCATACGGGTTGTTTAAGCCGGTGACCAGTTTGGCGACCAGGGTGCCGGTAGTTCCATATTCATATACTGCGCCGTTTCCGTTTCCCAGTACATACAGGTTTCCCGATGCATCGGTTACCAGTTCGGCGGGGCTGCCGCCGGGCACCGCTATGGCCTGCGATAAAAGGCCCGTGGTAGAGAATTTGTAAACATTACCATTCCCGGCTTCCGAAACGTAGATGTTATTTGACGGGTCGATGGCTATTCCAAAACCGCTTTTAAAGCCGTTGCCGCCCAAAGGGTTCAACGTTGCCAGGTACGTCCCGGTCGAAGTAAATTTATATACCCTGCCAGTGCCGCTATCAAGCACATAGGCGTTACCTGATGTGTCAAAAACTATCCCAACAGGGTTGGTAAAACCTGTAAACGCACCTGATGGCGTGCCAAAAGTGCCGATAAATGCTCCCGCAGAACTATATTCATCTACCAATCCCGCCGATGAATTCGCCACATAAATATTGCCCGACGAGTTAATGGTTACACTCTGCGGCCCGTTTAAGGTGGCCGATATCGTGGTTCCGGCGCCAAAGCCGGGTGGGCCGATGGTGCCGGAAGTTACAACAGGAACCAACGGCGTAATTGCGGTTCCTACGGTATAGACATTGGTCGAGGGCGAATAATCAAAGGCGGGAGGAGTAACAGTACACGAAAGGGTAACTGTTGTAGTGCTGTTGCCCGCCACATTGTAAGCAGTTATTGAATAGGTGATTGACGCGAAGGCCGTGGTTGGCGTACCGCTGAATACCCCGGTCGTGGTGTTGAAACTCAAGCCTGCAGGGAGCGTTCCCGTTAAATAATAGCCCCCGGATTTGGCGTAGGAGGTCAAGGTGCCGTTTGTGGCGTCGCTGACATAAACATTGCCCGATCCGTCAACAGCCAGCCCTTCAGGGTCTGTTTGCCCGGTAATGCTGGTGATTAAGGTACCCGTGGAGGTGTATTCTGAAACCAACCCTGTGCCCGAATCTCCGACATACAAATTGCCCGTGGCATCAATCGCCAGGCCATCGGGGGTGTTTAGCCCCGTAATCAGCGTAGCGGTCAATGTCCCCGTTGAACTGTATTTATAAACAGCGCCGTTGCCATTGTCGGCAACATAGAAGTTCCCCGAAGCATCCGTCACAATTTCGGTCGGGGCGCTTCCGGCGGGAAGCGTAATGGTTTGCGAAAGAACACCTGCCGTAGTGAATTTATAAACATCGCCGTTCCCGTTTTCGGAAACATACAGGTTATTTGACGCATCGATAGCAATTCCAAAACCGCTGGTAAATCCGGCGCCTCCA
>JABDGE010000075.1 GCA_013286235.1 Bacteroidota bacterium
GCCACCGATTCCGCACTATTCGACATAGAATTGTATAAGCGCTTTTTCAACAAACTTTTTAAACGGAAAGAAGGCAGTAGCGTCGGGTCAAAAATCGTTAGCCAAGAGTCTTGAGTATTATTTTCATGTTTTTAAGACAGCCCTGGCACCATCGGGAGCGGTAGCCCTTAATAATTTACGAAGCGCCGACTTTTATAATTTTAATAAGGCGTAACTTTGCATTAGAGTGGTCGGACCCGGCGGGTTGGAGTTTTTCTTTTTGATGAAATAACCGCCGGCCAGTTAATATTTGATCGCTCATAAAAAAGAAATGCTCAATACCATACCAGAAGCCATCGAAGCCATAAAAAATGGCAAAATTATTATAGTTGTTGATGATGAGAGCCGGGAGAACGAGGGCGATTTCCTGACAGCTGCGCGAAACGCAACACCCGAAACCATAAACTTTATGGCGCGCCACGGGCGGGGGTTGGTTTGTGCCCCCATAACCAGGAAACGTGCTGAGGAGCTCAATTTGGAGCCGATGGTTAGCCACAACACCACTTCGCACGAAACAAATTTTACAGTTTCGGTTGATTTGCTCGAGGGCTGCACCACAGGTATATCTGTGTTCGATCGTTCTAAAACGATGTTTGCCTTGATAGATAATGCCACACAGCCCGAAGATTTGGGCCGGCCGGGGCATATTTTTCCCTTGATTGCAAAAGATGGCGGCGTTTTGCGGCGGGCCGGGCATACAGAAGCGGCGATCGACCTCTCCGTTATGGCAGGTTTTGAGCCGGCAGGGGTGATTTGTGAAATCATGAAGGAAGACGGCGGCATGGCCCGTTTACCCGATTTGCTCGAGATGTAGTAAAAAAGGAAGAATATGACCGAAACGACAACCGGCAGGCCCAGCCCGCCCTTTCGGATGATGGCTCCAAGGGGCGCCCCTATTAAAAACAAGGCAATACAAGCCGCCGAAAGCGTAAATTTTTTCTGGTACTCAAGCTGGGCGCGCTGTTCATTTTGTTCGAGGTCTTTGTTCCGGTCTGCGCGGTTTCGCAAAAGATCCTGGACCGATCGCGCCTCATTTTCGGCATTTACCACAATGCTCTGCTTCAGATGCACGTTCGTTTTGGCAAATTCGTCCCCTGTTGAAGGAAGATATGGTTTGCCTTTGTTCCCTTTCCCCGGCAAAGCAAAATACTTCATATACGATGTGATCAGCTTGAAATTCACCTGGACTCCGCTGTCAATTTGCCTTTTGGTAAGCTCAGAGTTATCTTTCAATTGTTTTAGATTCATCATCTGGTAGGCCGATTTGAACTCGCTTTCCTGGGTGCGGTTAAATTTCATCCCGGATATATCAAACTTTTGTTCCGTTGCCTGGAAACGGTAACGGGTAAGCCTTTCGCGGAAGTTATAATTCGATTCGCCGGCCTCCTCGGAATAGCGCACGCCGTCCTTCAGTTTCAAAACTAAAAACTGCCCGTTGGGGGTACGATACATCTTGCCTTCTTTGGCTAACAATACATCATTGTTGTTTGTCCCCTGATCGTGCTGATAGATCATCACGCCGTGCAGGGTCTGTCCGTCCGCATCTTTATGGTTAACCCGGATGGAATAGCCGGTAAAGCTGTTGCTGAATACCCCTTCCGGCAGAAAGTTTGCCGACTTTTGCTGCCTGGCGTCATACAACAACGAATAATACTTCAGGTTGGCAATCGGCAGCATGTAATCCGAAAACGCAAAAGCCACCACGCTCAGGATCATGATGATCACAAACATCGGATACATAGCTCGGCGCAGGGAGATGCCGGCAGCTTTGATGGCAACCAGCTCATAGTTTTCGCCAAGGCTGCCATAGGTCATGATGGACGACAGTAAAACAGACAAAGGCAGCGCCATTTGCACATTGGTTGCTGAGGCGTACATCATCAGTTCCAGGATGATATACCATTGAAACCCTTTGCCGATAAGGTCGTCGATGTATTTGAATAAAAATAGCATCAGCAACACAAACATCACGATGGCAAAAGTTACCAGGAAAGGTCTTATAAATGATTTAAGTATTAAAAGATGTATTTTTTTCATTAAAAACAGCAGCTTTAGCTCTATGGCACTCACCCAAGCAGCCGGATAGTTGTTAACGCTGTTTTTAGCTTAAGCGTATAATTGCCAGGTGCTTTGTTGCGCAAAAATAAGGATAAGACGGGAGATATGTATGATTATAATAGGGGGCGAATATGAAGTCTGCAAGTTAATTAGTTGAGTTGCCAAATGTCTCTTTTATTAGTGCCCAGATAAATTTTCTCCCATTAGCTGATTTTAATTGATTTTCCCTTTTAATGGTTTTGGTTTGATATTCCTCTGTGTAAGCTACCACCCAAGGACGATACTTAATAGTATGGCCTTTTGTGGCCAGCTCATTGTGAGAAAGAATTCTGTTAGGAAGATCAGAGGTGAAGCCAATATAGATTTGGTTGAATTTTGAAGAATATAATATATAAACCGTAAACATATATTTAAAGCTACCAAAGCCGTCCGCCAATTGGCGGACGGCTTTGGTAGCGGGGAGCAGGATCGAACTGCCGACCTTAGGGTTATGAATCCTACGCTCTAACCATCTGAGCTACCCCGCCGGGTTTTATTTGTATGTATAATCTCTTCCAGAACTGCCGTCCGCTTTATAGCGGATATGAATCCTACGCTCTAACCATCTGATCCGTTAGCCAACGGACGGGTTTTATTTGTATGTATAATCTCTTCCAGAACTGCCGTCCGCTTTATAGCGGATATGAATCCTACGCTCTAACCATCTGAGCTACCCCGCCAGTTATGGAATTTTAGTTGTAATCGCCTTATTTCTGCTTATAATAGTAGCGCAGATAATAAAGTTACTACCCTCTTTAAAAAGGTTTGCAAATATAGCGGAAAATCGTTTCCTTTAGAAAAAATGTTCACATTTAAGGCTCACCCTAATTCAATTACAAACCTGCATGTCTGAAAAGAATAAATTCAATATTGAGTATGAGATCAAATCATCCCCACGCATACTCTACGGGTTTTTGAGCGAGCCAAACGGATTGACACAATGGTTTGCGGATGATGTAAGCGTAAAAGACCAGGTTTTTACATTTACCTGGGATGACGAACAACAAAAAGCTAAGCTGCTTGCTATAAAGGAAAATAAACTGGTAAGATTCAGGTGGATTGATGACGACCCATCCTATTATTTTGAAATGGAGATCATCCAGGATGAACTGACGAACGACGTTGCCCTAAGCATAACCGATTTTGCCACCGACGATACCCTCATCGAACGAAAGGCGATCTGGAACAACCAGGTGGATTACCTTATCAGTGTTTTAGGCGCATAACCCGCGAAAACAAATCAGCAGACAATATTTATGGCCGGTACGTAGTTCGCATTTTTCGCTGAAGAGCCTGAAAGCAAAAAAAACTGCACCAAGAAACTATTGAGACGATCTTTTTCTTAGTAGTGTCTGTTTCAAGGTCAAAACTTCCCATACCCCACATGCGCCATTCTTTCGCCCATTTCGGTATAGGCTTCTTTGGGGCCGGGCGCCCAGGTACCCAGGCCGTCTACATAGCGGTTGTACATGCAAAATGCTGCGGCAATTAATACGGTGTCGTGTATTTCCAGGTCGGTTGCGCCCAGGTCGCGAGCCCATTTGATATCCTCCCCGGTAACATTTTTGCCGTTGCGCTGCACCTGGTGTGCGATGTGCAGCAGCGCCCTTAACTTATCGGATACCAGGGTATTGGGCAAGCCGGCCTTGATATCATCGATGAGGCTGATGCCCGTTTTCAAATGTGCCGCTGCTGCTGCTGCGTGTGAAGTGTGGCAAAAATGACATCCGTTCCAGAAAGATACGGAGGCGGCGATAATTTCCCTTTCGCCGCTGCTCAGTGTTGATGGTCCCCGTAATAAAACCTCTGCAAGGTCGGTGAGGGCTTTGCCTGTTTCGGGCCTGTAGTTAAGTAAGCCTACTATGCCCGGCAATTCTTCGTTATGTAATTTGATGTGTGCCATGTGATTTTTTGTTGTTGGATTGCTTAATTGTTGTATTGTTGGGTGGATACTTCTGAGCTTACAGCTTCTTCCCGGTTTACTTTGAATGGGGGGGTATGGTATCCTTCACGCGCCCGTTGTTCGCCCATTTTGTCGTACAGCGCCTCATCGTCGGGTTGCCAGGTGGCCAGTCCGTCGACGTAACGGTTGTACATGCAAAAGGCGGCGGCGATGAGCACCGTATCGTGTATGTCGATATCCGATGCGCCCTCGCCGCGGGCCAGTTCAATATCTGCGGGGCTTACATTCTTCCCACCCGACTGTACCTTCGCCGCTATTTTTAGCAGCGCTTTCATTTTATCAGTGATAGGCGCGGTTTCTGGGTCGGTGAGCACTTGTTTTACGGTATCGCCATCATTGCCCAGTTGATGTTTGGCTATGGCGCCGTGAATATTGCAGCAATATTTGCAGGTATTTAAGTCCGACACGTAGGCGGCGATTAGCTCCCTTTCACCGGCGCTGAGGGAGGGGTGGGGGTTATGGAGCATGGTTTGTACCAGGTCGTTCAATGGTTTGGCGGTTTCGGGCCTGAACATAAACAGGCTGCGTATCCCCGGAAATTCTGATGGTAAATTTATATGTGGCATAGTTTAATTTTTAATAGGTTCAGTTTAATTGAATTTTCTTATCGCCGGTAAACGGTATAAGCCGCTTCAGCGAGCTTTCTCAAATGCATATTTAAAATTGGCGTTCTAATATTAAGAGTTCTGATCCGGCTTTCAAAATTATTTTTGCAGCGCCTGATTTAACAGGCGGCCTCGCTATATAATTCAATCGCAGGCGCGGCTGCAGTCCACCTTACACCGGGCTACTTAAACATTAAATATTTGCAAGTCGCCCAAAATATTTTCCTATCACTTTGATAGCCAGCAGTATTTCAATTTATGTAACTCGCCCACTCCTTTATAGATACGGATATTATACATGCAACCATTTATCCGGGGTAAACGTATCAATGCCCGGTAATTCGAAATGCCTTTTATAAATTCATTCAATTTAGCATAGCAAATCATTTATCGACTTGATTTGATTACAAAAAAACCAGATAAAGAAATGAAGAAGTTAGCGTTATTATGCTTGGTATTATGTTCGCTGGGATTAAGGAACAGTGATGCGCAGGCTGTAAAAGCCGACACGTCGAAGATCGATATCAAGATTGGTCCGGAACACCCGCTGATCGAAAAAGATATTTATGGTTATTATATGAATTTCGATATAATCATTAAAAACCAAACCCAGCATACGATCGAGCTCAGCTCGATAGAAGCTGCTATACTGGACGACAAAGGGAAATTGGCCCTGCGGAAGTATGTTGACAACGCCGGGCTTACACCCGGCAAGGATGTGCTTGTTTACACCCTGATAAAGCCGGGCGAAACGGTGAGTATTTTTAACCCTTTCCATACTTTTCCGCTGGATGTTACAATCGCAACAGTGAAATATGGCTTTTACTTTAACTACGCCGACGGCCCGGAGCAAAAGGAACTCAACAAAAAACGGCTTCCCATCGATTACGACTTATCGGCAGTAAAAACCGTCGTTCCACGTGTGTATATTGCCAAAAACGACTATATTCTGCCCTTGAAAGGGAAGATCATTGTTTGGGATGGTCACGACTTTTACTCGCACAACCGTCGGTCGGCGGATGAAATAGCCGATCCAACATTAAAGCAAATCACTGCCAATTCAAGCCGTTACGCTTACGACCTGATGACCGTGGATGTCAATGGTAATATGTACCATGGCTCGCCCTATAAAAAGGAAAGCTGGTACAGCTATGGCCAACCGGTTATTGTTCCGCTTGATGGCCGCATTGTGGCCGTACAAAATTCGATCCCTGATAATGAGTATGAGGGTAAGGCGGTTAAATCACCTAAGCTCGATCCCAAGACCGACCCGGAAGGGATGGGCAACTATGTTATTATTCAACATGCAAATGGCGAATACAGTATGCTGCTGCACCTGAAACAGAGAAGTATATCTGTAACATCAGGCAGCCTGGTGAAGGCCGGTGAACAGGTGGGCCTCGTTGGTTTCTCAGGCGCGGCGTTCTATCCGCACCTGCACTACTCAGTTACCAATGGTGCAAAAGAGTTGGCTGCAGAGGGATTACCCAATTACTTTAACGATTACAAATTGTACCGCGGCAACGTGGTGGTAAATGTTAAAAGAAGCCGGATAGATAGCGGCGATATTGTGGAATCGGAAAAATAATCCATTGACATTGTAGCCTTTGGCGAGAACTATATTTGTTTATTATCTTTAATAAAGATAATCATACCCGCCGGTGAAATTTGAAATTCATCCTCCTTGTGAGCAGCTAAAACCCTACGTTAAGCATTTTGTTATCAGCGAGAACGACGATCCGCATAGTTACAAGGTGCTGCCCGGAACTTCATTGGTAATGGGATTTCAGTATTCCGGCGGCCTTTCTTACTTACAAAATGATACAGCCGTTCCGTTGAACCCGGCGGGCATCACCGGGCTGATGGACACCTACCGTACGTTCAGCAATACCAGGGCTACCGGAACCGTACTCGTGATTTTCAGGGAGGCGGGTGCTGCCAATTTTTTTGAGAATCCCGTCAATGAACTTTTTCGTGAAAGCCTTTCGCTCGAACACCTTTTCAGCGTGGGCGTTTTGAACGATGTAAAAGAGCGCCTTTCAAGAGCCAATGACGATAATGAGAGAATAGAGGTAGTTGAAAGGCTGCTGCTCAGCCACCTGCGCGAAGTGCCGGCGGACCTGATGATCTATAGGGCGCTGGAGTATATTCACCACTCCAAAGGCGCCATCCGAATTGCTGAATTGGCCAGCCAATTAAATACCAGCCAAAGCCCGCTCGAAAAGCGGTTCCGTAAGGTCGTGGGCGCTTCTCCCAAGAAATTCGCTTCTATTGTCCGCATCAAAAATGTAATGGCGGCCTTAAATAAAAACGACCAGGATGCAGCTGCTTTCCTTGCGGGATATTATGACCAGGCACATTTTATTAAAGATTTTAAAGCCTTCACCGCCGAAACACCCGAACAATACCTAAAAGCCAAAAGGCAAAGAGAACAGGGGGAATAAACGATTTTTTACAATGGAAGCTCCTGCTGCAAGGGTAAATTTGTTGTATAAAAATTAAAGCAATGTTTACATTACAACAGATCAAAGATGCCCACAGCAAGGCAAAAACAGGCGCCGATTTTCCGCGCTACACCGGGGAACTAAAGACCCTCGGATTAAAACGTTATGAATTCCTGGTAAGCACCGGCGATACCGTTTATTACGGCGCCAACGGGCATACGGTCTCGTCGGGGCCGAGGTACGATGCAAGGCAAATTGTAAGCCCGTCGTTCCCCTCCCTATTAAGGGAAATGATAGCGATCCACCAAAAAGGCGGGTCCGACTTTCCGATCATCTGTATCCAGGCGGCAGCGGCCGGGGTCGAGAAATGGGTAATCGATACCGAAGAAATGACGTGTACCTATTATGATCTTACCGGGAGCGAGATGCTGGCCGAGCCGATACCAGAGGAGACAGATGTTTAACGCACCGCTAGGAGAGAGCTCACTAACTTATTTCAATAGTAAATAAGCTATCACCGCACGATGCGCCGTCGCGCCGAGCGTAGCGACAAAGCAACTTCCACAAATGCATTTACACCATGCCTTCCCGCCAATGCCTGTAACATGGTCTGCGTAATCAAAATAATCAGCTCAATACAGGTTCAGACCGTCATCCAAATCTCACCAAATTCTCCCATTTGACATAAGTCTGACTTTTAAACCAAATTAGTCAAAAAATAAAATACTGTTAATCAAACGATTGAATAATCGTGACATTCAGATGAAACGCAGGCCTCTTTTTCTGCCGTTAATTTGCTCCCGTGTTCAGAAAAACACACGAACATCTTAAATATTATATCATGAAAAGTACATTCAAAATCACAATCCTGGCTGCAGCTTTTGCCGGGTTTGCATTTGGTGCAAAAGCACAAACCGCACCAGCATCAACCACAACATCAAACACTTCCAACGGAGTGGTCCTAAGCGTAGGTGTTGACGCAGGTTTCCCTACAGGTAATTTATCAAACGGTTATAACTGGAACATAGGCGGCTCGGTTCAGGCGGATATCCCCATTTTACCGCAGCAATTATTCGTAACTGTTAACGCGGGGTTCAATGATCTGCAGGGTAAAAGCAATGCTTATGGCACCGGCCTTACCGCAACCGACATACAGTTATTGCCTGTTAAGGCTGGTTTAAAATGGTTCCCCGTTAGTCACTTTTACATCCAGGGTGAAGCAGGGGCCGCATTTGCCTTAAACAAGTCAAGCGTAGGGTTCGATAATAGCGCAGCCTTTATTTATGCGCCCCAGATCGGTTACCAGTTCCCCTTAGGCGGCAAAAACTATATCGACGCAGGTGTAAGGTATGAAGGCTCAACCGATTTTAACAGCGGCAATACCGATAGCCAGGTACACTTTGTTGCCCTGCGTTTGGCTTATGCGTTTGGTTTGAAGTAAAATGGTGAAAGGTGAGTGGTGAATGGTGAGTGGTGAGTGATGAGTAGTGAATGGTGGATGGTGAGTGATGAGTAGTGAATAGGGAACGGTGAATGGGGCCCGTTAATGACTGGGCTCCATTTAAAAACTTCAGAAAATGAAAAAGATAATAATAGCAGCGTTTCTGGTGGTGTCGCAGATCGGCATCGTATCGGCACAAACCGATTGGAAACTAAGGGCCGATGAGGACGGGATAAAGGTTTACGCCAGCGTGGTGCCTGATTCGAAAGTGAAGAGTGTTAAGGTGGAAACCCAGTTCAATGCAACCGCCCCACAGTTGGTCGCTTTACTGATGGATGTAAAAACATCCACCGACTGGGTGTATCACCTCAAATCCGCCGTAGTGGTAAAACAGGTATCCGCCAACGAGCTTTATTATTATTCGGAAGTGAGTTTGCCCTGGCCTGCCGCCAACCGCGATTTTGTTGCTCATTTAACCGTTAGCCAAAATCCCGAAACCAAAGTTGTAACCGTTGACGGCCCGGCAGTGCCCGGCTTCGTGCCCGAAAAGAAAGGGATCGTAAGAGTTAACGAGTCCGTCGGCAAATGGATCATTACCCCCGTCGGCAATGATAAAGTGAACGTAGTTTACGTCCTTCATATGGATCCAGGTGGCGAACTCCCCGCCTGGTTAGTTAATATGTTTTCCAGCGATGCCCCAATGAAAATATTCAAAAGCATGCGGACCCAGTTACAAAAACCCGTGTATAAAAACACCGAACTTGCGTTCGCTGCAAATTAATTCTACAACCCTACATCGCCAAATAAGTAAAATTGAAGCAGCCGCCGGCATGAAAATGCCGGCGGTAAAATTTTGTCAAATTAGTTTGTATCTAAACTATCAACTATTTAACTTTGGATGAGCAAAAGGAAAACGTTAAGGATTCGAAAGCGTGTTTTACGGCTTTCGGGCAGCGACGTGAGGCAGAGTGAGTTGATCCGGCGAAGGCTGATGCCGATGCATGGCGGCGAGTTTACTCACCCCGAATGCGCTTCGCTGTTCGACCCTCTCTGCCGAAATCGGCAAAGAGGGTAGCTGCGATTTTTCATTTTTCGAATAAAAGGAATAAAACCAACGCTCAACAATTAACAATCAAAACAACATTCCAACTTTACAACATTGCAACCTTCCAACAATAATCCCCCATGCAACAGCAATCCTTAGTTGAACATGGCCCCCGCCTCATCATTATCACCATTACGGCGGTGTTTTGCGCTTTGCTGGAGATCATCGATACCACGATTGTTAATGTGGCCATCAATGATATGCGGGGCAACCTGGGCGCTACGCTCAACGAGATCAGCTGGGTTATTACCGCGTATTCGCTGGCCAATGTGATCATCGTACCCATGACGAGCTGGCTATCGCAGCAATTCGGAAGGCGCAACTATTTCGCGGCTTCCGTAATTTTGTTCACTGTATGCTCGTTCCTGTGCGGCAATGCCACCAATATCTGGGAGCTGGTAGTGTTCAGGTTTCTCCAGGGCATGGGCGGTGGCGCGCTGCTGGTTACTTCGCAAACTATCATTACCGAAAGCTGGCCGGTTGAAAAGCGGGCGATGGCGCAGGCTATTTACACGTTAGGCGTCATCGTGGGACCCACCTTAGGCCCTCCCCTGGGCGGATACATCGTCGACCATTACTCCTGGCCGTTCATTTTCTATATCAATATTCCTGTCGGCATCGTGGCCACGATGCTTACGTTGCAATATGTGCGCAGCCCCAAATACGAAGAAAAGCGACCGGCAAGCCAGGTGGACTGGCTGGGCATCGGCCTGCTTACTGCCGGCGTAGCGTCCATGCAGTTTGTGCTCGAAAAGGGCCAGGAAGACGATTGGTTCAGCAGCAAGCTCATCATCGCGCTCACTGTTATAGCGGTATTCGGTATCCTCCTGTTTATCTGGCGCGAGCTTGAGTACCGGTTCCCGGTCGTCAATATCCGGGTGTTGCACAACGGTAACCTGCGCATCGGGGTGATGCTCAGTTTCGTCATGGGTTTCGGGCTGTTCGGCTCCACATTTATCATACCCATTTATACACAATCCTTATTGGGCTGGACGGCCCAGCAAGCGGGTTTCCTGATGCTGCCGAGCACCCTGTTTGTGGCCGTGATGATGCCCGTGGTGGCCCTGCTCATACAGCGGGGCATAGCACAAAAATATCTCATCGCAATCGGGATGGCAGTGTTTTTTGTTTACAGCTACCTATCGTACAGCATCCTTACGCCCTACACGAGTGCCGGTGATTTCTTTTGGATATTGATTGTGCGGGGTTTCGGGCTGGGGCTGTTGTCGGTGCCAGTCAGCACCATGTCGTTGTCTACGTTAAGGGGGCAGGAGATAGGCCAGGGAGCGGCATTTTCGGGGATGATGCGGCAATTGGGCGGTTCCTTCGGCGTGGCCCTGATCTCGACCTTTGTAAGCAGGCAAACGCAGGTACACCGCAACACGCTTATTACCCACTTAAACTATACCGATGCCACGGTACAGCAGCGAGTGGCCCAAATGGCTGCAGTGGTACACCAGCGCGGGGCGGACAGTTTAACGGCCCGCCAAACCGCCTATGCCATGCTCGACGGCGCCGTGACCAAACAGGCTACGCTGCTGTCCTACATGGATGTATTTTTATGGGTAGGTATCATGTTCCTGGTTTTTGTACCGGTTGTGCTGATATTCATCAAAAAAGCAAAGAACAAAATAAGCCTGGGAGAGGCTGCGCATTAGGGTGCGGGCAGTTATAAATGAGGTTCGTGCTGAGTCGAAAGTCGAAAGTCGAAAAAGGAAGATAGCGGGGGCTCACGATGAAGGCCTGTTGACAATAACCGCCTCCCTCTGTCGTACCAGCGGCTGGAAAACGCATAGACCCGCGGCAAAGAGGGCAAATCAGGTGGTATGAAGGACGCGCCCATGACGCAAAAAAGGAAATAAAGCTTAAATTAGACAAAAATGCTACCAAACAAAACCAAAGCCGAACTGGCGCTCAATCTTGGCCGCGCAATGGCCGAGCTGAGGGTTTTATTGCGCCAGCAAATACAGGAAAAAATAAAAGAGAACGGCATTAACTTAACGTTCGAAATGCTCGAAGTGTTGTCGTGCTTATGGCGTCGTGACGGAATTATTCAACAGGAAATAGCAGATTACACGCTGCGCGATAAATCAAGCCTGACGTACCTGCTGGATAACCTGGTAAAGCGTAAATTAGTATCGCGGGTTGAGGATGGGAACGACCGGCGCAACAAGCTGATCTTCCTGACGCAGGAGGGCCTCGCTTTAAAAGACCAATTATACCCCTGGGCCATGGAAGTGTACCAGGCCGCTTCGGAAAAACTGGACGAAACGGCACTCGAAACCGCCGTCGCCGTGCTCAGCCAGATGACCGTTGCCTTGAAAAAACCATAAATTAGTCCGAAAGTCGGAAAGTCCGGAAGTCCGGAAGTCGGAAAGAGGCTGCGGCCTACGGTTCGGCAAGAATAAATAAGTTATGAAGAAGATTAAACCTAAAAGGCTATAAAATGAAGACCATACTCATCCCGATCGACCTGATCGGCGACACCGAAAACGTACTCCAATACGCCGCCGGCTTTGCCTGTGATGTGCACGTCGAGCACATCATTCTATTAAAAAGCTATTATGTATCGGTATACGAGCAGGTGCTCCCCACGCCGGATTTTGTACAACTTAGCAACGAAGAGGTAGAAGAACACCGACAGATCCTGGAAGCAAACCTGAAGGCGCTGGCCGCTAAGATGCAAAAAACCTGCACTCACACCGTTAAGATAGAAACAGCTTTCAGCAGCCTCCCCCTGCTACGGGCTGTGCATAATACAATCATCGAAAAACAGCCTAACATGGTGATGATGGGCAGCGACAGCAGCACCCATGAACCCGGCAGCTATTTGGGTGAACAGTTGGTTGCCGTGGGTAGGACAAGCCCGGTCCCCGTAATGGTTATCCCGGAGAATGCAGCGTATCAAAAGATTGAGCGGGTGCTGGTGCCCTGCGATTTTTCGGCCATATCCCGCCTTAGCGCCTTAAAAGGTTTCCATGCCAAACAGCGCTGGCCACACCCGCATTTGCTTGTCCTGAACGTTGATGCTAAGCACCATTTCCATGCAGGCAATAAACAGGTTACCGAAAACCTGGCCGAAATGCTGGAAGGCTATGCATACGATGTACACCACAGCAGCGACGCCGACATCGTTCGAGGTGTGCTTGCTTTCGCTACCCACAACGATGTGCAACTGATCATTGCCCTACCGGGCCAATACAGTTTTTTTTATAACTTAACTCATCGCAACATCACCATTGCTATCACCCTTAACGCGACCAGCCCGGTGTTGATATTAAAGTAGTGTTAAGTCGAAAGCCTTGAGTCGAAAGTCGAAAGTCGAAAGTCAATCTTGGGCGTTTAGCGTGAAGTCTAACCAGATAAAATCTGTGAAATCAACGCAATCCCAATAGCTATCGGGACGGTGAAATCCCCAAAATAATCACCTGCTCAAAGGCGGCAAAGCATAGGTCCGCTGGGCGCGCATGTACCGCCGGAAGTTGGCTTTTATCATCATAATAAATTCATAGTCGGTCATGGTAGTAACCGTATAATACCCTGGCCGGTAGCGCAGCATAAACGAACTCAAATTTTTATCCTTTAGCCCTGTTACGCGCGCCACGAGCGTGCGACTAAATCGGTAATCGATCACGTTTTGTTGATAATCGGCCTGGATAAGATTCCGCAGATGCGCGGCATTACGCCCGCTGCGGCTGATCGCATTGTAAATAGCATCGATGCTTAGGCCTGCCCCGCCATAGGTCGAATTAACAAAGGCATCAGGGTTCATTGTAGGACTATAGATCATCGCATACTCATTTTTGGTTCGTTCCAGGCGCTGCTCCGGCGTCAGGGCCGAGTCGCGTACGGTAACTTCCCTGAGCTGGATTACGAGGTGCGTTAAATAAATAGCCTGCGGCATTTTATCGGTCACCCTAATCGTGTCAGGGCTGTAATCCTGCCGCGAAAAGATCAGCCGATCTCCAGCCGAAGCGATCACGCTATATTCCCCCTTCAAATTGTTGTAAACTGAAAAGCCTTTGGTCGTATTATGGATATTAACGCTGGCAATGCGTTCTTTTGTGGCCTTATCGAACACAATTCCCTCTACCGGTTTTTCCTGTGCAAGGCAGTTAAAAGCAGCAAAAAACAACAACAGCAAAAGCCGGTAACGCATAATTTGGATAAAAGTAGAACATTGGGCCCATCATCCGGCAAAAATTAACACAAGTTAACGCGGTTGTTACATCCCCGCTCTGTGGAAATAGATCACCCGGACGGATTGCGCCGTCTGTTATTTAATAACAACAAGTATCTGGCCAATATAGATCGAATTCCCATTAAGGTTGTTCAAAGCGCGCAGGTCGTCCACTGATAATCCAAAACGTTTAGAAATGTTATAAAGTGTGTCGCCCTGCTTTACCGCGTAGTTTTTACTTACCGGGGCGGCCTGGGCAGCGGACGAGTCGGGAACGGTGACAGGTGCGGGTGTGGGAATGGATGCTGATGCGGTGGTTGGTGGGGGCGGTTGTACAGCAACCGGAGCTATCGCCGCTGCAACGGGTTTGGGGTTTACCGTATAGTCGCCCGTATCGTATTGTTGTAAATTGTATTTTTCAATAATGCCGATAATGATGTCAGAATAATTAGGGTTGGTGGCGTAGCCTGCTTTTTTTAATCCGCGCGCCCATCCGCGGTAGTCGGTTATATCAAGGGTATACAACGAAGCGTAATTTTTCTTCTTCAGAAAATTGGAATGATCCCTGAAGGATTCCTCCGGACTTTGATAAACACGGAAGGCGTCGTTCTTATTGTCGTCGTCTTTATAGTACACTTTGCCATTCCAGGAGTAGCCTGCTTTTATGCCGAAATGGTTATTGGCCACCCGCGCCAAATCGCTGTTGCCCGCGCCAGATTCGTAAAGTCCCTGTGCAAGCGTAATGCTGGCCGGTATACCAAAAGATTTCATTTCCTGCACGGCGATTTGCTTGTATTTATCAATGTATTGCAGCGAAGAAAGCGAGGTGTAACCATTTGAAGGTGCGGTATTATTTTGGCGTACATTGCTGTTATTTCGCCGCGCAATACTGTTGCTTACTGTGTTTTTGTGCGCCGCGCATGCCGTAAAAAAACCAAGTGCTATTACCAAGAATATTGTTTTTTTCATTTCAATAAATATCAAATCCCCCGCCCGTCCAACGGTGCCGGGTAAATTACGCCTCTTTATACGGTGGCTCCAATAACTTTGTTCGGTCAAATATATTTTCATGTTTAATCCCTCTTTTACAAATTTGCACATCATAACCATTCCATCGTCAAAAAACATCTGCACATTTGCACACTTCGTGCGCCATAGCTTAATTCAACCGCCGAAGCTTCAGCGAAGGAGGTAGCGATGGCACATCCCTCCGGCCATGAACTATGAGCTATGAACTCTCTCACATCCGCATATCTGCACATCAAAACCATCCGGACATCATAAATTCGCTCAAATTCCACCCAATTGTTATGCATGCATACAATTCATACCGAATACCGTTTTAAACTTTGGTCTATTTATGTAAATTTTATATTCCGTTATTGAATAGAAAACCTCCCTGTTGTTCTGTTTATATAATACAAAAACAAATAATATACTAATTTTAAATTCTCAATTTGCACCTTGCTATTCCTACGGGCTATTTCTACCTTGCCAATCACAAAAGTATAAACCTATAAGTAAAATTATTGCCGGCGCTTCTTTAAAGGATGCGTTTGCCTTAATAAAAGATATATGAGCACAGTCGGTACCGAAGCAGCTACAGAATTGAACCGTTACAGCAAAACGTTAACGCAGGACCCAACGCAACCCGCGGCACAGGCCATGCTTTACGGTATTGGATTGACCGATGACGACCTGAAAAAGGCGCAAGTGGGTGTGGTGAGTATGGGCTACGACGGCAATACCTGCAATATGCACCTCAACGACCTGGCTAAACTGGTAAAACAGGGCGTTTGGAAAGAAAATTTAGTGGGGCTGATATTTCATACCATTGGCGTAAGCGATGGCATGAGCATGGGCACCGACGGAATGCGTTACTCGCTCGTGAGCCGTGATGTGATCGCCGATTCCATCGAGGCGGTTTGCGGGGCTCAGTATTATGATGCACTGATAGCGCTGCCGGGCTGTGATAAAAATATGCCCGGCTCGGTAATGGCCATGGGGCGGCTGAACAGGCCCTCGATCATGGTTTACGGCGGCACGATCAAAGCAGGTCATTATAAAGGCGAAGATTTAAATATTGTTTCGGCTTTTGAGGCATTAGGCAAAAAGATAGCCGGCCAGATGGACGAGATCGATTTTAAAGAGATCATCCGTAACTCCTGCCCCGGCGCAGGCGCCTGCGGCGGTATTTATACAGCCAACACTATGGCGTCGGCTATCGAGGCTTTGGGAATGAGTTTACCTTATTCGTCATCAAACCCGGCAGTGAGCGAGGAAAAAAAGGCTGAATGCCTGGCTGCCGGAAAAGCGATAAAACTGCTGCTGGAACGCGACATCAAACCTTCGGATATCATGACGCGGGAGGCCTTTGAAAATGCCATCACGGTTGTTATGGTTTTGGGCGGATCAACCAACGCGGTGTTACACCTCATTGCGATCGCTAATAGCGTCGGCATCAAATTAACGCAGGATGATTTCCAGGAAGTGAGCAACCGCATACCGGTTTTGGTGGATATGAAGCCAAGCGGTAAGTATATGATGGAAGATTTGCATAAGGTTGGCGGCGTTCCCGGCGTGATGAAATATTTGCTAAAGAAAGGCTGGCTGCACGGCAATTGCCTTACCGTAACGGGCAATACGCTGGCGGAGAATTTATTGGCGGTGCCTGATTTGGATTTTGAAGAACAACATGTGGTAATGCCCGCGGAACGACCTGTGAAGGCAACCGGGCACTTACAAATATTATATGGCAACCTGGCCGTTGGGGGCAGCGTGGCGAAGATCACCGGGAAGGAAGGCCAAAAGTTTGAAGGGCCGGCCCGTGTATTTGACGGCGAATTTGACTTGATTGACGGTATTACCAGCGGCAGGGTTAAACCCGGAGATGTGGTGGTGATCAGGAACATCGGCCCAAGAGGTGCGCCTGGCATGCCCGAAATGCTAAAACCTACGGCCGCTATCTTCGGCGCCGGCCTGGGAGCTTCAGTTGCTTTAATTACGGACGGACGCTTTTCGGGCGGTACCCATGGTTTCGTCGTCGGTCACATCACTCCCGAAGCCTATAATGGCGGAACGCTTGCATTGGTTAAAGATGATGACACCATAGAGATCGACGCAATCAAACGGACCATGACCCTGAAGGTGAGTGATGAAGAAATTGCCGCACGCCGCGCGCAATGGGTGCAGCCAGCACTCAAAGCCACAAGAGGTTTGTTATACAAATACGCCAAGCAGGTAAGCACGGCGGCTGAGGGGTGTGTTACGGATGCCCCCTAACCCCCTAAAGGGGGAATGGATGAGCGGATGTGCAGATGAGAAGATATGCAAATGTGCAGATGTGCAAATGAGAAAAATATAACAATGAGATATTAAATCCGAATTTGAATCCCGATAGCTATCGGGACCAAATTCCGAAATAAAAAATAATATGGAAGCTGTACAGGAAACAATCAGCGCGAAACCAATCGTTGAGATCATACCGGAACCCGTAGAATCGAAGGTGCTATCCGGCTCCGAGGCTCTTTTGGATGCTTTGCTCATCGAGGGGGTGGATATCATTTTTGGATATCCCGGTGGCGCTATCATGCCGATATACGATGCGTTATTTGATTATAAAGAAAAATTAAACCATATACTGGTGCGCCACGAGCAGGGCGGCATACATGCCGGGCAGGGCTATGCGCGCACGTCTGGTAAAGTGGGCGTCGTGTTTGCCACCAGCGGCCCCGGCGCTACCAACCTGGTAACCGGTTTGGCGGATGCGCAAATCGATAGCACGCCGCTGGTATGCATCACCGGCCAGGTATTTGCCCATTTATTGGGTACCGATGCGTTCCAGGAAACCGACGTGATCAACATTACGACACCGGTTACCAAATGGAACTACCAGGTAACCGATGCCAATGAAATTCCCGAAGTAATAGCCAAAGCTTTTTACATAGCCCGCAGCGGCAGGCCGGGGCCGGTTTTGGTGGACATCACCAAGAACGCCCAGATCCAAAAGTTTGATTATAAAGGATATACACCCTGCAAACACATAAGGAGCTACCGGCCCAAGCCTATCGTCAGGCCAAAGTATCTACAAGAGGCTGCCGAGCTGATCAACCAGGCGAAAAAGCCATTTGTGATTTGGGGCCAGGGTGTGATTTTGGGTAGCGCTGAGCAGGAATTTAAGGCATTTATCGAAAAGAGCGGCATTCCTTCCGCATGGACGATATTGGGTGCAGGCGCAATTCCCACCGATCACCCTTTGAGCGTAGGGATGCTGGGCATGCACGGCAACTACGGCCCCAACGTGCTCACCAACGAATGCGATGTATTGATCGCGATCGGTATGCGTTTTGACGACCGCGTTACCGGACGCCTTGATAAATACGCCAAACAGGCAAAGGTTATTCACCTGGATATAGACCCCGCCGAGATCGACAAGAATGTAAAAACTACCGTACCGGTTTGGGGTGACTGTAAGGAAACTTTGCCGATGCTTACTGCCCTGGTCGAAGAAAAAACCCATACGGAATGGCTGGCTAAATTTACAGAATACATGCGGCAGGAAGTGGCCGAAGTTATCCAAAACGAGCTTAACCCTACTACGGCCGAATTAACCATGGGCGAGGTAATACGGGAATTGAATGAATTGACACATGGGGAGGCTGTTATAGTTAGCGATGTGGGCCAGCACCAAATGGTAGCCTGCCGCTACGCCAAACTCAATAAAACGCGCAGCAACATTACCAGCGGAGGCCTTGGCACCATGGGTTTTGCGCTGCCTGCCGCTATCGGCGCCAAATTTGGCGCATTGGACAGACCGGTTGTTGCCATTATAGGCGATGGGGGTTTCCAGATGACGCTGCAGGAATTGGGGACCATTATGCAAACGGGCATTGATGTGAAGATCATTATTCTTAACAATAGATTTCTGGGGATGGTACGTCAGTGGCAGGAGTTGTTTAACCAGCGCCGCTATTCGTTTGTGGACATTGAAAGCCCCGATTTTGTAAAGCTGGCATCAGCCTACGGCATTGCCGGGAAAATGGTGGATGACAGGAAGAACCTTGCCGGCGCATTGAAGGAAATGATGGAAAACAAAGGCGCGTTCGTGCTGGAAGTGATGGTGACCAAGGAAAATAATGTTTTTCCGATGGTGCCGCAGGGATGTAGTGTGTCGGAGATAAGGTTGAAGTAACCCCCCAACCCCCTAAAGGGGGAGTTAAAACCTAAAGGGGGTAAATGCCTAAAGGAGAGCAAAAACCTAAAGGGAAACTTAAATGAAGAAAAAATGAGTAACCAGGATACAGAAAAGCAGGAGTTTAATATCACGGTTTACACCGAGAACCAGATCGGCTTGCTAAACCGGATAGCGATCATATTTACGCGGCGAAAGATCAACATCGATAGTTTGAATACTTCACCATCGGAAATTGAAAGTATTCACCGCTTTAACATCGTGATCACTGAATCTGAGGATGTGGTCCGCAAGCTTTGTCGCCAGATCGAGAAACAGGTGGAAGTGTTGAAGGCATATTACCACACCAACGAGGACGTGATCTGGCAGGAATTGGCACTTTACAAGGTATCCACCGAAGTGATTGCTGAAAAGGTAAGCGTAGAAAGGCTTCTGCGCGAAAATGGGGCGCGGGCCGTAGTAATCCGGAAGGACTATACCGTATTTGAAACCACCGGCCACCGCGAGGAAACCGACAATCTCATCAATATTTTGCAGCCTTTTGGTCTGATAGAATTTGTGCGCAGCGCGAGGGTAGCAATTATTAAGGATAGCGAGGGTTTTAACGCCAAGATACGTGAGTTCGAACGCCTCGAACCCGGTGAAGACGTGATTGAAAATGAATTTTTGAACGACGGGGATAAAGTGTTTACGATGTAGCTCGCCCCCCGGCCCACTGGAGGGGGAGTGATGGCTGGCTAAAGAATACGACTATTAAAAATTCAGCATGGAAAAAATTCAAGAAATAGACACGCTCGAGAGCTCCCCCTTTAGGGGGCCGGGGGGCGGTTATCCTTCGGCTTATGAAGCTATTAAAGCGGCCACCGAGGCCAGCGGGTTTACGATGCCTTCGGAAGTGCTAACCTGTTCCTTGCTTAAAACACTTGCGGCATCAAAATGCGGCGGCAGGTTTTTGGAATTGGGTACCGGTACCGGCTTGTCGACCACGTGGATTTTGGATGGCATGGATGAAAAGTCGACCTTAATTTCGATTGATAATGATGAGACATTCTTAAACATTGCAAAGGAGAATTTAGGCGTGGACAAACGCTTAAAGCTCATCTGCAGCGACGGCGGCGAATGGATAACTAAAAATAGCCGTCAGCGCTTTGATTTTGTCTTTGCGGATACCTGGCCAGGCAAATATTTGCTGCTGGATGAAGTGCTTGACATGGTTGAAAAAGGCGGCTTTTATATCATAGATGATATGCTCCCGCAGCAAAACTGGCCCAGGGGTCATGCCGAAAAGGCGG
>JABDGE010000076.1 GCA_013286235.1 Bacteroidota bacterium
ACCGCACATAAATGGGGTTCATGGTGTATATCTCGTCGGCATACAGCTTCAGCGACCCTTTGGCGGTAGCGCCGGGAATCAACTCATGCATCCGGTTAATACAGCGCAAAAAAGTAGTTTTGCCGCAACCTGATGGCCCCATTACTGCTACAACCTGGTTCTTTTCTATCTTGATCGAAACATCCTTAACCACATGATTGTCGCCGAACCAGGCGTTAAATTTTGAAGCGCTTACAACTGTATGTTCCATTTTCGTGTAATCAGTTTTGTAAATATATTTAGCAGTAAAACAAACATTAATAGGATAAACGAAGCTCCCCAGGCCAGGTCATGCTGATCATCGTAAGGGCTGGTAGCATATGTAAAGATCAAATGGGGAAGGCTCTCCATTGGCTTCAAAATATTGGTCGAAAACAAACTGCTTCCAAGCGCCGTAAACAATAAGGGCGCGGTTTCGCCAATAATACGTGCGATCGATAATATGATCCCCGACAATATCCCTGCAAAGCCGCAGGGAACGATAACTTTCAGTATAACCCTGTGATAAGGTACCCCTAAAGAAAGTGCTGCTTCCTTCAGTGATGGCGGCAGCAGTAGCAAGGTTTGTTCCGTTGACCGGATGACAATGGGCAGCATCATAATGGCAAGGGCGATACTACCGGAAACTGCTGAAAAGCCAATTGGCTTTACAATCCAGAAATACACAACAATACCAACTACAATTGACGGCACACCTTGCAGTATATCAACGCAAAGACCGCTCCAATAAGCCAGCCTGGTGCCGGGGTTCTCGCTCAGGTAGATCCCCGCAAGCATCCCTACCGGTATGGCCACTATTGACGACATGGCCACGATGATCACGCTGCCGACCAGCGCATTAGCAATTCCACCGCCCGTTTCCCCCTCGGGGGCCGGTATGTGGGTTAAAAAGTGCCAGTTAACCTGCATCACGCCCTGCTTAATAATATAAAGCAGCACAATGATCAAAGGTAAGGTTATAACAAAAGCAAAAAATATGATAACCGCTTTAAACAAAACGCTTTTGGTATTTCTAAGGCCTAATCGTGCATCCATCTGCTTAATTATTTTGAGTATCGTGTGATTATTCTTTTGCCGATCAGGTTAATAATAACGGTAACAAAGAATAGTGCTAAACCAAGTTCGATAAGCGCCGATAAATATAAGGTATGGTCGGCTTCGGCAAACTCATTGGCAATTACGCTGGCCATTGTATTTCCCGGGCCAAAAAACAGGTCCAGGAATTTGGGGGCGATGGTGCTTGTATTGCCGATCAATACCGTTACCGCCATCGTCTCGCCAAGGGCGCGGCCGAGCGACAAAAGAATGCCCGCAAATAAACCCGACCGGGTATAGGGCAATATAACACTGCGGATAACTTCAAAACGGGTTGCGCCCAATGCGTAGGCCCCTTCCTTCAGCGGAGAGGGCACCATGCGGATGAGTGAGGTGCCCAGCGACGCCGCGTAAGGGATGATCATAACGGCCAGCACCAGCGATGCCGAAAAGATGCCCACCCCATATGGAGCCACATGGATTTTCATCTCGAAGTTGCGCACAATCGGCACCAGCACGTACAATGCCCAAAACCCGTAAATGATGGAAGGGACGGCTGCAATAAGCTCGATCGTATTTTTTAAGAGATTAGAAAGCCAGCCTTTGGGATTGTACTCGCCCAGGTAGATGGCAATCGCATAGGAAAAAGGTATCGAAATGATCAATGCTGTAAATGACGTTAGCAGCGTGCCTATTAAAAAGGGCCAGGCGCCATAAATATTATTAACCGGATCCCATACTTTGCCCCACAGATACCCTATCCCCAGGGTTTTAATAGAAGGCATGGATTGAACGATAAGCGTTATCAAAATG
The DNA here is from genome assembly GCA_013286235.1 of Bacteroidota bacterium. Taxonomy (GTDB): domain Bacteria; phylum Bacteroidota; class Bacteroidia; order Sphingobacteriales; family Sphingobacteriaceae; genus Mucilaginibacter. The sequence continues at coordinate 1,888 of JABDGE010000076.1, forward strand.
CCAACCACAATGATCAGAATGATGATGCTCATCGTAATCAATATCCGCTTAAAAATGGTTTCCCATTTCATTTGGCTGTAGGATAGGTCTAGTCTTTTATTCTTCACGGTCATATGTCTGGGTGTGTAGGGGCTAAAAGCTGAAAGCAGAAAGCTAAAAGCGTTGAAGAGCAAATTATTTTATGCCATTCTGCCTTTAGTTTTCCGCTTCAGTCCTTTTATTGGGTATTAAACTTTTTGTTTTAAGCTTTATACGTTTAACTCTCTGCTTTACTCTTCCGGACTTCCGGTCCCGATAGCTATCGGGATCCGGACTTTTACAATATCGCTTTACCGCCGTAAGTGGCTGACTTCAAAATATTCTCAGCAACTTTCACGGCCGATTTTGAGAGCGGCGCATAGTTTAAAGGCTCGCAATTTTTTTGACCATCGTGGATGTTATACCACAACAGGTCAAGTACCATTTTAGCTCTTGCCGCAGTGCGGTCGTTGTACTTCTGCTCCTTATAGATCAGCGCCCAGGTAAAGCTGCTGATAGGGTAACCTTTGGGGTTATCAGTGTTGGTTAACGAAACCTCGGCATTTGCCGGCAGGTCAACATTGCTTGCCTGGGTTGTAGTTGCCAGCGAAGGGGTGATAAATTTACCCGATTTGTTCTGGATATTTGCAAAGACCATTTTATTCTCCAGCGCATAGATCAATTCCACATAACCGATTGCGCCGGGCGTATTCTTAACCAATCCAGCAACGCCTTCGCTGCCTTTGCCACCCAAACCTGCGGGCCAGTTAACCGCGCCGGCTTTGCCGACTTTCGATGCCCAATCCGGGTTAACTTTTGTTAAAAAGTCGGTAAAGATATAGGATGTGCCGCTGCCTTCGGAGCGATGAACAACCACAATAGGCAGGTCGGGCAATTTAATGCCTTTGTTGGTTGCTGCAATTTCAGCGCTGTTCCAGGAAGTGATCTTGCCGAGATAAATATCGGCAAGATCCTTGCCTGTTAAATTTAAAGCTGTAGTTACACCAGGAATATTATAAGTTATTACCACAGCGCCTGAAGCCATCGGAATATGCAAGACCGGAACGCCGATCTTCTTAGCCTGGTCGGCATTCAGAGGGGCGTCGGAACCGCCAAAATCGACAGTTTTATTGGTTAGCTGCAGGATGCCGCCGCCCGACCCGATCGATTGGTAATTCACCTTTACATCATGAGTTTTGCCGTACTCGGCGAATATCTTTGAGAATAGGGGATACACAAAGGAACTTCCTGCGCCTAACAGGGTATTATCCTGGGCGGAAGCGGATTGGGTTAGGCAGCTTGCAACAATGGCTACAAGGGCTAACGTTAAACTTTTAACTACTTTCATGGTATATTTTATTTTTATTTATTTTCAGTATCTTATTTACCGAATGTAAAGAAGAAAGTTAATCTATATACCAGGGTGTGATCAGGAAGAACATAACCTGCTGTTGAAGGAGTTCTTTGATCGGTATAATCTACTAACCAAAAGTTTGGTTCGAAATGCACGTTTTTTGTCGGGTTGAAATCCAAACCGCCTGTCCAAAACTGCTCTTTAACAGTTGGGTTGTATGAACTGTAGTTGGTGTTGGCTGAATAGGAGTCGGATGTGTTGAAATCCGTATCAGGGTTATAAGTATCAAACCGCAAAAAGTAGTTTAAGGTGGGAACGATCGGCCCTCTTACCCAAAGCGATAATGCATGAACAGTAGCATCTTCGGGCAGTTTGGTGGTTGTATTTTCAACGCCGCTTGCAAGGTTCTGCGTATAAGCTTCAGCACCAATGGTGATTGGCTTTGAAAGATAAGCCACGAACAATTTGAACATATTGTGATCCTGTCCCGGGATCTGCGCGGTAGCAGGTGCAGTCTTTGCATAGTCAGCGTAGATATCCGCGTAGATATGGTTGTTCGCAAATTTACCCCAGATGTCACCATAAAATATTTTATAAAAGCCGGTATTGGCGCTTGCGGCCGATAGTAAGCTGGCCTGGGTATTGTCGCCCATCATTAACACATAACCAAAGTTTTTGGTTGATGGATCAAATGTCCCCTGCAAGGCAGCGCCCACATCGTAGGAGTTATTTTTATGGAAGTCGGTGATGGTTCTTTCTACCGAACGGTACGACCAGGTGGTTTCCGAAAGGCTGGTTGGTGCGTTGGTGCCAGGCTCATTCAATGCGAAACCGGGGGTGCTTAGCTCACCGATCACGAAGTCAGTACCTGTCCAAAGATCCCTTGCCCTGAGGTTAATATTCTTAATGTAGAAGGCCATTTTGTTATCAGCAAGGTTATCGCTGTTTTGAACGGTGGACGTACCAACTGTGCTCACATTTGCTGTCGGTTCCGATGCTAACAATAATTCAGCTTTGAATTTCTTGGTTATCTCGTAATCGTAGCCTAAGTAAATACGACGGAACTGGAATGCATTCCTGTAAGTGGGTACACCGGAATAGTTAGTTTCGCCGCCTCTCTTGCTCAATGCACCGGCGCCGCCTTCAGGTAAGCCTGTTGAAGACACGATATCGTTATCAGCATGGGCATCATAGTAATAATCACCAAACGCATAACCCCAAACCCTTCTTTGCGGGTGCCAGGAGGTATCTACAGGATCGGCAGATGTCTTTTTTTCTGTGCTTTTAGCTGTAGTGGAAGACGGTTGCACATTGGGCTGTGGCGCGGCGTACGGAGCCACGCTGCCGGCATTGCTTGTAACCACGGGAGCAGCAGCCGGAGCATTGCCTGTGTTGTTTAACGACGTGGTTTGCGCTTTTACGGCAAACCCTATAAACGTCAAACCGATTAGTAAGCCTGTACTAAAAAGTTTTGTAAATGTTTTTTTCATAATCAAATAAGGATTAAAATAAATTTTGCCCCAAAGGTGCGGCTGTACCATTATGTTAATGTTAAGGAATAATTAATGTTTGGTGATATTAGCTGAATGTTAATTTCACAATAACCTCAACATTCTTCCCGTAAAAACATCCTTATTATCGATTTTTTTTTATTTAACCCATTGAAATACTTGTATTTAAACTAAAAGTTAATGATGTTTTAATGCGTAACATTAAATTAACATTTGATCTTGAGGTTCTTGGAGTTGATATTTTATTAGGTAAGTTACAATCGCGGCGGGCGGTTCTGCGCGATTGGTACTACAGAATATGGATGCACCCTCGCGGTTTTCATCGTTTTTACTGCCGGCTGCAATACTCGATCTTTATTCATGCCGAAATCAAAAAACTGCAACATTAATGTTACGCCCATCTTCGTGAACAAATAATATCGAGATTTGTATATATCTCAGTTAATATTATCTGCGTTATTATCCATGCTTCGTATTAAATCAGGTAAAATATTTCTCGTCCTCGCGGTATTACTGTTTGTTGCGAAACCATTTATAGGCTTTACAGTTTTTAATCGTACCCATCAGCCTGCAACGGAAAATATACTTGTAAAAGCATTTACCAAACGCAAGCTCGAGGATACAGAAACCAATAAATCCAATATCAACTCGATATTGAAAAACCTTGCCAACCCTGTAATTCCATTTACTGTACTCTTCTCGTTTTTCTTAGCACTCATTTTTCCGGCTGTTTTAGCATCGGGGGCCGATATAACCAATCGTTTTTTACGGTTACTCAAATTAAGACCATTTCCCGGCGAACCGGCTTACCTTCTTAACGGTAAACTCACTATTTGATATTCTCCTGTTAACCGCTGCCTGCGGTAATTTGCAAACGGTAATGGCTATCTTCAACCATTTACCAATTCATTTGTTATTCGCTTTGTTATTAATTTCTTACCCCAAATGTTAAGTTTAAAAAGATGCTTATGCGCCATGCTTTTGCTACCGGCATTAGCTGCCGATGCACAGCAATCACCACCTGTTACTTTGAAAGACCTGTTAAACAGGGTGGACCAGAGAGCGCCCCAACTGCTCACCGATTCCGCCGCTATACTGATCCGGAAGGCACAAGCGAAGGAAGTTTATAACCAATGGGTGCCTAACCTGTGGTTAAATTACCAGGCAGATATCGGCACCAGCAACAATGTTGTTGGACCATATTTTGGCTTCGGGCTCGTTCCTTCCAGCACCAGCGGTGTACACAATTCAAATGTGACCACCGCGGCCTCAACAAATTTAGGCATCGCAGAGCTCGACTGGGAAGTTTACAATTTTGGCGCCTACAAAGCGGCCAACAAAGTAGCCACCTCGGATATCAATGTCGAACAAAACCAGTTCGCCGAATCGAAATATGACCTCCGTGCATATACCATTAGTAACTACTTGCAATTATTGCGTTTGCAGGATTTTACAGGTATACAATACAGGAATATTCAAAGAACCCAGGAAATCCTGCGATCAATCCGTTCCCTGGCCACAGCAGGGGTAAAGGCCGGCGTGGATACCAGCCTTGCCGAAGCCGAACTGTCAAAAGCCCGTTTAAATTACATCGAAGTGAACAACCAGCTAAAACATGTTCAGCTACAATTATCTGCCGTTACGGGTGTTCCCTACCAATCTATTGTCCCGGATTCCACAGTTGAGGTTGCCCTGATCAATCAGCCTGCAGCATATTTATTCCCGATGGATACGGTAAACCACCCGCTCATCAATTATTATAAGTCAGTTTATCAAAACAGCCTGCAAAGGGAAGACCTGGTGAAAAAGCAGTATAATCCTAAAATACTGCTTGAAGCTGCTACGTGGGGACGGGGATCAAGTATCAGCCCAAATGACCAATATAACAGCCTGTCCACCGGTTATGGTTTTCAGCGAGGTGACTACCTCGTTGGATTGGGTATATCCTATAACTTGTTCGACCTGCGGAGGCGACAATTAAAATTACGCACCCAGCGAGCGAATACTGACTACGACGTAAAAAAGCTGCAGGAACAGCAGGAACTGCTTTCCATCAGCGCAAACCAGGCCGATGTGGAAATGCAAACGGCGCTCGACCGCCTTAAAGAAATCCCCAACCAGCTAAACGCTGCAACAGCAGGTTACCAGCAACAGCTTTCCCTGTATCGAAATGGTTTATCGAACATTATCGATCTTGATGCCGCGCTGAATATCCTTTACCGCGCAGAAACAGATTATATGCAGGCTAAATACGACTATGCCAACGCATTGTTCCAAAAAGCGATCACTGAAAACCAGGTCAATTCTATTTTAAAACTTTTAAAATAATCAAACTATGTCAATGGTCACATCCGCACTGAAAAGGCCGATCACTGTAATCGTGGTCACCATGAGCCTTTTAATATTTGCAGTGCTCAGTGCAATAAATATACCGATAGATATTTTCCCGAAGCTGAACCTTCCTACCATATATGTTATCGAATCTTATGGTGGCATGTCGCCTCAGCAAATGGAGGGTTTTTTTGCCACTGGTTTACAGAACCAGTTCTTATATGTCGACGGAATTAAAAATATCAGCAGTAAAAGCATACAAGGCTTAACAATTATAAAAATATCCTTTTACGAAAGCACCAATATGGCCGAAGCATCAGCCGAGGTGGCCCTGCAGGTAAACCGGGCGCAAACATTTTTTCCGCCCGGCGCCTTACCCCCCCAAGTTATCCGTTATGACGCTTCATCATTACCCGTAGGAGAACTGGTATTTGACAGTAAAAATGAGAGCCTGAAAGATATCTATGACCTGGCCGCTACCCGTATCCGGCCAATGTTTTCAACCATACCCGGTTTATCAGCACCGCCGCCTTTTGGCTCAAATGCACGGACGATAGTATTTAGTATCGATCCCAATAAACTGCGAAGCTTTGATCTAACCCCGGATGAAGTGGTGGACGCGCTGGCAAAATATAATGTAATGTCGCCATCCGGTAATCTCAGGATTGGTGATATGATGTATTTAACCACCATGAACTCCCTGATCAATGACTCGAAGAATTTCGGTGATATTCCCGTATTGACCAAAAATGGTGTCCCCATATATGTTAAGGATATAGCGCGGGTTTCGGATGCGGCTGATATTACCGTGGACTATGCCCTCGTAAACGGCAAGCGTTCCGTTTATATCCCCGTGGTTAAAACAGCTTCCGCATCAACCTGGACTGTGGTACAGGATTTAAAAAGCAAGCTGCCTGAAATGCAAAACCTGCTGCCAAACGATGTGAAGATATCCTATGAGTTTGATCAATCGATATTTGTCGTAAATGCAGTGAAAAGCTTGATGACCGAAGGCGGCCTGGGGGCATTACTTACCGGTTTAATGGTGTTGCTTTTCCTGCGCGACCTCCGGAGCAGCCTGATCGTAGTGATCACCATACCCGTATCCATATTAATAGGTGTGTTGCTACTTAGCCTGTTCGGCCAGACGATCAATATAATGACGCTAAGCGGCCTTGCCCTGGCGATAGGTATCCTTGTCGACCAGGCCACCGTCACCATTGAAAACATACACCAGCACCTCGAAATGGGAAAAAACAAACGGCTTGCGATCTATAATGCCTGCGAAGAAATATCTTTTCCGTTATTGCTCATCTTACTTTGCATACTGGCAGTATTCGCGCCATCCTTCCTGATGAACGGCGTACCAAAGGCGATGTTTTTGCCATTATCCATGGCCATCGGTTTAACCATGATCGTTTCCTATGTACTGGCGCAAACATTGGTACCCATTTTAAGTAACTGGATGATAAAAGCCGAACGGTATCAAACCTATCATCATGGCCAAATACATGCACACGCCGGTGAGGCTATGGATGTACCGGAAGAAGGTGAGGTTAATATGCATGGCCAGGAAGAACAGGATAACCCAAAAGAAAATGACTTCTTTGAAAAGGTAAAATCGCGGTTCATAGGTATAATAACCCGGCTGATGCCCCGAAAGAAATTGCTTATACCTATTTATCTCGTTGTTGTTATCCTTTTAGCGGGAGTTGGTTTTGTGGTGATCGGTAAAGATATGATGCCCAAACTCAATAACGGCCAGTTCCAGATCAGGCTGAAAGAACCCGAAGGCACCCGGCTCGAGCGTACGGAAGATAAATTTAAACAAGTGCTTCAAATCATCGACAAAACAGTCAATCATCATGTAAAGATAACGTCGGGCTATATTGGCCTTGTGCCCAGCAGTTTTGGCAGCAGTAACCTGTATGTGTTCAATACTGGCACCCAGGATGCCGTTTTGCAGGTAAACCTGGATGACGATTACAAAGTGAACCTGGACGTACTAAAGGACGCATTGCGTAAAAATATAGCGTATGCGATGCCTGAAATGAAGATCACCTTTGAACCCATTGACATGACTGAAAAGATCATGAGCCAGGGCGCCAACGCCCCGATAGAGGTGCAGGTAGCCGGCAAGAACATGCAGGAGATTGAAGCCTATGCCGGCAAGGTTTTGACAAAACTTAAACAAATCCCATACCTGCGGGATGTGCAGATAAATCAACCCTTAAACTACCCGGTAATTGCGATAACGCTTGACCGGCTAAAGGTTTCGCAATTAGGGTTGAATGTAAGCGATATTGCCCGCTCCGTAACGGCAAGCACCACATCGAGTCGTTTCACGCAGAAGAATTTATGGCTCGATACTTCAAACGCTTATACCTACCAGGTCCAGGCGCAAATACCTGAATATGTAATGAACTCGATGGACGAGTTAAAAGAAATACCGCTCGTAAAAGGGCAGAGCAGCCCAACGCTGGCGGACGTTGCTAACTTTAAAGAGATAACCGCCCCAGGTGAATTCGACCGGAGCGGGCCGAGGCGTTTTATAACCGTCAGCGCCAATATCAACAATAAAGACCTCGGCAGTGCGACAACAGCCGTGCAGAAAGCGGTGAATTCAATCGGTACACCTCCAAAGGGCCTGATTGCTACGATCGAAGGCATGTCAAGCCTTTTAACAGATACTTTAAACAGCCTGCAAAACGGGCTTGGGTTTGCAATCCTGGTCATATTCTTATTGTTGGCGGCCAATTACCAGTCCTTTAAATTATCGTTAACTGTATTGGTCACCATCCCGGCGGTAATATTGGGGTCTATAACGGCTTTGTTAATAACCGGCTCAACGCTTAACCTGCAATCATACATGGGCATGATCATGTCCACAGGCGTGTCGGTTGCAAATGCTATCCTGATTGTAACCAATGCGGAAATATTAAGACTTGAATTTAAAGATTCAACCAAGGCGGCAATAACCAGTGCATCCATTCGCTTGCGGCCAATCCTGATGACCAGCTTTGCAATGATTGCCGGGATGATACCCATGGCTTCGGGCATGGGTGAGGCCGGCGAACAATCAGCTCCTCTCGGTCGTGCGGTGATCGGCGGCCTGTTCGCGTCAACGCTTGCAGCTTTATTTATTTTACCGATGGTTTTCGCATGGGTACAAAACAAAACCACTTATGAGGAACCATCATTAATGCCAATAGAGTCAACTGAAACCACCAATTTAAATATCCAAAACAATGAAATATAGATCTTATTTGTTAATCGCTGTAGCCGGCTTGTTTGCGGCCTGCTCAGGTAATCAAAAACCGGTTGATCTTACCGCACAAAAAAAACCGGCCAATAAATACCAGTTTGCTATCGTATCGGAGAAAGCGCTTTCCGCTTCCGCCCGACTGCCTGGCCAATTAGTCCCCTTTAACGAAGTAAACATCTTTCCAAAAGTAAATGGCTTTGTAAAACAGCTATTTGTGGATAGGGGCTCCATCGTAAAAAAAGGCCAGCTGCTGGTAATCCTTGAGGCACCCGAAATGGAATCGGAGCTGGAAGCCGCTAACTCACAATATATACAGGCCGAGGCTGACGCGGAAGCGAGCAAAGAAAAATACGACCGGCTGAAAGAAGCAGCCAAAGTGCCAGGTTCCGTCTCTCCTTTGGACCTGGACGACGCAAGCTCCCAGATGAAAGCGAACGACGCAAAGGCCCAGGCGCAGCATTCCAACGTTGAAGCCGTTGCAACCATGCTGGGATATCTTAAAATTTACGCGCCGTTTGACGGCATGATCATCCAGCGTAATGTTTCACCTGGCGCGCTTGTCGCCCCTGGCAAAACCGGCGACCAACCTATACTTATCTTACAAGATGTCCATAAAATGCGCCTTACCGTTGATATTCCGGAGGATTATGTAGATAAGGTTGATTTAACTCAGCCGGTAGCTTTTACATTTAATGCTTTGCCGGGACAAGTGCAAACAGCAACAATAAGCCGCTCGGCTAATTCCCTGGGCAGCATGCAGCAGGAAGCGATTGAAATTGATGTTGCCAATATAAACGGGCAGCTTAAGCCTGGTATGTATGCCGAAGTTAAGATACCTATGCGATCGGGTTCAAAATCATTATTGGTACCTAATAATGCCATTGTCCGTTCTACCGAACGTGAGTATGTTGTTAAAGACAGCAGCGGTAAAGCTGAACTCATAAACATTAAGGAAGGCTTGGTGAGTAATGATTCAACCGAAGTTTTCGGCAACCTGAAAGTAAATGATAAAGTAGTGATCCGTGCTTCCGATGAGATCAAACAGGGTGATGGCCTACAATAAAATCTGAGGTAGTTTTATTGTTTTGTAGCCGGCAGCCGTAAAAAGTCGCCGGTTTTTTTAAATAGCAGGGCAAAATGAAACTGTTGGGACAACTAAATGATGCCAATTAAATTATTTGCATCATTTCATGAGTCACTATCATTATTTTGCAACAATAACGTTATTACTAAAATAATCAACAAGTCGCGACTAAATTTGCATGGTTATTGTGTATCTTAGTTAGTCGAAGCTTTAAAAATATGTGTCAGTACAAATTGGCTAAAATATATTTTTTCTGTGCTGTTTTGCTGTGTGTTGCAAAGCCATTTTTGGGTTTTAGCATGTTTAGCCGCGTACACCCCCCCGCTGCTGAAAGTATATTTGTTAAGGCATTTACCAAGCGTAAACAGGAATATGTTAAAAATAGCAGTTTTGACATTGAAACTATAGCAAAGCAATTAGCTAACCCTGTTAATCAACTGTTTTTACTATTCTCCTGTCTTTTATCTATCCTTTTCCCCTTAATTTCTTCGGCAGATACCGGCATATCGAACCGTCTTCTTTACAGCTTAAAATTAAGCGCTTCCTCCTTCAGGCCAGCCTGGCTCCTCAACGACCAGCTCATCATTTGATGTTCAAGGTTTAATCGCTGTTTGCGGTAAATTTGGGTGTATCCGGGTGTATCCGGCTATCTCCTTACATTCTGCATTTCCAGGATTTTACCCAAAGCTTTCGCGGATATTGATAGTTCCGTTTCCCGTTCACAGGTGTCTGTGAAGGTCTTTTAGCGATGTATTGATTGAGATAAAATAACAACCGTCGATGTCGTAGCTAAAAATGTTTAATCGAAAATTAAAAAAAATGAAAAATTTTAAATCATATGTAGCAGTGATCATCATGGTGATGATTTGCTACGCCAACAATAGTATTGCCCAGGCCAGTGGCAAAAATGATGTCCCGGCAACTGTCCTTGCCGCATTTAAAGCAAAATACCCCAGGGCAGAAATAAAAAATTGGGAAATAACCAATAATGAATATACTGCCAAAGCCAAAGAAGATGGCAATAAATTTTATGCCTCTTTTGATCAAAACAGCCAGTGGGTAAAAACAGCCTCCCAAATTAACGGCTCATGGAACCTGCCTGGCGACATAGAGGCCGCTTTAAAGGGAAGCAAATACGCTGCCTGGCGTGTGGATAAAATAAAGAAAATTGAAACGCCCGCAGGCGACTTTTACCAGGTGTTAGTTGATAACGTTTATCAGCAGATAGACGCGGACCATATGGGCTTTACAGAAAACTACGTGTTGAACCTTAAACCAACCGGTGAAATTTTTGCTGAACAAAGCATCAAGTCGCCGCTATTGTTTTAATAAAATTCAAATGTTTGTTCTTCCCAACAGCCTTATTTAGCAATTGAGTGACCGGCCGCTCCAAAAAGCGGCCGGTTTCTTCATATATTTATTAATACGATTAATTACAATTTTGAAAACCTGGATAGCACCCAATACCGATCGCGAATGCTGTTAAATTAGTTTCAGATTATTTTGATGTGTTTTCGCTATTGACAGGTTATTTTAATTATCCGGGAAAAAAATGCAATTTTGAACCTTATGATCTCCAAAAAAGCCAAATACGCAATCAATGCCCTGGTTTATTTAGCCAAACAGCCCCAAAACGAACCTATCCAAATCAGTGTCATTTCTTCGAGTGAAAATATCTCACGAAAATTTCTTGAATCCATATTATTGGTTTTACGCAATGCGGGTATAGTAAATAGTAAAAAGGGTAAAATCGGCGGCTATTATTTATCGCTTAGTCCCGAAGAAATCAATATGGCCGAAATAATGCGGATATTTGATGGCCCGATTGCCTTACTGCCCTGTGTTACCCACAAGTACTACCAAAAGTGTAACGAGTGCAAAGATGAAGCAAAATGTGGTATAAGGGATATATTTTCGGACATTCGCAGGGAAACTGTCAGAATGCTGAAAGATGCGACCCTGGCAGAAATTGTTAAAAGAGCAGAAAGCCTTGATCATACAGAAATCCCTGATTAGGCCAGGATTAAATCTTTACATCCAAAGCCCTGCATCCACACATCCCATCATCCGCCATTCGAACATTCCCTCATTTGCACATCTGCACATCCGCACATTCCCTCATCTGCACATCCGCACATCCGCACATCTGCACATCTGCCATCTCACATTCCACACCCCTCCGGCTATGATCTATGAACCATGAACTCTGAACCCTCGCACATCTGCACACTTCGTGCGCCGTAGCTTTAGCGAAGGCGCATCCGCACATCCATTTGCCCTCAGCATAGACGGTGAAAAATTCTATCCGTAACACTCTTAGGTTAAAATTTTAATAGCCTTACACCACTATCTCTGCAATTTTCTTACTGTACGTTAACCATAATTCCAAATATTTTAAATAAACATTTGGAATATTAAAAATAGTTTTTAGCTTTACGCCCATCAACGTAGTAGGTGTTATCGAAGTAATCAGTCAAATAGAGACACATAACAACAAACAATGTTTAAACGGTTACTCGTGCCGGCAATAGTTTCCGGCCGCATCATTCAGTTATCAGCACAATGCACTTTTGACGGGTTCCTTCCCCATTCCGAATCCATAAATACCAACAACCAGGCAAATCATAATCAACAATTCATTCAACTCTAAACTCAACAACATGAAATTACTTTACGTTACAAAAATTTTCCTCGTCCTTATTTTATTATTTTCGGCGTTCCAGTCAAAGGCGCTCGATAATAAAATTACGGCAAGAGCCGACTCGTCCGGTACTAAAAAGGCCGACTCATCGGGTACTAAAAAAGCTGATATTAAAACCCCGGCAAAGGCCGCCGGCGCCGATACCTCATGGAAGCCTGTCAGGAGGTTGTGGGGCTTAACATTCGGCGACTTTTACTACGATGCCCACGCCGATGCAAGCAACCGGGGCGGCGAAAGCAACTATGCCGGCGTACCCACTTACAGGAATGCCTTCCAATTCCGGCGCGTTTATTTGGGTTATGATTATGATATCAGCCCAAAGTTTTCGGCGGAATTGTTACTATCATCCGAACCGGTTGCTAATAACTCCGTTTCCGGCACTACTACTATTACTAACGGGGATAACCTGGCCGACAATAAGATGGCGTTTTTTATCAAGCTCGCAAATCTAAAGTGGAAAAACATATGGGACGGAACGGACTTTGTGATAGGCGATCAGGTTACCCCTTTAACAGGATTTATAGGAGACCAAATATGGGGCTACCGTTCCATTGAAAGGACAGTTGCCGACTTTCACAGGTCAAATACATACGATGTGGGCGCTGCCTTGCGGGGAGTTTTTGATCCCGCCACCCAAAACTTTGGCTATAATTTGATGATCGGGGATAATACCCAGTCGGCCTTATTATCAGCGGCAAATGCCAATACCGGTTTTTATAAGATGTTCTACGGTGACTTATTTGCCAAGTTTCTTGATAAGCGGTTGATATTTGATATTTATACTGATTATGTAAGAACGGCGCCGGCTACCGCAGCCTTAGGCGGGCAGGACCATCATATGTTAAAAGGGTTAGTAGGTTATACAACACCTGCAATAACTTTTGGTGTTGAAGCGTATACCCAGCAAATAGTAAATGGCGTTACCAATGTTACCGCCAGTAAAGTGGGCCAGGATGCGACAGTCGAGGCCATCTCCTTTTATACACGCGGCGCCATTTACCAGGACAAGCTTGGTTTCTTTGCCCGTTATGACAGTTACACTCCTGATAATGACTTTAATGATGCTGATGTGTACACCAGCAATACCAACTTCACGGCTTACAGCCCCTTCACTAAGGAGCATTTTGTGACAGCCGGTTTGGATTATAGCCCGGCTAAAAATATACATTTTATGCCGAACATTTGGTTTTTACAATTCGAGGACTTAAGAGCCCCAACAACCACAGGCTGGTTACCTGATAGCCACATACTGGTTTACAGGTTAACCTTCTTTTTCCAGTTTGGTAAATGATTAGAGGCAGATAAAAGCCCTGAGGCTGTTACTTTAAACTTGAGTTGGTTGAATTGGATACTTAATTTGTTCAAAAATATTCCCGTGATAAAGAAAATAATATATATTTACGGCGTTGAACAAACCAATACCAATCCTACCCCATTAGTTGAAACGGTTTTTTGCCATCTCATTATTAAGTATCCACCTGTTTTACATAGGTGGATACACTTTAATGTTCCAGTATTATATTCATCAATCGGATGTGCAGATGGTAAAACAGATATTTGATAACAAAATTGATAACACTAAGCTTATAGAAATAAAGATACCCGTAAGTATGCCAACAATACAGGATTGGGGTGAATATGAAGAAATTGTGGGCCAAATTCAATTAAAAGACGCTTACTATAATTACGTAAGGCTGAGAATGACCCGCGACACAATGTATTTTATTTGTTTGGCAAACACCGCTAAAACAAGCCTGGTAAACGCCAACATCATTACAGCAAAAGGGATAAGCGATGTTCCGCTAAGCAAAAAAGGGCAGGAGCCTGTTTCTAAGAAAGCAAATACATTAAGTGAATATAATTTACAGGCTTTTAAATACCAAAACTCTTTACCTGGTATTTCCTTAAAACGTAATATCAACGGTACAAACTTAAACCTCACCAATCCTTTTATCGAATCTCCCGGTAAACCCCCTAATTTCATTTGTTGAAGCAGCTTTTTAAGCTTTACTTGCGTGCCTTACTGTTTTATCTGGTTGCATTGCGTCTACGTATAGTAATGGCCACGGTGCAATACGTTTTCATTAGGTAAGACTGTCCGCACGTCCATTACAAGGTTTTTAAAGCTTACCGTAAGCAGGTGACGCTTAATCGCGTTATCGCCTGACATTTCCTTTGGGAAACAATCAACATTCAACTTTCAACATTATCAGAATAAAAAAAATGAAATCACTATACTTAACAAGAAATATACTTGTGCTTGCTTTATTATTTCCGGCCATTGGGGCAATGGCTTTTAACAGCAAAGCCATATCAAAAACGGATTCATCAAAAACAGGTAAGGCTGACACATCGGGAACAGCAAAACCCAAAACTATAAATTCGGCAAAACCTGCTGAGGCTGATACGGCCTGGAAGCCTGTTAGAAGGCTATGGGGTTTAACCTTTGGTGATTTTTATTATGATGCCCATGCCGATGCAAGTAATCGTGGCCCGGAGACCAACTATAATGGCGTACCCACGTACAGAAACGCTTTCCAGTTCCGCCGTATCTATTTGGGCTATGATTATGACATTAACAAAAAGTTTTCGGCAGAGTTGTTGCTTTCCTCCGAGCCGTCTGCTAATACAAACGTTTCAGGCACTACATCGATATCCAACAGCGATAACCTGGCTGATAATAAAATGGGGTTCTTTATCAAACTTATTGATTTCAGGACCAGAAATGTATGGAACGGCACAGACCTTGTATTGGGCGAACAGCTTACACCACTTACTGTAATGCTATCAGAACAGATTTGGGGTTACCGTTCGGTTGAAAAAACTATAGCCGATTTTCATAAATCAAACCTTTATGACGTTGGCGCAGGTTTACAAGGCGCCTTTGATCCTGCAACCAAAAACTTTGGTTATGATGTTTTGATTGGTAACAACAGCCAGGCGGCATTGTTATCTGCCGCCAATGCGAATACCGGTTTTTATAAAATATTTTATGGAGATGTATATGCAAAATTGCTCAACAAGACGCTGATATTTGACCTGTATGCCGATTATGTAAAAACCGCACCTGCCACGGCTGCCCTGGGCGCCCAAAGCCACAGCATGATTAAGGCGTTCGGAGCCTATACCACGCCAATCATCACATTTGGCATAGAGGCTTATACCCAGCAGATAGTGAATGGCGTAACTAATGTTACCGCAGGAAAAGTTGGTGAAAATGCTACAGTGGATGCCATTTCAGTTTATTCGCATGGGTCTATTTATAAGGACAAATTGAGCTTTTTTGCACGTTACGACAGCTATAATCCAGATGCCGATTTTAATGCCGCCGATGTTTATACATCAAATACCAACCTGGGAGCTTATAGTCCTTACACAAAAGAACATTTTATTACCGCAGGTATTGATTATAACCCTGCCAAAAACGTGCATTTTATGCCAAACATCTGGTTTATACAATACGAAGATTTACGGGACCCAACGACAACGGGTTATCTGCCTGACAGCCACGTACTCGTTTACAGGCTAACCTTCTTTTACCAGTTCGGTAAATGATAACAGATAAAGCCGGCGGCGGCGGCATTTAGCAGTGCTTTGACTGAATTGGGTAGTTAATTAGCCAACCCCTAAAAGTCAACAAATGATAGGGCATCCATATTTTGGCGCCCTTTAGTTCCGGAAAGATAATGGTTTAAGCCCCCGGGCAAGGGGGCTTAAACCATTATTGTTATAGTGCAGTTACTCTTACCAGTTTCCCGCGATCATTGAAGTACAACATTTTGCTCTCAACAGAACCGCCGTCATAGGACACAGGGTTTCCGCTATTGTTATCTATCGATACAAGGAATAAACTTTTAGACGGCGTTTTTAAATTTTGTAAATCGTCAATGTGCCAGCTGGCATATTTCCCGGTTTTCAGGAACAGCTGTGCATCTTCCGGTAAAGTTGTTTTGTGACGAACAGTTCGCTCGGACTGAATCCATTTGCCGTTTTTTAAATAAAATGCCTCGTATTTTCTGTCCGCGAACTTAAACGAAGCGATACAAGTATCCTTGTTAATTTTCCAATTTTTTAGGCTGGCCTGAGGATAGGTTGCCGAAAAGGCTGTAAGTACAGCCTGTGGAACATTATCCCTTGTTTTTTGAGCCTGTGCACTGTACGAAATCAATACTATTGCTGCAATAAAGGTGATTCCAATCATAAATCGTTTCATTGTATTAAAATTTAAAATGTTTGCAGGCGAAAGCCTGTCAATAAATGTTACGTAAAAAGGGCTTTGATACGACCGGATTAAATCGAAGGTAAAGCGCCGTAAAGCATCTTCCTTGGTTAAACCAGGAAATTACCTCTGCAAGCGGAATGATACCGCCGATTTTCCAGTCGTAAGAAACTTTTGAGGAGTTCTCAAAAACGATCAAATTCTAATGATGCGGTTGGAAAGATAAACATGATGAAGATCGGGTAAAAATCCTGTAAACTGACTGTTGGCAATTAGTTTATAGGACAAAACCGGTACTTTAACATGGAGCAAAATAAAAGAGTTCCTTACGGTATTAACCGGTTTATTTTCAATCAGAACCGTTTTGTCAATGCGTTGAACCGTTGAAGTGCTTTCTGTTTTTTTACGGAAGTGCAAGGCATGACTACTGCCGCCCCCCGGCGTACCTAACATGAAAAACAAATAACTTATGTTCATAAACAGGTACACCGTCATTAAGAATAATGCGGCTAAAGGAAGGAAGCCAAATATCTTTTTTGTTTCCATTTTTAGGCTGAGTAAATTACCAGCTATTGCCTAAGTATACAGTCTATAGATGATAAGACAGACAGAAAACCGGTTTGTTTTAGCTACTCTAGTTGTTAACGTATTTATGATTTTCTTATTATCGAAAACAATAGTGAGTTTTTTAGTTCGCCATATTTTATCAACATGGACAAATGTGAAAACTTCACTGATGCGGCTTCTGCAGCACAAAAAAAGAGGCTGTCCGGAAATTTCGGGACTGCCTCTTTTTTAATTTGGTATAGGCTTGCTTACTGCTTAACCGGAACTATATCTATTATAACCGTCCTGTTATAAAAACGCTCTTCCGGGGTATCATTTGCGAACGGTGCATGAGCCGGGTCGGCGCCATAAGCTAACGTTTCAAATTTTACATGGTCCCGGCCCGAGTTGGTTATCGCCCCCTCAAGTATTTTTTGGGTTTGCTGCGACCTTTCCTCCGACAATTTTTGGTTGTAGCCTTCCGTTCCAATAATATCCGTGTGGCCATGTATGGTAACCGTTACGCCATCAATGATCAGCGGCGCTACAATTGCTGTTAAAAATTTATTGTACTCCTCTATCGTTTTTGCTTTATCAAATCCGAATATGATACTATAGCGGAAGCCTTTTGTTATTACTGGATTCGGGCTTACCAAATGAACGGTGCTTTCCTTTTTAACGGTTGACCCGTTATTCATCTCGGCCAGCATCGTTATTTTATAGTCGCCGCCCGGGCTGCTGCCTAAAATAGTTGCTCCCGGTATACCTTGCTGGCCGGCGGTGAAAGGCCCGAAATGCTGCACTGCCCCCTGCCCGTCCGTAGCGTCAACCGACCAGGATCTAACCAATTCTTTAGCCGAATCCACATCGAACACCACATCGTTATCAAGCGGGTTTGCCAGCGTCGTGGTAATTTGCACGGGGTTCATCATCCCTCCGCCCACTTCCGTTAATATTTCAGGGGAATCACTATGGATATCAACCCGGCGATCTTCAGCGTGCCGAAGGGCAAGGTCGTTGGTATCGCCAGGTTGCTGGGAAGATGGATACGCGTCGTGGGTTCCCCGGGTAGCAATTCTTGAACCATCGATCCCAAATACTGTCACAAGATATTGTTTTACTGATCCGGCAAGCTCTTTGCCATCGGCAGGCCCTTTGGGTGAAGATCCATCCAGCGTTATCGTTGCACCCGGATTTGCACGCATACGATCGCCCAAAACATTGAGGACATTATGATATACGTTTAACTGCCCTGCTGAACGTGCTGCCCCTGAAGCCGACTGTTCGTTCTGTAAAGATTCTTCTTTAAAGCCTGATGCCTGGTCATTTGTGAGCAAGACGTACCTGGTTGGAATTCCGGTTGATCCGTCATCAAAAAATACGGC
>JABDGE010000077.1:0-19690 GCA_013286235.1 Bacteroidota bacterium
AAATCCCTTGTTTTAGAACCTTTCGGTATTGCTAGGTTCATTTGATTAATAAAGAAAATTCTGCTTAAATATTTAGCTCGCCTGACCCTTGTTCTTCAATTGCTTTGGTTCATCTTTTTTATCCAGCATTTTAATGCTGCCTGCAACCGGGAGATTTTCGGGCATGGTACCACCAATTTCCTGGATGGTTTTTCTTACTTTCTTGCCTACTTCAAGGTGGGTTTGGTTGGCGTGGTATTTCGTTTTAATATTTTCGCGCTTTAATTTTTCTTCGGTCTGGGTAGCGCGGAAAAGGTTAGCCGCTAATTCGGTGCTGCCCATGTGGTCGAGTATCTGCTCGCTTTTTTTCAAGCCTTTTTTGGTGTGAATTCCTTTAGCGTCTAATCCGCCGTATAATCCCTTGTATCCAAAATTTTGAAATATGGCGTAGTCAAACCGGATCAATAACGCCGGCGCCCTTTGCGGCGTTCGCCAGGTATTTATTGTGTTCGGCCATTTCCCTTCGGAGGAAAATGCGTTTTTCATCTTCGGTGCTTAGCCTGTTATAGTCGTCCATTTGCTGGATTTCCTGCAAGCGGGTTTGTACTGCAAAGTAGGTTTGTCCCAGGGCCACCACCTCTTTTTCGGGGCTGGCATTTTGCACGATGAGATAACATGCGTACCGGGATAGCTTAATGCCATCATCAAATCCCCTTTCGGCGCCCGATCCTATTTTAACCATCTCGTGGAAGTTCACGAAATGGTCATCAACATTTTGCCCGCTATTGCTGCAGGCTTCCTTTGCCTTTTCAATAACAGGTTTAAAATTCCGGTATTCAACATAATCCAGCACTTTACCTAAATCCCTCGCCGACCAGAATTCATTCCCGTCATTATCCACACGTCTTATCTGCTCAAAAACAGGTTCGCCTGCATTAATTAGCTCATTCGCCATTTTACCATTTTTAAATTTCTTATTTCAATTAGTGTTGCTTTTTAGGTATCGATTTCGACACCTTTAAAATGACACCGCCCGGTTTTACCATTTGTCACATTTCTAATTGTGCCGATTTCATCCTATTTAAATCATCAATCTTGAATTTTTAAAATAATTTCATTTCAATGTTACGGAATCCGGTAATATTAAAACCGGGATTGTTCGTTTAATTATGGCGAATTCGCCATAATTAACTTCAAAGGTGTTGGCAATCTTTTCTATAATCCTTCACTTATTGAACGAATCGTTCGTCGCCTGACCGGAATGCGTCTCTAAAGTAAATAAAAAAAATCCGCATAATCTCCCACGATTGTGAGTATTCCGCCGACAAAAAGTTGTAGCGTACAGTTGCTCCGCTAACAAGTAGCCTACCCAGCCCCGCTGCCCGCAGACTTAAATGATATTCTCTGAGGCCCTTGGTTTTTGTGTAAGTCCCCCCGCCGGTTCCAAGCGTCCCGCTTGAATCCAAGCCCCCTGTCAGCGTCTCGCTGACGTTATCACAAAAGCCCCAAGCGCACGTTACTGCCTCGGCCAACAGAAGTGGGCACACGTGCCCTAATGTCGGAACTGGGATTTTTAAGATTTTAGGATTATAAGACTTTGGTGGTTTAACCAGTATTAATATTAGGCATTAGCTTTAATTTTGTCTCTCAACAATCGATCTTACCATCCTTTCATCCTATGAATCTTAGTTCTGACAGGTAGCGGTGCCGCACAACGCTTTATCTCTGTATAAAGGAGTATCGAAATGTCAATCGTGCAAATTTAGTCTAACGACAAAACATTTCCTATCTGCCGGCTTTTTATTCAATCTTGCTGATCGCCGGTATAGTATAGGGCGAGGGAAGGAACCCGGCGGGTAAATTCGTTATATTTGATAACCAAATTTTTATCGAATTAATGCTAACCGAAAAAGATATTGAATACGTAACGGAGTTAGGTTATATTAACAAATAAGGAAGAATTACGTAATTTTCAACAAAATGTTGGCAGATAGAGCAGAAATAGAAACAGGGGATGCATCTCATATAGCTGAAGAGGTGATGAGTGATGCGCTTGTAGTTATGCGCAGCAAATGCCTTTCGGTATATGGCGTTGTAAATGAGAAAACCGCTTCACTGGAAAAGGCGTTAGAATTTTACAGGGTGCCATATGATGTTTACGTCGATTTCCTGGCAAATAAACAGGCGGAAGAAGTGGAGGATCAAAGCAGCTACGGCTCCCTTAAGGAAAGGATGATCTTCAGGATACATCTGTATGAAAAGATATTGGAGCAAACGTTTTCGCCGCTTAACAAGACCCGTGTAGGAAAGCTGGTCCGGATTCCGAAGCAATACTCCAAAGAAATAGAAGAAGACAAGCTGATTCTTAAAGATTAGTTGCATTAAATCCCGGCGGCTTAGACAATTTAAATAGGACGATTTATTGATTGTATCAGCCTAAATATCTGTCCGGTATCGGCCACATCGGTCATCCGCATCTTACCATCCGGCGCTTGCATTTTCAAACCGTAACTATTCGTCACGGTTTCATTTCTTTGTTCCTTGAGCCACTGTTTCAATTTTCTCCGGATTTCGTCCTGCTTAAATGAATCATGCTTTAGCCTCACTGGCGCGAAAGTGGCCAATTCGACCACCTTGAAATCCGTGCTATATTTTTATATAATTGAATTTTAATGTTACTGAATCCGGTAACATTAACATAGGCATTGTGCATTTGCTTAAATTTGCATTTCAACAATTGATCTTACAATCCTTTCATCTTATCAACGGCGCAGCCCTCGCGAACGCCTTAAAAACGGCGCAGCCATCTTGAATGCCTTAACAAAATGAACAATTCATGAAAAAATCTAACAACACGTGAGCAATCTCAGTTCTCACAAGTAGCCCGCCCCGCGAACCGGAGACTTGAATGATATTCCCCGAGGCCTTCAGCTTTTGCTTAATATCCGCTACCTTCCGTACACCACTTTTATTTCCCGATTGAAACCCCGAACTTTCCTACTTCTTCCAATTGCTTTTTAATCCAACAGCTCCCGTGCATAAAACATCAATTTCATTATTCTTTTCAATTTTTGCATGCCTGTTAACAGTAACTTCTGCCGCCGTTTCGCAACCACATAGCACCAAAGAAAACGATAAATACCCTCATGGAAAAAAAAGAACGCTGATGTTGACCACCGCGTCATATCTTGACAAGGTGCATGCCATTTGGATCGGGCAAATGGCCGCTGCAACGATGGGTTTCCAGTTTGAACATACCACCGCATCGCGAAAATGGGTGAGCGATTATCCTGATCTCATGAAATTTTCAACCGTTGACGACGACTGGTATTACGAGATGGTGGCCATCAGGGCATTCGAGCGGTACGGTATAGATATGAGCGTTCAGCAGCTGGGCAAACAATGGCTGCAAAATTCCTGCGGTTCATGGGGATCCAGCGAACAGGCAAGGCTGTTGATGGAACGGGGAATCGATCCGGATTCAGCCGGCCATCCCAAATACAATAAACTGTGGTTCACCATCGGGCCGCAGTTCAGCTCGGATGTGTATGGCGCGCTGGCGCCGGGATTGCCCAACACCGCGGCCAAAATGGCCCGTAAATATGCACATATCAATGGTTATGCCGAGGGCGCCGATGGCGCGGTGTTTGTTTCGGGCATGATCAGCATCGGCTTTACCGAAAAGGACCCGCGGGTGATCGTCCGCAAAGCGGCAAAACTGATCAGCCCCGAATCGCCCTACCGGCAATGCATTGATCTGGTGATCCGCCTCGCCGACGAAGGCAAAACTGCCCGGCAGGTATTTGATGCAGTGGAAGACCGCTGGCATATCGAATACCCTGCCACCAACAACGCGGTTGCGAATGGGGGTATAGTAGCAACAAGTGTTTGGTTTGGCCAGGGCGACTTTTTAAAAACAGTCAACCTCGCGTTCGGCGCGGCAGACTTTACCGATGCCGACTGCAATTCAGCAAATGCCGCATCAGTTATAGGGGCCATGCACGGAATGAAAGCCATCCCGGCAAACCTCGTAACGCAGTTTCACGACAGGATAAAAGGAGACTCACTGGGCAGCGTTGCTTTAACACCTGCTGTAGATGAAACAATATCCGGCCTGGCAAAAAGAACGGTGGCCCTCGGCCTGCAAGTACTTAAAAAGAATGGGGCAAAGCTATCGGGCGATGCGCTGTCCATCCCGGTGCAGGAATCCCTAACGCAGCCTGCCGAACTGTTCAAGCTGGCCGACCTGACCCGGTATTGGAATCCGGACTGGAAATTGGAGCGGGCCGGTTTTGGCGGGGCGGGAGGCGGCATGCCGGGCATACGGGGAATAACCTGGCTGGATAAGGATGTATTGGCCACCTATCCGCGCGATGAGATACGGGGCGTCATCCTGGAACGCAGCTTGAAGATCGATCATCAAAAGACGCTTTCGTTTAGCGCCGGCGTCGACCAGGGCCGGGCATGGCAGCTGAACGTTTACATCGATAATGACCAGGTGCTGGACAAAATTATCGAAGGGACACAACCGGCCGTAAGCTGGCAGCATATTACCGTGGATCTGGGCGACTACCAGGGCAAAACTGTTAACATCAGGCTCTATCAAAGAGTGCTGATTGACGGTAAGGAAGCCGGCGACGCCTACTGGAAAGACCTGGCAATATTGTAACTGGAGGATTGACGGCAAACCTGCACCAGTTTGGTACCTATCGCGAACCTCCTTTGAGCACATGTACCTATCAAGTACCGATAGAGGCGGACGCTCCCAGTCCGCTGAAAGGTAGCTTCCCTCGGCCCGTTAACCGACTACTGTAATAATTTCCTCCAACTAAACTCCGGCTATGAACCATGGTTTATGAACTATGAACCCTCTCATATCTCACATCTCGAATCTCATATCTCATATCTCATATCTCATACCACGGCTGATAGGTAGTAAATTTTGCAATCGAAACACCCTTAGTTTTTTTATCCCAAATAACCATCCAAATGATTCAGATTCAATGCGATAAATTTTCGTCACGTTACTCCTGGTGTTACGTCACGGTACAGTTACTGTACCCTTAGCAAAACCCGATTTCTTTATTTAATAAAACCACAACATATTTGTTCCGGGATCGCTCACGATTAGCGCCATCAAACAAATAAAATAAAATCCTGAAAAAATAAATCAGGAATTGAAATGTCTAAACGATAAAATCGTTTCAATCGTAATCAAATCGGTGTAACGAAGCGCAGCGGCCTCATGAACGCCGCTGAAAAAAACGCGCAGCCTCTTGAATGCCTTGAAAAAAAGAACAATCCATGAAAAAACAATAAGTGAATAATCGCAAAAAAACAGCCACCATCAACCACAAGCAAACCACTATCAACCACAAGCAATCCACAAGCAACCACAAGCAATCCACCATCAACCACCATTAAAACACAAGCAAAAATACGGAAATAATGCCCCGCGTTAAAAAAGCAAACAGCTGATAATTAGTTCTTTGATATATTAAATGTTTATTCGCAATCGTCTTATCCGCTTTCAAAATATAAAATTTTAACGCCGCGGCACAGCTGCAAAGGTTTGGGCTGCGGAAATCACAACAAATCACAATAAAACCGGTGAATTCGCAACAGAATCATAATAAAATCACAATAAACGGCGAAGCCTTCATGAACGCCACTGAAAAACAAAGACCACAACGTGAATAATACACAATAAAATCATAACAAATCACAACAAAACACAAGGAAAAACTTCTGTTTTTCTTCAAAAAAATAGTTGTAATTTGCTGATAATTAGTCCTTTGACATTTTAATTATTCATCATGGATGTAATCATGACCGGCTGTAGAGACGCCCCGATCAATCGGGGCGTCTCCGCCCCAGATTTTGAGGTGTGTGAGGCACGAACAAATTGTAAGTCGCCGCCTTTTTTTTAACTTTAAACGGCAATTCACGGCTTTACAAACAATGGTTTAACCCGGCACGCCTATGTGGTTAAGGACAATTTTCAGGACGGCTTTAAGCGCGCTTTTTATAAGCCTTGCCGTTCCCAATTCATCCGCCCAAAACGCAGCCAGCCAGCCGCCCATTTGGCGACTCAGCATCAAAAATGGCGCTGCTTCTAATTGCGACCTTCAATTTACCCATGTTGAAAAAGGCGCCAACGGCCAGCCCTGCCTGGCCGCGGATTCCCGAAACGCTAAAAGCGAGTGGAACTCATGTATCATGCTGCCAAAGGTTTCGCTGAAGAACGGCGAAGACTATGTCGTCACCATCAATTACGACATCATAAGCCTCAACGGAACAGATAGCTACTTTTACGTTTTTGCCCGCTCGGCCAAACTTGGGATGGGTGCAGACCAATGGCAGCCCTGGCGCGGAAAACCCAACACCCGGGGAACCGCCAGGCTCAGGATAGCTGCAACTGCCGGTGATTTTGTTATTACGATGGGCATCCATAACCAGGGCGCCATCCGGATAACCAGTATGAAGGTTGAACAGGGCAGCGGCTGGACACAGATGCCTTTAACGAATGCTGCCCCTGCGGTCCAAACCAATCCTCCAAATATAACGGGCGCACAACCTTTCACAGTCGACGCCCCTAACAACCCGGATGGCCCCATACTGAACCTGGCCGACTTTGGCGCGGTAGCCGATGGAAACGCTCCTCCCCTGCCCGGCCCGGACAGAAACCTGGTTGCCATGAAGGCAGCGCTGGCCAAATGTAAAGCGCTTAAAGCATCCAAATTGATTGTTCCCAAAGGGATTTACCGGTTTACCTCCGGGTCGACGATCACATTTGACGGATTAGGCGACTTTGTGTTTGATGGCAACGGATCAACCTTCCTGTTTCACCAAATCAAAGGCGGCGCCGGCATGTCGATCAAAAACTGCAACCGTACCGTATTCCGCAATTTTAACATGGATTGGGATTGGAAGATCGACCCATTGGCCTCGGTCGGTAGAGTGACCAAAATCGGCCCAAAAACTGCCTGGTTCGAGATGCGTTTTGACGATAAGGCGCCATTGAACCCCAAACGCTGGATAACGATGAACCCGCTCGACGAAAAGCTCCGGGTGCCGGGCGCAGGCGAAGAATTCGGGAATTTCGGACCACGTAAAATTGACTCGATAGATTTAAAAACCGTTCGTGTTTGGCCAACCTGGGCAGTCCCGGCTAAAGCGGCGCAGCTCTATTTGTTGCGCCACTATACGTTCGAAAAACATGCCATTGTAATGACAAGCAATACGCACCTGTCGATGCAATACGTCACCATTTTTTCGTTCCCTGGTGAAGGTTTTATCGTTGGCGGTGATCAGCACCATTTCGAGCTGCTGCATTGCCGCATCACCTTTCCCGACGAGGAGCGCCGTGCCATTACCACCACGGCCGACGGATTTCATGTAGACCAGTCTCAGGGATTTATCCGCCTGCAGGACTGCGATTTCGGTTATATGGGCGATGATTGCGTCAATATCCACGATAACATTCATTCCGGGTTCACGCGCGTCGATGGCCACACGCTCGTCGCCGAAAATTTGCTTGGCTGGACATGCCCGTACAACGCGGGTGATCAGGTCGAAATCCGAAACGGCGATTTTTCCCCTACCGGCTTTTCAGGAACGCTGAAATCGGCGACATCCGACTACAAGAAAAAGAACGTTACATTGGTTTTCGACGAGGAGTTGCCCGCCAACATTGATCACGATGCCATCCTTTTTAATCACCGGTACGATTCGCACAACTGCATCATCCAAAATTGTTATTTTCATGAAAACCGCGCCAGGGGCGTGCTCTGCAACACGGCCGACTGGCTGGTCGAGGGAAACCGGTTCTTTCATAATCAACACTCGGCCATGCTGCTGATAGCAGACGTTAGCTCAAGCTGGAGCGAAGGTTTCGGCGCCCGGAATGTGATCGTCCGGAATAACCAGTTCCAAACATCGAATTGCATGGGGACGGGCGACGGAGCTGCCATAGCCCTTAGTGCCACCATCAACGGCGTTATAACCAGCTATCCCCTTATCGAAAACATACTTTTTGAGAACAATACATTTAAAGACATGAACGGCCCAGCCATCACGGCAGCATCTTTCAAAAACCTGGTTTTCCGTAATAATAAATTAATCGACAGTGTTTATCACCATGCAGCCCCAAAAATGGCAGCCTCCATCCGTGCCGAACTGGGAAATGGCCTTTGGATCAATGGAAATGACTGGACAACGCCGGCCGGAACGACTATGCCATCCCTATTTTACGACCAGGAGACCGCGACGAAAATTATTTGTGATGGTAATCGTTTGCAAAAGTAAAGCAATCGCGTTTAACAATATTGCTATATAAAAACTCAATTTTTCCCTTGCGTTCTTAGTGAATTCTCTGTTCTCTCCGTTCTGTAAAAAAACGGCGGCTTTAAAAAGCACGACGTGTTTCCGAAATGCTATACTATCCGCTGTGTTCGATTTTTTACCTGTTTATAGAAAAAACAAGGAAACAAAATAGGCTCCGGAGGAGACCCCCACTCAAATACTGTCGAAAAGTAAGCCTCTGCGATTAAATACGGCCCCCATCGTCCTCAACCACACACGCCTAAGCTATCGGCGTTCTAAAAGCGATTTCCTTGCCCGGGCGCCAATCAAAACTCTCAATTAGCACGGTTTTTCCTTCTTCGCCCTCCCGGATAACCATACGCAAAACAAGATTAATTTCGCCGGCTACAGCATAAAGCAGGTTTTTTCGAACATTAGGCCGCGGTTTTCAATCCTTTCTGAAATATACTTATATTCGGATGTATAAACAGCAAGTCTACTATTGAACCTGCTATATTTAGAACTAAGCGAAAATATTTTCATGCCAGAGCAATGGAACAACTTTTTTGTGATGGTGGGTGGCGGCGCGGCGGCACTTGCAGGTTTGATTTTCGTCGCGATGTCGACCAATCACGCCATCATTCTACGAAACACAACACATAAAAATCGGGCAATTAACATGCTCACCGGCTTCACGGCTGCTTTCATGGCAAGCGGTCTGGCGCTTATGGGGAATCAATCTCTGGAAGCGCTCGGCTTTGAGTGGCTCGTTCTCTGGCTCATCGCAACAGTCGTCTTCATCAGGGGCTATGTCATAGCTATCAGAACGGGTATGAGTTCCATTGGATTGAACTGGCCGCGTCTTGCAGGTGGTACCATATGCTATCTCGCTGAAGTTACAGGCGCAATTTTCCTTATTCTAGGATATAGCGCAGGGCTTTACATCGCAGCTGTCGCAGTCATGGTTTTATTCGCGTTCCTCATTTCCGGCGCATGGCTTTTGATGATCGGCATCTACGAAGACCGGGCTAAGTGAGGGTGGAAGTCCGAAAGTTAGTAAAGTCCGAAAGACGCTGCAACTGAGTTTTTGTAGAGAATACCTTTAGTTATACAGAAATAGTTTTGATCCGGTAGAAACCACAACCAAATATGCATTGGAGGGATCTGGCCTGAATTAGGTTCGTGATAAAAATGAACGGTATTTTCATAAATTTATCCCGAATTTTACCTGATCAAATGGATGCAGCTATACCTATAAACCCCGCTAATGCCGCCGGCCATCAGCAAAAGGCCGCGAAAGTTGGACATGCTATTCAGCCCTATGTGTACGCAAGCGTTTTTTCGTCGCTGTGTATCATTGTAGGCCTGATATGGGATATTTCCTGGCATATGAGTATCGGGCGGGATGGTTTGCTCGCACCGCCGCATGATGTTGTTTATTTGGGCGCCATCATAGCGGGGCTGTTTTCGGCTTACCAGGTGCTGCGGACTACCTTTTGGGGGTCGGCGCTGGAAAAACAATCGAGCATAAAATTCTGGGGGATATTCTACGGGCCGCTGGGGGCCATGTACTGTATATGGGGGGCTATCGCCATGCTTACTTCGGCCCCATTTGACGACTGGTGGCATAACACTTACGGACTTGACGTGGTTATTCTTTCGCCGCCGCATACCTTGCTTGCCCTCGGTATCATGATGATACAGTTTGGCGCGATAGTGGCTGTGCTGTCGTCGACGCATGCGGCCAAAGATGGCGGCGGGGCAGTGCATAAATGGCTTTTTGCCATCGCGTCGGGTTTGCTGCTTACAGCGCTGTTTACTTTGTTTTCCGAATATCTGAATAAATCGCGCTCACACAGCGCACTGTGTTACCAGGTGGGCGCTATAATTTTTCCGTTGTTTTTGATCGCGGTGGCACGGGCTTCCAAAATGCGATGGGGCGCCACGGCTACGGCCGGAGTGTATATGGCTGTGCTGCTGCTCATGTTGTGGGTGTTGCCGCTTTTTCATGCCACGCCCAGATTAGGCCCGGTGCTCAATCATTTCGACCATTACCAACCGTTCCATTTCCCCCTGCTGCTGGTCATCCCGGCGCTGGCTATTGATATCGTATTTTTTAAGTTCGAAAACCTTAAGCCGTTTATAAAAGTAACCCTGGCGGCGCTATCGTTTTTGCTCCTGTTTTTTATAGTGCAGTGGTTTTTCGGTGGGTTCCTGGAAACTTCGCCGCTGGCGCGCGGGCGGTTTTTTGGCTCTTATTCCTGGTACTTCCGTGCCAATCCCGACTGGCCGTACCGTTATGCATTTCATCCTGATCGTATTGATACGGGTTTTGTCCTCATAAGGGGCATGGCGCTGGCGGGCTTAATAGCGATACTTACCGGCCTGCTTGGTTATAAATGGGGCGGATGGATGAAGGGGGTACAAAGATGAGACGGATCAAATATTCATTTCTTGCCTTTTTGCTGCTGATTAGCGCTTCCGTGTTTGCGCATGTCGGCAGTCCCGGTGTTATCTTCCAGGGAAAGGCCGGGCCTTATAGCATCATGGTAAATATCAACCCGCCTGACGTGATCCCGGGCACGGCTTCGGTTTCGGTTTATATCGATAACCAGCAGGTGAGCCATGTTTACCTGCAGCCGGTGTATTGGTATGCGGGGGATAAGGGCTCGCCCAGGTCGGATGAGGCATTGCCGGTAAAAGGCACACCGGGGCAATACCAGGGCGTGGTATGGCTGATGGAAAGCGGCGTAGCCAGTATGCGGGTCAGCGTGGACGGGCCATTGGGCAAGGGGTCGACGGTTATCCCGGTGATGGCGGTATCAACGGCGCAAAGAACGATGCCCGCTTCGCTTGACTGGGAGCTGGCAGCACTGGGAATACTACTGGTGGTGCTGATGATCACCATTATTGGCGCAAGCGTAGCCGAGGGCGTGTTATTACCAGGAGAAAAAACAAAGGCGGCCGGAAGGAAAAAATATATAGCCATGGCTGTTGCCGCGCTCATCCTGTTTGGCATTTTGTATGGCGGTTCGGCCTGGTGGAATAACTGGAGCCGCAACTACCGCAGGTTTATGTACAAACCACCCCTGGCACATACCAGCATTTTGACGGGGGGCAGCGAAATGATCCTGCAGCTGAATATTGATTCCACCTGGCTCCGAAAGAATGATGAATCAATGAGCTACGTGGTGCCCGACCATGGCAAAATCATGCATTTATTTTTGATCAGGGAAAAAACAGATGACGTTTTTGCGCACCTGCATCCCACCAGGATAGACAGCATAACCTACCAGGTGGCATTGCCCGACCTGCCGGCCGGACGTTACCTCGTGTTCGCAGATATCGTAAGATGGAACGGTTTTACAGAGACGATCAGCGACACGGTGACGATCCCTGCAAAGCCTTTAGTGCAAAATGCAGCTTATAAATCCCCGGTATTATTCCACGACCCTGACGATACTTATGTAATATCAAATGCCATTGACAATATCCAGCCCCCCTATCCCGGGAAAACAACCCTGACATGCGGCAAACCGGGCGTATCGGAGCAATTGGCTGACGGTTCGACGGCTATATGGCAGCATGCGCCCAACACGCCTTTTGAGGCCGGCCAGGTTTACCCGCTTACCTTTGCTATTACCGATCCTTCCGGCAAACCGGCTAAGCTGCAGCCCTATATGGGGATGATGGGCCATGCGGTGATATTAAAATACGATGGCTCGGTTTACGTTCATTTGCACCCGGTAGGCACCTATTCGATGGCTTCGCAGGAGATCGTCCAAAACCGTATAAAAGGGAATGGAAAGATACCGCATTTGCCCGATGCAACAATTTTCAGGGATAGTATCGACCGCATGGTCAGCCGCATCAGATCGATGAGCGAGGATGAACGTAATGCCTGGTTAAATGCAGGTATGACAGCAATGGGCGGCATGCAGGGAATGGAAGGGATGGTAACTTTCCCCTATGCGTTTCCAGGTCCGGGTAATTACCGTATTTGGATCCAAATGAAACGCGACGGCAAAATATTGAACAGCGCATTTGACGCCGTGGTGGAATAAGGCGGGAAAAGATATATTAGGGGAAACTGGTTCGCTTCGCAGCGGATATAAGGTGGGTGGACCTACCACGCTTCTGCACCACTAAAGTCCAAAAGTTTTACCACGGAACGCGGAGGCACAGAGTCCACGGAGTCCTAATAGTTTGTTCACTTTTTCTCCGTGTTCTCTGTGCATTCTTTGTGATCTCTGTGGTTAAAATGCACTTCTAAGCGTTATCCGCCAGCTGGCGGACATCAGGCCCTTATTTTAGACTTCCAAACTAGAAAAGCCTTAAGACTTTTGACTTTCTTTGATTTTGAACCCAGGCCCGCGAATTATAACCCTTTTACAATCGCCAGCGACTTGTCCACATGCTCGGTAGGCGAAATATGATCGGTGTCTGATGAAAAGACCGCTATAATTTTACCGTCTTTACCGATGACAAATGTGGTTCGCGGGATGAAACCATGTGTAAGGTCCTGGCCGAGGACGTCTTTAATTCCGAGTTTTGGAGGTGTGAAGCCCAGTCCGTATGTTGCCGCGATTTTGCCTCCCGGGTCCGACGCAACGGGAAACTTACCTGCGCAGTATTTCGGATCCGAAGAAAAAGCATTCAGCCGCTCAATATCGTCGGCAGATACACCGATAATGGTAGTGCCCGCAGCCGTAAACTTATCCTTGAGCTCAGCGAAGGCATGCGCTTCCGCATCACAGCCGCCGGTATAAGCAGATGGATAAAAATAAACCACAACGGGCCCTTTAGCAAGGGCTGTTTGTAATGAAAAATCAAAGGCGCTGCCGGCCAGGCTGGCCTGGGTGGTAAATACTGGCGCTGCATCTCCTTTGGTCAACATCTTCGATTGGGCAAAGCCAAGCCTGCTTACCAGGAGTAAAAGGCTGAAAATTAAAAAGGATAAACAATAATATTTTTTGAACATGGCAGATTGTTTTTACTTGATGATGGTATTGTCATCAAAGCTACAATAGTTTGTACAAAATCGACTCATCTGTCATCGAAATTTTACTGTGCTACCCGCCGGGTATTTTGTCGAATATTATTTTTGAAGATTTGAAGCCACTCCAATATGATTGCGACAGGGTCGATCGCTTTATATCTGCTATTGTCCAATAGTTTATTCCACCATAACCAGGTATCCATTTTCCGTTTGGGTTTCGACCGTAAAATGCCAGTTTACCTGGATGTTTGGCCCTTCATATTTCAGGAGGTTATTTTCAAGCGAGATTTTGTCGTGCGGCACAAAAAAAGTAACGCTTCTGACCTTCCAAATGCTGCCTTTTACTAAAGTTGCCGTCCGTTCATTAGCCGCGGTAAAATAATCTGCACCCTTACCTAATTTTAGCAATGTCGTGTGTAAAATTAAACTATCGTTTACCGCCTCCGCATGCATTGGGTCAAAGCCCCGGAATTCCGGCGGACTTTTAAATAACAGCGTAATTTTCAAACCGCCCTGGCTGTTGAAGGATTCAAGGTTGATGCTGTGCTTGTTTTTTTCAATAGCGGTAAAGTATTTTGCTTTGGCCAGGTAAACGGCTCGGTCAGGCAATTCAACATGCCATGGCTTAAACTTCGAAAAGAAAAAATCGTTCAAAGTTAAGCCCGACCGGTAATATTCCGGCTGCCAGTTTTTGAATTTCTGGTCTAATAATAAACATTGAACCATGCCGCTCAGCAAACGCTTGTTCCTTAACCCGTCGCGCCCATAAGCAGGTTCTATCAGCATTTCAAAGAAGCGCTTTTGTATATATTGCTGTTCCTGCGGTGTATTTGCGAAAGATTTCATGTAACGGTATTCACAATAGGTGGCCGGGCCTTCGCAGGACTCAACGCTTTTTTCATAATCCAGGTATTCTTTTCCTATGATCGTTTGCCTAAGCAGCCTGCAGCTGAAAAAGCGGTTTAAATTTTCCTGGAATTGCAGGCTGGGGCCCTGCAGCATGGAAAGCAGCAATTCATCTTCATACTGCCTCATCGCGTCGTTCCGGTAATCTTCGGGGTAAGTCAATAATTCCGCCGGGTTATCAAATTGCACCGTTTTGACGACAGTGCGCTGGTAAACATGATGGAGCTCATGGAATACTTCTGAATAGAATTGGTTTACGCTAATATATTGAGGCTGTCCGTAGTTGTTATGTGCGGTAAGGTAGTGGTTAATCTCTGTTTGCGATGTGCCCAGTAGTGCATATTCCGACTGGCTAAACTCGTAAACACCATCTTTCAATGGTTTGGCGCTTGCCGGCGGCATGGGATGATTTTTCAAGAATACCGGCCCGCCGATCCTGAAAATAGCGTAGGGCCCGATTGTCATGCCTGGCCAAACATGGCTGGTGATAGCAGCAATATTTTTAGAAAACCGGGGCAATGCGTTGAGATAAATGCTGTCGATAGGTTCCAGCGATTGCCCACCGGCAGGGCGCCAGTTCATAATGAGCAATAGAATTAAGGCCGGCATTTTGTACATAAGCTTGGCAAGTTTGTCTGGTAAATATATAAAACGCGCTCCTAATGTATAAATAACCATGAAAAAAGGGTATTACATCGATATTACCATTTTCAATGAGTTTTGGCGCAATTTATAATCTCCGGGAAAAAGCCAAAGGCGATTTGCCTCGTCTGCAAGCTAATTTGTTTAACGCCTTTATTTCAAAGAACATTTTTCTGACGCAGCCAATCAGTTGCGCTTATCAGGGTTTAACCTGCTGAATGCCTCGTCTGCTATCAGCCAGGTAAATAGGCCGAATAAGGATAAAAATATAGCCGGATATAAAGAACCCGGGGACATTTATCACCTACGGAAATTGTCATCTTATGTCTTTCGTTTCCAGGTATTTCAGCGCTTCCTGCAACGCAGGGTCTTCATCCCGGATTATATTCTTTACAGACTTTTTTACCTGTATATCTATCCGTACACCGCGTTGCTGGGTTGGCGTTTTATCAGGGTAATAGATCCCGTAGCCCGAATGCGAGATGGACATGCCGCCTCCCATTGGAAAATAAGAATCCACGCCGTCCAGTCCGCAGGTTTGGCTGCCGATGGTAACTGAATGCGGAATTGTCTGCAACGTCATTACCGTATACTCGCCCTGGCTTTGACACCGCTCATCGGCCAGTATGATTACAGTGCCGCTGTATGGCCTGGAATTGGCCCCGCCTATTTTGGGTGACAGCACCCATTTAAAATAACCCGGGTCGTCAGGCATAATGACGGTAGAATAATTGATTGGCGCACGACCGGGCAGAAACATGTCGAATATCTTATAAAAAGCATCGTCGTCCATCCAACTGCGCGCATCAAAAATGATGGCCCTTTTGGTCCGCATCAGGGCTTTTATCGTATCCGCGTTTTTTCCCCAGTACTGGTCGGTGTACACCCTGATGATAGATTGACCGATCATTTCGTACCCCTTGTCATTAAAAGTATATTTATTGATGTATTGCCAGTTTCGCTGCGTAACAGGCATATTGCTTACCCGGATTGCAAACGTTTCGGCGCCCCGTTTTATGTCTCCGCAGGGTCTCCGAAGGGACCCTGCGGCTCAATTTATTAACTGCACTACTAATTTACAAAACATCCCCAAACGAAAAAAGCCTCAAGACTTTCGACTTGAGACTTTTGCCTTCCTTCCTGGTCCCAACAGGACAAAATTCTAACCGCTTTTCAGCTGATTTGAAACTCCTCGCTGACCTGTATATCAATGTGGAACTATGGTATGAGGAAAAAAATAATAGCGCGCTGTGAAGACTGAAGAAACGCTGCCATCATCGGTGGCTTGCACCCCGGGTTAGCCCGCCGCTTACTTCACCTGCTATACAATCTTAACTAAAACTGCTGCAGATAACTGATCTTGGCAATCAAATGATCCTGCGTTTGAGTTTGAATGACCATATTGTTTATCGTACTGTTTACCCCCCGGTTGTATATTAAGTAAACATACGAAAGCGGGGAAAACTCCCAGGAAAGCCGCAGGTTATAATTATTGCTATTATTCAAGGAGTTTTTTTGGTACAGGCCGGTAAGCTGCACACGCGGGTTGAGGGCGAAGCGGGCTTGTAAAATGTACAGGTTAACCGCGGCGGTTGTTTTTAGCTCACCTACCCCGTTAAGATAATTGGGGTTATATTCCCCCGATAGAGAAATGTTAGGAATCGGCGCAAATTGCAATTTCAAATCAACGGAGTTTAGCCAGCCATTGTAATAAGTACCGGTTTTGTAATCAATAGAGCAGTTAACAATTTTGGAAGGATCGGTATTTGCGAAAACTTCCTGATAGATGTAGCGGTAATCGCCAGGTGCAATGTTAACACCCAGGGGTTGAAAAACATCGGCAAGGTGCTCCCACGATGCGGTGATGCCATACGAAAGGGATGCACCGCTTTTAAAATTAATTGACAAGGGCCATACGGGCAAGTCTAACTCTGAAAATTGCCCGGTTGACGCAGTGTAATAAAGCTCGGGAAAGAACCCGGGACTCATGGCAAGCAATAGATCTTTAAATGGCAGCAGATCACCGCGGTAGTACCAGATCATTCCCGGAGTAGTGCCGATAACATCTGTACGGGATACAAACCCCATTTGCGGGTCAAAATCTTTGGTAACTACCGATTCCGTCCACCATATTTTGTGATAATTGGTTGTATTGAAATATTGTACAATGCCACCCAACCCTTGCTGGCCGGTGTTAGTGGTATACGAATCGGTTAGAATTGCGTTGATTGAATTCGATTCCCCTAAACGGAAAAAACCATCGGCCGTGGTTTCAATATTCGATCCGCCAGGTTCATTTTTTATACTAACCAGTGCGCCAATCCGGTCCTGGCTGCCAAAATTTTCGGATATCCTTCCAACAAAAAAATTGGTGCCGGGTAAATCATTAGCACCTTGCTGCCTGATAGCTAACACGCCGTAATTTAATGTTGCCGAACGATAAACGAAACGCCCGCCAGCCACAATAGGGATTGGGTTGCCGCTGGTATCTAAACCGATACTACGGCTAAAAAATGGCTGATAATTCATACTCCCGCCTGAACCATCCGTCGTATTTTGATTTACTGCTATTCCAAATAAAGACGCATTTTCAAGAAAAAATTGCCTTGTTTCAGGGAAAAAAACCGAAAAGCGGGTGATATTATTTACCTGGATATCCGCGTTTGCTTCTGCAAAATCAGTATGGGCGGTAAGGTCAAGAACGGAATTTGAATTAATTGCCCATTTCAGGTCGCCGCCAACTTTAACACTCAAATCATGCGGCGGTTCGGTGGTTCCAAAATTGGTATAATGGTCATACGAGGCTAAAAAATAAGGGGTAACCTGGATATTTGTTGCCGGCGGGGGCGGCTGCAAATTGGTTAAAATCCCGGCATAGTCCATGTGGGTAACAGCAAATACACGCGGGTAGGGTGAAAATGCGCTGATCTCGTTGCTGAGCCGCCTGTTCCGGTACATATTAAAACCCCAGCTTTGAATGGTGTCGGCCGTTTTGGGGTACCTTAAAGTTTTCCAGGGTATGGCTATTTCTGCGGTCCACCCTGAATCTGTACGGTTAGTGCGCACGGTCCAAAGCCCGTCCCAGTAAGTATCGTAATAAAGGTCATCAAACGAAAGAAAGTCGCGCTGCACCCCGTATGCATTGGTGGCAAATACCATGGCATTCCGTTTATCGTTGAATGCATCTACGGCGATGCTTACCAGGTCATGTTTGGTTTCATCAAAGTCCCTTATAAAATCGGTAGCCCGGATGGCTTTCTTGCCCAGCGGGTCTTTGCAAATTATGCCGAAGTAGACGTATTTCCGGTTATACAAAACTTTAACCAATGTAACATAGGTGGGTGCCTTCCCCTGGTATGGCTCAACCTGGATAAAAGAAGAGGACAGGCCCGCTAAATTCCATTCTGGTTCATTTAGCAATCCGTCAATTGTTAACGAAGTGGAGATTTTTACCGCTTTTAATTCTTTTCTCAACAAATTAGGCTTAAAAAAACTGGCATCTTGCGCGAAGGCGCAGGATGAAATAAGCAAAAGAAGAAATGGTAGTTTTTTAATCATCGGATTGCTTAACTATAAATATTTATTAATCTATTAGCGTGCTAAAACCAATTCAATAAGACCTGCTTTATTTTTAACCCTTTGGTATATTTCTTCCATGGCCTTTCATAATCAGGTCATATTTAGATCTTATCCTCGCAGGGTTAATTGATGATAAAGCCGTATTACCCGTACGCTGCCTGTTTTTTTATGCGAAAGCTTTACAAGGAAGCATAGCGCCCGATAAGTTCGGCAACCATTTCGGGCTGCTCATCTGCCACGTAATGCCCGCTTTTCGCAATGACGCGGGTAATTACATTGGTACACCCGTTTTTTCGCAGGGATTCAGCAATTCTGGGAAGGTTAGGCCCAACGCTGTGGTCGCCGCCGGCCAGTACTATGGGAACGTTAAGAGCGCTTCGCTGCCCGGCATTAAACTTTTCGTCGGCGGGAAAGGCACGGTAAAACCCCAACCCGGCCCGTAACTGTTCAGGGGCGCTGTAGGAATTGGCATAGTGGGTCACCTCGGCATCAGTGATGGCTTTGGCATTTAACGCAAAGCGGTCGAACATTCCTTCACGGAAGTAAATAAATTGCCGGCCGGCAATCAAATGTTCCGGTAGTTTCGGTGTTTGTTGGAAGCCAAAATGCCAAAGCATGGGATTGGCTTTGTCATCGTTCCACGGTGGAAGGCCGGGGAGTCCCACGTCGAGGATCATCACCCCGCGTGCTTCTTTGGGGTACCTTCGCACAAAAGCGTAGGTGACCATGCCGCCGACGTCGTGCCCGACGATGTACACATGTTCCAGCTTAAGCCGTACTATAAGCTGGTGAATGTCCCCGGCCATATTTGCTTTTTCAAAGTTTGCAAGGGTTTCCTTTGAACCACCAACACCACGCAGGTCGACCGCTATTACCGTGAATTTCTTCGACAGCCGGGGCATAATTTTATGCCATTCGTACCAGTCCTCCGGAAACCCGTGAACCAGGATCACGACCGGGCCGGTACCACCACGTACATAATGCATTGTTGTGCCATTAACGCCCGCAGTGTCGGAAACAAACCCCTTCCCAAGCTTAATTACCAATGAATCATTTTGCGACCTTTGCTGTGCCCGGCAAAAAAAACCACCGCATACGATCAGGATAAAAAAGACGCCGAATGCCTTAACGGTATTAAGTCGAATAATCATCATAATCATTTCTTGTTTCAGTTAGTTTTAGCCACTCGCGGCCCACAATGTGTCCTATTTTGTCTTTCATCATTTAGCTTTCATTTATTTCAATTTTTGGAATTGATTTTATAGAAAGGCGCCGCTGTTT
>JABDGE010000077.1:19700-19983 GCA_013286235.1 Bacteroidota bacterium
CAAATCTATTGTCGCAAAATGGTAATAAAAACATGATATTCCGACTATTTTAGGGGTTGTTTGCGACAGTAAATCATTTTACCTTTGCTTTATGAAACATGTATCTATTCTTGTTCCCGAAGGTGATTGCAGTTTGGTGAATATTGAAGGGGCACACCAGGTATTATCGAGAGTGAATGAATACCTGGTCCTATCAGGCAAACCGCCCTTGTTTCAAATTCAACCTGTTTATCTGCGGGTTTATCTAATATATTTTAGGTATGCGGCGCTTCAAAGCATTTTT
>JABDGE010000078.1 GCA_013286235.1 Bacteroidota bacterium
GGAGCTGGAAAGAATATTTTAATTATGGGCATACCTGGGGCAAAAGCAATCTGCAGGTTTTAGCAGGCCGCGAAGTTTGGGAGTCCACCTATGATTATGTTCCGCTGGCGGGTACCGGTTTTTCAGCCGGCAACAATGTGCAAAGCATAGCGTTGGCAAATACTGTTGGAGCCACTGTAGGTGAAAACGAGGGCGACCAGGTTATGCAATCATACCTGGGCCGTATCATTTATACGTACGACAACAAATACAGCATTACCGCTAATATACGCAGCGACCAAAGTTCAAATTTCGACCCTGACCCCAACAAACAGATCGGTTATTTTCCGGGTGCTGCTGTATCCTGGAGGCTGTCTGAAGAGCCATTTATGGCTGGTGTAAAAAGCGTGGCCGATAATATCAAGATCAGGGCAGGTTACGGTACAACCGGTAACTCAGGGGTGCCCCAGTATGTATACGGCGCCTCGCTTAAGGCGGTAGCCACCGCTTTCGGAACAGGGTTTGTTATAAACAATCAGCCTAATCAAAATGTTACCTGGGCGACAGCAATTCAAAAAGACCTTGGAGTGGATTTTACCTTGCTTAATAACCGGATTGACGGAGCTTTTGACTACTATGATAAAACGTCAAAGAATTTCCTTTTTCAGCAGCCGTTGCCTCACTTCCTTTTGGGCGGCCCCAATGAATATGGCGACAACCCCGACGGTATTGCCGTGCCTTACGTAAATGCAGGTAATATTGAAAACAAAGGATTTGACATCACGCTTACCGGCCACGATATCCAAAACAAGGATTTTAAATGGAACACCACCGTTACATTTTCACACTTTTCAAATATAGTAACCTCTTTGGATGGTCTTCCTGCGCTTATTGGCTCGGTTGGTACCTCCTTTATTACTTTGTCGGCTACTAAAACGGTTGTTGGTCAGCCAGTTGGCGAATTTTACGGATACGAGGTGCAGGGCGTGGTAAAAACTCCGGCCCAGTTGGAATACCTGGCTACCCACCCCCAAAACGTCACAGGTACCACACCGCAGGTGGTTAGCAATGCACAGGGAAATACGATCTGGCTCGGCGACCTGGAATATAAGTCAAACCAGGCCAGCGGTGATGTTGACGCAAATTCCCAGGTGCCGCTTGGCAGCCCGAACCCGGATTTTACCTATGGGATCACCAATAGCTTCACTTATAAGGATTTCGACCTTTCCATATTCATCTATGGCTCATACGGTGGTAAAATATTGGATGCGTTAGAATATGAAACAGCCGGTCTTAATAGTTTATATGAAAATCAATTAGCTTCTACCGCAGGTTTCTGGACACCGTCCAACCCAAATTCAAATATACCTGCCCCCCGCGGGGGGCTTGGAAACCCTAACCTGGTAATGTCAAACCGCTTTTTGGAGAGCGCATCATATGCCCGGTTGCAAAATGTTAGGTTAGGGTATAATTTGCCGGCGCGTTGGGCTCATGCTTTGACATTAAGCGGTTTGAAAGTATACCTGAGCGGCCAAAACCTGCTGGTAATTACCAAATACCCGGGCCTTGACCCTGAAGTAGGCCAGTTTAATCAAAACCCGCTTATCAGCAATATCGACATGGGAAGATACCCGTCGCCGCGTGTTTTCATTTTTGGAGTTAATGCACAATTTTAAATTTTTAATAAAATTTGACATGAAAAGACATATAAAATTTATTACAGGCATGGCGGCGGTAGCGAGTTTGTTTGCTGCCAGCTGTAAAAAGAGCTTTTTTAACCGTCCGCCAGAATCGCAGGTTACAGTAGGTAACTTTTATCAAACCGTATCGCAGGTACAGGCAAGCACCTACGGATTGTATGGGTCGCCATGGTTTGGCTGGAATAACAAAGTGGGATGGGCCATAACCGAGTTGTCGGGTGGTAATGGGTTTACCTACTCTTCTGACGTAAATGCCTTCATCACGTGGTCGGTACCCAATACCAACCCCGAGATACTTGCCGGCTGGGATTCGCCGTTTACGGTAGTGGCGCAGTGCAATGGGTTGATCAATAACATGCCGTCAACCATATCAGGCGTGCCCCAGGCGATGGTAAACAATGCCCTGGGCGAAGCGCATTTATTGCGCGGCGTGGCTTATTTTTACCTGGTGCGTGTTTTTGGGAACGTCCCTATAGTTGCCAACCCGCTTAATGATATCAGCGATTTTCAAACCGTGCCAACCAACCCCATATCTGATGTTTATAAATTTATAGTTCAGGACTTGCAATTTGCCGAGGCCAATTGCTCTATAGGTACCGCCAGTACCGGACATGGCGACAGCGGTTCTGCATCGGCAATGCTCGCAAAGGTTTATCTTTATATGCAAGATTATCCGGATGCGCAAAAGGAAGCCGAAAAGGTGATCAACAGCGGCGAATTTTCGCTGCTGCCCAATTATGAAAACCTGTTTCAAACTGCCTTTAACAACAATAAAGAAAGCATATTAGCCATGCAATGGATATCTAATGGCGGCTATGATTTTGGTAACTCCATACAGGCATCATGGGCGTACAACAGCACTATTACAGGGACAGGAGACGGTTACGCTGTTTTTGGGCCTACCATCGACCTGCAAAATGCGTTCGTTGCCGAGGGCGGCGACACTACACGCAGGCACTCAACAATTATGGTGCCCGGAAGCTACTATCCTGATCTGGATGCAGCTTCGGGCGGGTATACTTTCCCGTTAACCGGCAGCGCTCAAAATGAAAATGCCGCTGCAAAAAAATATGTGGTGGGCACACCTGCCGACAACGGGGGCAAAAGCGCAGCACAGGCATCGGGCAATAATACTTATATCGAACGATATTCGGACGTGCTGCTGATAGACGCTGAGGCCATTTTGGGCCAGGCAGCAGGTGTTAAAGCAGGTACCGGTATACCGCTTACCGCTTCGACATCAAATGCTGAGGCAGTTTCCGTTTTGAACCAGGTTAGGACCCGCGTTGGCGTTCCTCCGGTTACGTCGTTCACCTACCAGCAATTGCTGCTTGAAAGGCGCCTGGAATTTGCGCTGGAGCAAGATTATTGGTTCGACTTGTGCCGTCTTGATGGCTACCAGCCTTCCGGATCAGCAACTTTTCCAACGCATCACCCCATCGCTGAAGCCATAATAAGTCAACAGGAAAGAGGGACATACAGCACAACCGCTTACAGCAGTAACGGCACCCCTAATAACCCGGTAATTTACTCAAACAAACTGACGCCAACCGATGCAAACTTCTTTTTCCCTGTACCGGTATCCGAGTCGGCAACAGATCCAAACCTGGTGGCGGCCCCAGTTCCATACGCATTTAAATAAAAAAGAAATATGAAAAAGATATTAGAATTAAAAAATTGTTTTTTGCTGGCGGGGCTGCTGGCAATAACATTTGCATCATGTAAAAAGGATAATGCCGGCGGGATAAACGGTACGCCCGGCGGCTCAGGCCCTCCAGCCATTACCAGCATTCATACCATTGAAAAAGGTGTTGTTGATTCGATGCTCCGGGTGGTTACCGTTGCCTACAATAGCAGTGGTGTACTTGATACCACCAACAGCTATTATAACTATGCGCCGCAGGTAACCCCGTTTGATTCAACCACAACTACCGGTAATTTAGGGAACTATTACGTAATAATGGGTACCAATCTGGGTAGCACAACTAAAATTGCTA
Source organism: Bacteroidota bacterium (assembly GCA_013286235.1). Classification (GTDB taxonomy): domain Bacteria; phylum Bacteroidota; class Bacteroidia; order Sphingobacteriales; family Sphingobacteriaceae; genus Mucilaginibacter. The sequence goes on from JABDGE010000078.1 coordinate 3,677, forward strand.
TCAATGGCGTTTCAATTTATTTTAACCGGGCGCTAAATTCCGACAACACGGTTATATTCAGCATACCTGCTACTATCCCGTATGTGCAGCCCCAGCCTAATACTATAGTGCTGACTACGCTGCACGGCACGGTTACTTATAAATTTACTGTGTTGCCGCCATCACCGACCATCCTGGCAGTATCCGACTACGATTTCTGGTCAGGTTCACAGCTTACCCTTATCGGTAAAGGCTTTGCTTCGGTATCTTCAGTAAAATTAAGGGCAACAAATGATCCGTTCACCATCGTTTCGGTAAACGACAGTACTTTGGTACTTAATGCGCCGGCAACCAGTGCAGCCACCGAGTCTACATTGTTGTTTACTTACACATCCGGAGCAAATGCCAATGCACAAGCGGCCTCTACAGCCACTTTTAATGATTTGGATAATGCTTATAACATTTACTTCAAAAGCAGTTTCCAAAATTCATGGGGCGATAATTCCTGGTCAGGCCCTTCCGGCTCACAACCCGGTAACCCGCATGAGTACGGCGGCACCAAGTCAATTGAGGCAACTTATCCCGCTGGTGCATGGCAAATTGAAGGCTGGGCAAACTGGTACCCAAGCTTCCCTTACAGTCCTGACTATAAATACCTCAGCTTTTGGGTAAAAGGCGGCGTTGCGCAGCATACGTTAACCCTTGTTGGCGATAAAATGGTAGGTGGTTACGGGCAGGTTCAAGTTACACAGGGTTATGCAGCTCAGTTGATCGTTGTTCCTCCAGGTGTGTGGACTTTCTTCAAGATCCCGCTTTCACCAACGCAAACATCAACCAACCCCAATGTCCTCGCCTATTGGGCAACGGGTTCGCCCGCTCAGCAGCTTGGGTTCTTTTTACAGGGCATGAGCGGCGACGTAAACGAGACCATGTATTTTGATGAAGTGGCGTTCATAAAGTAACGCCACCCAATAAAACAGTTTACAATGCAAGGTTTGTATAATAGTTGATTAATTTTCTGAGCCATCACCGGCTGCGATGAGGTGCAGTTGGTGGTGGCTATTTTTGAGATCGCTTATCAGCTCAAACATGAGATGCCTTCACTCCATATGCTTTGTTTCCATGCTCTGTATTGCCAGCGTTGCCGGTGCACAAAAAAACCTGGTAACCAATGGCGGATTTGAAGATGACGACCTGTATGGCTGGAATAATAATGGCGCCATGCAAACGCCCTACAGTTTTAAGAGCGGCAAACTGAGTTGTGCCATCGTCACCACTAACACGGATAACTGGGTTGGCATCGACCAAACCATTCGGATACCCAAAAAGGTTCAGAACGTTGAATTCAGTGCCTGGATAAAAACGACTAATGTGGTAAAAGGGAAAAATGACTGGGATGGTGCGGTATTTACCGTAGTTTTTTTAGACAGCGATGATAAGCAGATCGGTGAAGGTATAAACATTGCGAGAATAACCGGCAGCACCGACTGGACATTTTACGACAAGCAAATAAAGATGCAGGAAAAGGCGTATAGCTTCAAGATACTCGCTGCGATGGGAAACGCTTCAGGAACGATGCTGATCGACGACGTTGGTGCAAAAGCGGTCGATAAATAGCTGGAAGTCCGAAAGTCAGTAAAGTCCGAAAGTCCGAAAGCCGGAAGCGGAAAGCGAAAAGCGGAAAGCCGGAAGCCGAAAGCGGAAAGTCGGTTTTTACTTTTTATCTATGACATGACCAGCTTCTTTCGACCCAAGACTTTTGACTTAACACTAATCTCCCTATCAATAAAATGATTTTTTATAACAGTTTTTGAATATGATGACGAGCAATGTGATGCGCGAAATTACGCCGCTTACGCCAAGCGACTGCTTTACTATTTTTTCGAGGGAGAAAAAAAAATTCGACTTCCCGCTTCACTATCACGATGAGTATGAACTTAACCTCATCCTGAACGCCAAAGGCGCCAAGCGTGTTGTTGGCGGCCATATCGAAGTTATCGATGATTTGGAATTGGCACTCATCGGGCCTAACCTGTATCATGCCTGGTTTACCCACCAGTGCCAGAGCGAATCGATCACCGAGATCACTATCCAATTTCACAAGGACCTGTTTGACGAAAAGTTCCTTAAAAGAAACCAGCTGAGCTTCTTAAAAAATATGCTGGAGCGCTCGCAGCGGGGAATCGCATTTGCGCCCGAAACCATCCTGCTGGTGAAAGACCGCATCCTGGCCTTAGACTTAAAGGGAGGCTTCAACTCCGTCCTTAGGCTGCTTTCAATCCTCCACGATCTTTCCATGTCCACCGGTACAAAGACGCTTTCGGATCCCGGGTTCAACAACGAAAAATTTTATTACAACAGCCGCCGTATCGAAAAGGTGTTTGAGCATATGAACAATAACTACGACAAACAAATTACGCTGGGTGAAGTTGCCCGGATCGCCAACATGCCCGAGGCTTCCTTCAGCCGGTTTATCAGGAAACGTACGGGTAAAACTTTTATTGACAGTTTAAACGAGATCCGGCTCGGGCATGCCTCAAGGATGCTCATCGATTCAACCACAACCGTAGCCGAAATTGCGTATAAGTGCGGCTTTAATAACATCTCCAACTTTAACAGGATATTCAAAAGAAAAAAAATGTGTATCCCAAAGGAGTTTCGGCAGACCTATGCGGGCAACCGGATCTTTATTTGAACGCCCACTCAATGCCTGCAGTCTTTAACGGGCGCCGCCAAAATTTCCTGTCCGGATTACTGCGTACCCGCGTGATTAATTGATATTAAGATGATTAGAAAAATGAAAAAACTTACCATAACTGCGGCAATGTTTGCAGTGTGCATCGCTTCGATGCAATCATGTAAAAAAGACTCGTCAAACAATTCAGGCGGGGGTGGCGGAAACACGAGCACCACCGTCAGCACTGGTGTTGGTACCGGCCCGGGGGGCAGTGTCGTTACCGGCACTGATCCCGCTGTCGCAACCACACAGGGCTTTTTCCTGGGCGGCTGGCAGGGCAAAACTTTCACCGACCCCACCAATACACAAACAGTTTCAAAGCCATCGGGCATAGGGGCCACTACTGTAGTAGTTGATCTTAGCCAGATCACCACCAAGGTGTCGAGCCTGCTTTTTGGCAATAATATCAACCCCTTTATGGGGCAGGTGGTCGATCAGCCCGTTTTATTGGCCAACATTACCGCGCTATCCCCTAACATTATCAGGGCGCCGGGGGGAAGTCTATCGGACGTTTATTTTTGGAATGGCGACGGAAACGGCAACGCCGCGGCGCCTGGCGATGCCCCCACGAACTTACTTAGCGCTACCGGTGCAGCAAGCGCAGCAGGATACTGGTACGGCAACAACACCCAGGACTGGACGCTAACCCTCACCAATTATTACAGCGTGCTGGCTCAAACTAACAGCACCGGCCTTATAACCGTGAATTATGCATACGCCCGCTACGGCACCGGCCCAACGCCGGTTCCAACAGCTGCCCACCTGGCTGCACAGTGGGTGCGCTATGATAAAGGCAAAACTACTTATTGGGAAGTTGGCAATGAATGCTATGGCAACTGGGAGGCAGGTTATGAGATCGATCAAACGCAAAACCACGACGGGCAGCCGGCTATCATAACGGGCGCTTTATACGGTGCGCATTTCCAGGTATTTGCCGACTCGATGCGCGCCGCAGCAGCGCAGGTGGGGAATACCAATATTAAGATTGGCGCTGTTTTAACAAGTGCAAACGATATCAATAGCAATGACGGGGTTAGTAACTGGAACAACGGCGTTTTAACGGCTGGCGGTAACAGCCCGGATTTTTATGTAGTGCACAATTATTATACCCCCTATAACCAAAATTCCACGGCTGCTGAAATCTTATCTACCCCTTCATCGCAAACCACCGGCATGATGAGTTGGATACAAACATCGGTGCAAAACGCTGGGGTAACGCAAAAGCCGGTTGCTATGGACGAGTGGAACATCGAAGCTACGGGTTCGTCCCAAAATGTTTCGAATATTGCGGGGTTGCATGCCGTAATGACCCTGGGTTCAATCCTGCAAGCCCAGATAAGCATGGCCAGCCGATGGGACCTGGCAAATGGCTGGGATAATGGCGACGACCAGGGTATCTTTAGCAACTCCTCGAGTGCCAGTGGCGAGGAGCCGGGCGCCAATCCCTGGAATGCCCGCCCCGCATTTTATTACATGTGGTTTTTCCAAAAATATTTTGGCGACCGCATGGTAGCGTCAGCAGTTAACGGAAGTACCGATATCGTAAGCTATGGTTCTTCGTTTTCTTCCGGGCAGGCGGGCGTGGTTTTGGTAAACCAGGGCAGCACCGATCATATTGTTAACATCCAGTTTAACAATTTCGCTATCGGCTCAAATTATTACTACTATGAGCTAAACGGAGGTACCGACAATGCGCCTTTTTCGCACGATGTCATGATCAACGGTGTAGGTCCGGCAAGCGGAAAAACAGGGGGGCCTTCCAACTATAGTTCTATTGCGGCTATTGCCCAGGGCGTGTCGGGCGGTATTACCGTTGTTGTTCCTGCCTACGGGGCTGTATTTTTAGTTGCAGATAAAAAGTAAAATGTCGATCACATGATTAAATTTGATCCATAAATCCTTCTTATGATGAAGCTCCTCGCTAAAGTGACCATTGCCTTGTGCATGGTTTCGCTAAATTTTGCCCACGCCGGCGGCACAACCCCGCCCGTTAATTTTAATGTAAGGGATTATGGCGCAAAAGGCGATGGTGTAAACCTGGATAGCAAGGGAATTAACGCAGCTATTGATGCCGCTTCGGCTGCGGGGGGCGGTACAGTGTATTTGCCCGCAGGCAATTATTTATCAGGCTCCATTCATTTAAAAAGCAACATTTCCCTGTTTATCGACCAGGGGGCCGTCATCATCGCAGCAGAAGTAAACGCTGAAAACGGCTATGATGAAGAGGAGGCCGCTGTGAACACTACTTACCAGGATTACGGGCATAGCCACTGGCATAACAGCCTGATTTGGGGCGAAAACCTGCACGATATCTCGATTGTGGGCCAGGGGATGATATTTGGCAAAGGCTTATACCACGATTTTGTTAAAAGCAAGCAGTCGGCCAACAAAGCCATAGCCCTTTACCTGTGCCGCGACGTAAGCATACAGGACATTACCATCTCTCATGGCGGCTGGTTCGGTATATTGGCAACCGGCGTTGATAACCTCACCATAAGTAACATCAAGGAAGATACGAACCGCGACGGGATGGATATCGACTGCTGCCGCAACGTACGTGTGTCCGATTGCAGCGTTAATTCACCGCATGACGATGGCATCTGTTTAAAAAGTACTTTCGGCCTTGGTTTTGCACGGGCCACGGAAAATGTAACCATCACGAATTGCGGGGTAAGCGGTTTTGAAGAAGGCTCATTTTTGGACGGCACCTATAAACGCACCATAAAGGAGCCAACCGGTCGCATCAAGTTTGGTACAGAATCAAACGGTGGCTTTAAAAATATTACCATCTCCAATTGTACATTCAACTATTGCAGGGGCCTCGCGCTCGAAACTGTGGACGGCGCTTTGCTGGAAGATGTCACCATCACCAATATCACCATGCGCGATGTGGTGAATTCGCCGGTGTTTTTAAGAATAGGAGCGAGGATGCGCGGCCCCGAGGGGGTACCGGTTGGGGAGCTTCGGCGGGTGATCATCAGCAATGTGGTTGCCTGGAACGTAGAGCCGGGGCAGGGAATATTGATCAGCGGTTTACCCGGCCATACCATTAAGGACATCGACTTGAAAGATATCAAGATTTACAGCAAAGGTGGCGGCACTGCCGAACAGGCTGCCCGCGAGGTGCCCGAAATGGAAAAAGGCTATCCCGAGCCCGGCAGCTTCGGCATTTTACCCGCATACGGGGTTTATGCGCGCCACGTGGAGGGCTTAAAGCTCGAGAACGTCGAATTCCATTATTTAGACAATGACCAACGTCCACCGCTGTTTTTTGACGATGTGAAAGGCGCCGAAATCCGTTTTGTAAAAGCACAATTCGCAAACGGCGCATCGCCAATCGCCACCAAAAATTCGGACGATATCAACCTATTTCAATCCTTAAATCAACCCGACGGGAAATGGAAGAATTAAAATTACCCTGCACCCATCCCCCTTTTTGTCATCCCGACGATAGGAGAGATCTCCTTATACGCCATAATTCTCCGACCGACATTTTGAAAAGAATATTTCTGTTCAGAAGCAAAACCACCAAACCATGAATATAAACCCAAAAGGGCTCCTGCTTACATTAGCGGTAACCATCGTATCCACCGCCTCCCTCTTCGCTCAAAAATTCGAAGAGCTGGCCCAAACCCCGCCCATGGGCTGGAACAGTTGGAACACTTTTCAAACCAACATCGATGAACCCCTGCTAAAAGGCATGGTGGATACCTATGTTTCATCGGGCATGAAGGACGCGGGCTACGTCTATTTTGTTTTGGACGACGGCTGGATGTCCATGGAAAGGGATCAGAACGGCAACCTGGTTGCCGATCCAAAAAAGTTCCCCAACGGGATGAAGGAGTTTGCCGACTATGTGCACAGCAAAGGCTTGAAATTTGGCATTTATAACTGCGCCGGCACCAAAACCTGTGCAGGCTATCCCGGCACCCGTGGTTACGAATACCAGGACGCCCGGCTGTATGCCTCATGGGGCGTTGATTACCTAAAATTCGATTGGTGCAATACGGATGGCGAAAACGCGATAGAAGCCTACAAAACCATGAGCAAGGCCATCCGTGCCGCAGGTCGGCCGATGGTGTTCAGCCTTTGCGAGTGGGGGCAGCACAAGCCCTGGCGCTGGGCAAAGAATGTAGGCCAACTGTGGCGCTCCACCGGGGATATAGGCCTTGGGTTCGAAAAAAATATTAACAAGGGAGGATGGACCGCGTTAAGCGTGCTTTCTATTTTAGACCAGCAGGACAGTATCCGCCAATATGCCGGTCCCGGCCATTGGAACGACCCCGACATGCTGGAAGTGGGCAATGGTATGAAAGTAAACGAAGACAAGGCCCACTTTTCGCTGTGGTGCATGCTGGCAGCGCCGTTAATGGCCGGTAACGATCTCCGCAAAATGAGCGACCAAACCCGCGAAATATTAACCAATAAAGACGTAATCGCTTTGGACCAGGATCCGATGGGAGTGGAGGCATTCCGGTTTTATGCTTTCGACGGGATTGAAATATGGGTAAAACCCCTTTCCAATAATGAGTTGGCCGTATGCTTTTTAAACCGCTCTGGCAGGCCGCAGCAGGTCAGCTACAACTGGAAAGGACATCCTATGGTAGATGCTGTTTCCAATACCAGTTTCGATTTTACGCAAACAACTTACAAAATGCACGATTTGTGGTCAAAGAAAGAAGTCGGTTCTACGGCAAAAACTTTCGATGAAACCATTCCCGCCGATGATGTGATTGTTTTAAAATTGACAAAAGAGTAACTGACAAAGTAGTCAAGACGTATAACAAGCCGCGAAGCGGACCGGAAAATGCCGGTCTGCATCGCGGTTTTATTTTTTGCAGATACGAATGAAGAAAGAAAAAATATACCTCCTGTTCCTTATATTGGCGCTGGCTTCCTGTAAGAAAAAGCAACTGAACGAACCGAGCGATCAATTGGCGACCACCGAAACACGGGAATTATATTACAGCCTCCAGCGCCTCCAGGGCACGGGCATATTATTTGGCCACCATGACGATACGGGTTATGGTGTTAATTTTAAATACGATAAGGATGGCTCCGATGTAAAAGCCGTCACCGGCACCTATCCGGCGGTGTATGGCTGGGATCTTTCAAAAATTGAGCACGACAGCATTCGGGATATTAACGGACTGCCTTTCTCCGTTCAAAGCAAAAGGGTCCGCGAGGCTTATGAGCGCGGCGGCATCAATACTTTCAGCTGGCATATGGACAACCCGGTGGATGGTAAAACAGCCTGGGATACCAGCCGGCATACGGTCGCCGATATCATCCCCGGCGGCGCTTTTCATGAAAATTATACCGACTACCTCGATCGTGCGGCCAAATATCTCGACGGGCTAAAAGGCGACAACGGCGAGCATATCCCCATCCTGTTCCGGCCTTTTCACGAGTTTACCGGCGACTGGTTTTGGTGGGGCAAAAATACCTGCACGCCCGATCAATTTAAAACTCTGTGGCGCTTTACCATCGATTACCTGCGCAATACCAAAAAGCTGCACAACCTGCTGGTCGTATATTCCGCAGCCGACTTTAACTCCGACGCCGAATTTATGCAGCGCTATCCAGGCGACGCTTACGTTGACCTGGTGGGCTTTGATTATTACTGCGTAAAAGACCTCCACATTTACCAATGGAACCTCGACCGGCGAATGACCCTGGTGGATACACTCGCCGCGCAGCACCATAAACTATCCTGTCTTGCCGAAACAGGCTACCTTAACATCCCCCTAAAAAACTGGTGGACCAGCCTGCTGCTGCCAACAATTTCTAAGCACAGCATATCGTATGTACTCGTTTGGCGCAACGCCGGCCCGGAGCAATTTTACGCCCCATATCCGGGCCAGGCCAGCGCCGAAGACTTCCAGATATTCGCCCGCGATACGACGATGATTTTCCAAAACCGGCTTACGCCGTTAAATGTTTATGGGAAAGTGGTGGAATGAGATATGAGATATGAGATATGAGATATGAGATTGGAAGGGTTCATAGTTGACGTTTCACGGCGGGAGGAGGGAGATTTGCATAGTTTGCAACCTGTCGGCGGGGCCGTCCACAGTTTAATAATTGTCGTGGAGCACGAGAAACCAGCGCTTTTGGCCTTTGCCCGACATTCTCGCGCTTAAGGAGGGAGGAGTAAGCATTTACAACATTAGCCTGGCCCATTGGCACGGCGGGCTAACTGTCCTAGGGTACGAGTCGCCTTTGCGCTTTTGGCCCTGGCATCGCCGCTTTGATGTGAGTACTACCATGGGCATGTCCTATATTTGATTATTTTTGTCCTTAAACCAGCAGCAATATGGAGCATATAATTGGCCGTTTCATAGATCCATTGAGTGATTTTGGCTTTAAGCACTTGTTCGGGAACGAGCCTAACAAGGATATTTTGATTGACTTCCTGAACCAATTATTTAAAGGCCAAAAGGAAATTGCTGACCTTACTTATAGTCCGACGGAACGTGCGGGAGATCACGATCAATTAAAAAAAGTATTTTTCGATCTGCTTTGCACCGGTGCCAACGGCGAACAATTCATCATTGAAATGCAGCGGGCCGAACAGCGTAATTTCAGGGACAGAACCGTGTTTTACACCTCCCGTCTTATTAACGAACAATTGCCAAAGGGTCAAAGCCACTGGAACATCGAACTAAAGGAGGTTTACCTCATAGCCATACTGGAGTTCAATTTCAGGGAAAGTCCCGCCGGAGAATACCTGCACCACGTTGCCCTGGTTAATACTAATACGCATGAAATTTTTTACAATAAATTGGCTTATAAGTTTTTAGAATTGCCTAAATTTGTTAAAAAAGAAGAAGAACTGGAAACGGATCTGGACAAATGGTTCTATCTATTGAAGCACATGAGCCATTTAGACAAGGTCCCGGCTGTATTAAACAAGCGCGTTTTTCAAAAGGTATTTAAAATCGCAGAAGTAAGCAAACTAACTAAAGAGGAGAAAGCGATGTACGATTCAAGCTTAAAAGCAAAATGGGATTACGAAAATTCCATTGCTTATGCAGAAGAAAAAGCCGAAGAAAGAGGGATTGAAAAAGGGATTGAAAAAGGCGAATATAAAAAGGCGATAGCTATTGCCCGCGAGCTCAAAAAAGAGGGTTTAGCAATTGAATTTATTGCCAAAACAACCAAACTTTCTATTGAAGAAATAGAAAAGTTATAACCTAACAACCCCCCAAATATATACCCCGTTTTCTGACTGACCCAGTGCAGGCAGTTTTAAACAAACGTGTTTTTCAAAAAGTATTTAAAATTGCAGAGGTAAGCAACCTAACAAAGGAGGAGAAAGCGATGTACGATTCAAGTTTAAAGGCAAAATGGGATTATGAAAATTCCATAGCTTATGCAGAAGAAAAAGCCGAAGAAACAGGCATTGAAAAAGGCATTGAAAAAGGGATTGAGCAAGGCATTGAAAAAAACACGAGAGAAACCGCATTAAAAATGATAAAAAGCGGTTTGGATATCAAGTTGATCGCCAATATCACAGGGCTTTCTGTTGAAGAAATAGAAAAACTATAAAAAGTAAACACCTCTAAAAAACATACAAAAAGCCCTGGCAATTTCGCCGGGGCTTTTGCGTGTTCTGCGGTTGATGGTGCGGTGAATGAATTTAAATCATCGCTTAGGGTCGAACGTCGAAGAGGGAATGTTATTCCGGTTGCCGTTCATTGGAGCGCGGTTCATTACCTGTGGACGGGGCACGAGGAGCAGCCGCTTTTGGCGTTTGCCCGACATTCGCGCTTGAGGAGGGGGTATTCTTTTACATTTCAAATAACTAAATATCAGCTATTTGTGATTATTTTGCCGGAAAAATACCGTGTGAATTGCGTGTGATTTTTCTATAATACCGTGTGAATGGCGTGTGAATTTGGAGTGAATGGCGTGTGAATTCCGTGTGATTTTTTTTTGTGATCATGTTTTGCCTCGTCCTGAAAGTTTACATTTTGTGTGTTCCAGGGACGTTAGGATTGCCGGTTCATCGATCTTTCCAGCGCATTATTGCGCGGTTAATGCGTGGCCAATGCATGGTTAATGCGATGTTTTTCCGCCCATTTTTGACGATTGCAGCAGGCTAATGCGATGTTAATGCTGGTTTTTTTGTATGGTTAATGCTATAAATATTCTCCGAAAACATGGTAGACTCCGCCCGGCGTCAGGGGTTCATTTGCCGTAATAGCCTGATTTTTAAATATTTCAAAGAACATTTTGAAACCGGGCATCCCGCGCGGTTTTCCAAATTTTTGCTTTTTTGCTTTTTTTTCAGCAATTCCGTTGTAAAGGGGGCGATAGCCACCGCAAGAGGTCCAAAAGACTCCTTTGTGAGCACGCATCCCTGCCGCAACAGGCTGGCCCAAATCCGGTTTAAAGGTGCGGCGTTTATATTAAACATGCAAACCGGGTTTTGCTAAGGGTACAGTAACTGTACCGAGACGTTACACTACGAGTACCTTTACGAAAATTTAATGTGCTGTAAATTAGCGGGATGTGATGAATAAAACAGTTTAAAAAATTAGTGGCATAGAAGATATACTTGCGAGGCATGTAACAGAAAAAATAGATCCTTCCCGTCACGAGTAGCCCGCCTCTTTTTCAGATAGTACCTCGCGCCAGAATGAGGGGATTAGAATTTTTTACCTATACGAGTATTTCGTCAAGCTGCCCTCCTCATTCTGCTCGTACCATTCATTCTTTAAATAATAATATTTATCACTTCCAAGCTGAATCATTGGGAATGTTCCTACTAAATATTGCTTGGTTTCTTCTTGTGTTTTGGGATCAACGATTGTAAAGTATTGGGATAGGTTTTCATAATTGCTGTAAAAAATATTCTGGATTGCATCAAAATTCAAAGTAAGCTCATTGTCACGTTCATAGTTAGTTTTAGGCGAATCTATCGACTTTTTTTCGTCATGAATGTGTGTAATGAGTACATAATTAGATGCTGTGTTTCGATTTATCGAAAATTTCACATTGAAAAGACTGCTTTCACTAATTGGATTTGATGACGGAACCGGCTTGCTAAAATCTATGAATTCCTCGCTAAATAATGAAGTAATATGTAGTGCCTGACAAAGAATATTGTTTTTGACAGTGACAATCAAAGAACGCCTCATATGGAGGCCAGAGCCGGCCCTTATATTGTAATTAACCAGCAGGAATCTTTTATCGAGAACTATGATCGTATCGATATACGTAACACCATTTATAGTAAGGGTATCCTTTGCACAGCTTATTGTTATAATGTCACGCTCGTCGTTGAAGAAGAGCTTAATTGAGGTTTCATTTCCATCGACTGAACTTAACAGAAATGCCTGGCCGACTGCCCGGTTACCAGTAAACCCAACAAGAAATAACGTAATTATTAAAAGCCTTTTTTTTATGGTGTCCATTGCTCGTTTGGTCTTCTTAATATTTGCCCTTTCAACACTCAAATGCTCCCAATTTAGACGTCCATCTTTTTCTGATAAGCGGGTACAGAGTTCTTATGCATGCAATAAATATCAAGATTAAGTTCGGCAATTTGCCAATTATGTTACATGAAACGCTAAATTATCCTGTGTAAAGGGGAGCCGTTGGATGGCTGCGTATTTTCCCAACTAATCTCCAATCTCCAGCCTCTAATCTCTCATCTAAATTGTACTTTTGCACAACACCAACCTGTTCTTTTGAGAAATTATGTGCGCCAAACTCCACGATGAACCCAATAACGAACTTTACAAGAGTTTATTAGATGGTAATAAAAAATTTGTCGAAAACACCCTAAAGGCCGATCCTGAATATTTCAGCAACCTGGCTAAAGGGCAGTCGCCGCCGGTATTATGGATAGGCTGCGCCGACAGCCGGGTACCCGCCAACCAGATCACCAACACAGCACCGGGGGAGATATTTGTGCACCGTAACATAGCCAATATGGTGGTGCACTCGGATATGAACATGCTGTCGGTACTCGATTATGCAGTGAACGTTTTGAAGGTAAAGCATGTGATTGTTACGGGGCACTATGGCTGCGGGGGCATCATCGCCGCGATGAGCAACCAGCAGTTCGGCCTTATCGACAACTGGCTGCGCCACATCAAGGACGTTTACCGCCTGCACGCCGAAGAATTGGACAGCATAACCGACGAGGAGCAACGCACCGACCGCCTCGTTGAGTTGAACGTTATTGAAAATGTACACAACCTTTGCGCAACCTCCATTGTGCAAAACGCCTGGGAAAAGGGCCAGTTTGTGGGCGTTCACGGCTGGGTATACAGCCTTAAAACAGGCATCATTAAAGATATGCAGGTGAGCGCCTATGATACCGACAATATGGAGAATGTGTTTAAGTTTAAGTAGAGTCTGAAAGTCCGAAAGTCCGGAAGTCCGGAAGTCCGAAAGATAAAGCCCGGATGGAGATGTGAGATGTGAGATTGGAAGGGTTCATAGTTCATGGCTCATGGTTCATAGCCGGAGGTGTAATTGAGTGGCAGTAGCAGTAGCAGTTGCAGTTGCAGTAGTTCGCCGTCCATAATTCATACTTCATTGCCTGAGTGTGAGTGGCTGGACCATTTGCATTTCACCTTTCGACTTTCACCTTTCGAGTTCCAAAATCGTGAATCGTAAATCGTAATTCGTAAATCAAATGTAGCTCATCCCTACGCAACGTTTGATAAACAACCCGTGTCTATTAGTACGGACTTCCATCTAACAAACCGGCCATGATAAAAAATTACTTAAAGATCGCCTGGAGAAACCTCCTGAGAAACAAGGTCTCCTCATTAATTAATATCGGCGGCCTTGCTGTCGGCATGGCCGTAGCCATATTGATCGGTCTTTGGATTTGGGATGAAGTTTCCTTTGATTCCGGCTTCAAAAATGAGGCGCGTATTGCAAGGGTGATGGATAATTCCTGGATCAATAACGAAACCCAAACCTGGAATTCGTCCGCACTGCCGCTTGCGCCGGCGCTGCGCAATAATTTTGGCAGCAGCTTTAAACATGTTATCATAACCTCCTGGACGGTGGACCATATCCTTACCTACAACGGAAAACAGGTAACAAAAAAGGGCAACTATATGGAGCCTGCCGTTACCGATATGCTATCGGTAACCATGCTGAAGGGCTCGGCGGCCAGCCTGAACGACCCCACCTCCGTTATTTTATCGCAAAGTACCGCGAAGGCGGTTTTCGGTGATGCCGATCCTATCAATAAGCTGATCGTTATTGACAAACAGCAAAACGCCAAAGTAACCGGCGTTTACCAGGACCTGCCGGTAAATTCTTCCTTTGGCGACCTCACATTTATTGCGCCCTGGCAAATGCTGGCAATCAGCCAGAAATATGCCACCAGGTTTAACAACCCATGGGGAGCAAGCTGGTTCCAAACATTTGTTCAGATAGCCGATAACGCCGATATGAACCAGGTTTCGGCAAAAATTAAAAACGTTAAGCTGGATGCGCTCACCAGCATGCACAACCGCGATGCCCGCTACCGCTCGGCGCTTTTTCTTCACCCGATGAACAAATGGTATCTGTACGATGAGTTTAAAAACGGCGTCAACACAGGCGGCCGAATTCAGTATGTCTGGTTGTTCGGAATTATAGGCGTGTTTGTATTGTTGCTGGCCTGCATCAATTTCATGAACCTGAGCACCGCACGGTCCGAAAAGCGGGCAAAGGAAGTAGGTATCCGCAAGGCCATCGGCTCGGTTCGTAGCCAGCTCATCATGCAGTTTTACAGCGAATCATTATTGATTGCTGTGCTGGCATTCGTTGTGTCGTTGGTGTTTGTGCTGTTATGCCTGCCCGAATTTAACCAGCTTGCCGATAAAAAGATAGCTATTTTATGGGGCAGCCCGGTGTTTTGGGGTTTGGGTGTTTCGTTCAGTTTATTTACCGGCCTTATTGCAGGCAGTTACCCGGCCCTGTATTTATCGTCCTTCAGGCCGGTGAGGGTACTAAAGGGTACGTTCAAGGTAGGACGTTCGGCGGCTATCCCGCGCAAGGTATTGGTGGTGATGCAGTTTGCTGTTTCGATAATATTGATCATCGGCACAATAGTGGTTTATCAGCAGATCCAGTTTGCCAAAGATCGCCCGGTTGGCTACAGCCGTGATAATTTGTTGAATGTAAGCCTGCAAACCGACGAGCTCAACAAACAATACCTCGCTCTAAAGAATGATTTGCTCGCCAGCGGCGCAGCGGTTAACGTTGCGGAATCGGAAAGCCCGGTAACCCAGGTTTACATTTCCAACGGAGGTTTCAACTGGCCCGGGAAAGATCCGGCTGTACAGGAAGAGTTTATGAGCATGGCGGTTACCGCCGACTTTGGCAAAACGGTGAACTGGGAAATTAAGGATGGCCGGGATTTTAATCCGGCGTTTATGTCCGACTCGTCCTGCTTTATCATCAATGAAGCGGCCGTAAGGTTTATGGGGCTCAAACACCCGGTAGGCGAAACGATGGAATGGATCGGCAACGGTAAGTTCAAGATTATCGGCGTGGTGAAAGATATGGTTAACCAATCGGCATATGAAGCCCCAAAACCAAGCTTTTTTTATTTGCCCAGGTTTCAGCATTTATCCAACATCAACATAAAAATTAATCCTTTGATGAGCGCACATCTGGCCCTCAACAAGATAACCGCTATTTTTAAGCAGTACGATCCCTCGGCATCGTTCGACATTCAATTCATTGACCAGGACTATGCCAAAAAGTTTGATAATGAAGAACGGATCGGCAAACTGGCCACTTGTTTTGCAGGTTTGGCCATATTTATCAGTTGCCTTGGTTTGTTCGGCATGGCCTCATTTATGGCGGAGCAGCGCATCAAAGAAATTGGTGTTCGTAAAGTGCTTGGTGCAACCATATTTAATTTATGGCAGTTGTTGTCGATGGATTTTGTAGTACTGGTAGTTATTTCATTGCTGATCGCATCGCCGGTGTCGTACATTTTTATGCACAACTGGTTGCGGAGCTACGAGTATCGTACAGATATTAACTGGTGGATTTTCGCCGTTGCAGCCATTGGCGCTTTGGCCATAACATTATTGACGGTGAGTTATCAAAGTATAAAA